>NZ_JBMPOR010000003.1:0-398290 GCF_049340265.1 Undibacterium sp. Di26W
TGTCACCATACGGACAACTTGCAACTTAAAGCCAATCTCAAATGTTCTTCTTTTTGCTTTCATCTCTTTTCCTCAATAAGTGAATTATCCCACCTATCTCGGTGTCCGTTATTATTAGACCACTACAGGGCCTCGCTAGGCTACGCTTCATCAGCCCGACACTCAGCCTTCGATAAGCGCATTAAAAAAACGAATCGAAATTCCGAGTTCGTTTTTTAATTACTCGCGTACGTTATTTAAGATTGCAGGCCGGTGGTAGACCGGCGGCTACATACCTTTTTGCTTCGCCAAAAAGGTATGCTAAAAAGGCGACCCAGGCGTCGTCGCCCCCTAAAGGGGGTTCCCGTTTGTGCAGTACAAAAAATGGGAAGGTCCGAAACTCGCCTGCGGCTCAAACAGCGGCCCTTCTTTTTCCATTTTCTGTACTGCACAAACGGCGTCGGTGTAGCAGGGAATTCAGATTGCATGCAATCCGCCTGCGTAACGATCTCGCCTTGCAAGGCGAGGTTCCTTCCCTTTAGGGACACAGGACACATGGGAACTGCAAAAGTCAAAAGCAACCGCAACTGCAACTTCAAAAGCAACCCCAACTTCAAAAGCGACGTTAATACATGCGTTAGTGGGGTAGTCCATACTAAGCTTGGTAGCCTACTCCAAATCCGCCCTGTCAAGATAAATCGTCCCCTTCACTCCAGCCCGCTTATCCACCTTGCTCTGCAAGACCTGTAAAAACTCAACATCAGCCGCCGCCTGCAATTCTGTCTTCTTCATCACCACATCCGACATTGCCGCGTTCGCTGGCACGCTGAACGCCAGCACATGATCAAAGTCAGGCCGGCTGTCGATTTCCTTCAACAGGAAGCGTTGCTTGCCACTACCTACCTGGTGATAGATGGCTTGTTTGTTGTCGCGCATTTGTGGTGATAACTGGCGAAAGATCAGGGTCTTTTCTACTACCATCGGCACGTCCTTGTATTCGACCTTGCCGCCCTGTTCAAAATGGCCAAGTACGATGTTTGCCTTGAATTGTTTCAAAGGCATTTTGCTGCCTGTGGCCAGTCTGGCGATCTCGAATTGCTCTGGTTCCATCGTCCACAAGACCAGCTTTTGTTCCAGCCTTGATTTGATGGCGGTGTCGAGTTTTTGATCGAGGCAACGTATCTGTAGCACTACCTGATAATCATGCGGTGCGTGGAACATAGGCAGGTGCGAGACATACATGCCTTCGCTATTGCCGAACAAGAGCATGCCGTGTACGCCCCAGGTGGGGCCATGTTTGCTTTCTGCGTGGGCATTGAAGATGAAGCAGAAGCTGAGGGTGACAAGGGATAATAAATGTTTCATGTGCTTACACCTTCACTAGCAATTTGCCACGATGTTCACCTGTGAACAGTGAATTCAGGGCATTCGGCAATTGTGCAAAACCATCGATGATGGTTTCTTCAAACACCAGTTCGCCGGCCTTGACCCAGGGCGCGACGATGGCCAGCATTTCGTCCATGCGGTGCAGGTAGTCGCGTGCCAGTATGCCTTGTATGGTGGCGCGCTGGTATAGCATGTGATGCAGCAAACGTGGCCCCATTTCTGGTATATCAAGGCCGCCGTTGTACTGGCTGATCTGACCGCAGATGATGATACGGGCGCGACGTTTGATGATGGGAATGATGGCATCGGTGACCATGCCGCCGACATTGTCAAAATACACATCGACGCCACCGGTGAGGCGCAATATTTCTTTACTCAGTGCTTCGTCGTTGGCAAAGGCTTTGTAATCAAGCGCCCAGTCTGCCCCCAGCTTGTCTGTCAGCCATGCACATTTTTCTGCGCCGCCGGCGATACCCAATACTTTGGCGCCATGGCGCCTGGCGAATTGCACCACCAGTGAGCCAACTGCACCGGCGGCACCGGACACCACAACAACTTCACCTGCGTGTGGTTTGCCAGCCGCGGTCAGGCCAAACCAGGCGGTGCGGCCGGGCATGCCAAGTACGCCCAGGGCGGTACTGACGGGGGCGATCGTCGGGTCGATTTTTGTCAGGGCGCTGACATGCACGCGTGCGTGACTTTGCCAGCCTGTCATGCCAAATACCCAGTCACCTTCCTTGAGACCGACTGCATTCGATGCCAGTACCTGACCGACCACACCGGCAGCCTGCACGGTATTTAAGGGATGTGGTTCCGGGTTATAGGTCGGTTTGGCAGATTGGTTAATGCGCATATATGGATCGACGCTGATATAGCGGGCGGCAATCAATACTTCATCGCGGTCCAGTGCAGTATCCAAAGGCTGGTTGCGTAATGCATAGTGTTCATCGCTGACGATGCCAGTTGGATGGCGGGTGTATATCCATTGCTGGTGAAGCAGGTTTTCAGGAATAGGCATGATGGAGGCAGAATGGAAGAGAGAGTAGGCTTATGCTAGACCTGATAAAATGTCCAGTAAAGCAATATATATTCACATTTAATGTCCAAATTGGAAATGTAACTGGTCATGAACCTGACGGACCTGAAAATCTTCGCCTGTGTGGCAAGGCAGCCTTCGCTGGGGGTCGCTGCGCAGGAATTGCATCTGACACCCTCTGCAGTGTCCAAAGCCTTGCGCCGATTGGAAGGGGATTTGGATACGGTGTTGTTTGACCGTTCTGCCAAGCAACTCAGCCTGAATGCCAGCGGCCAGCGCATGCTGGAATTTGCCCGCAATATGCTGGCGCTGGCGGATCAGGCCAAGGCAGATGTCAGTGGTGAGCAAGCCAGTCTCAGTTGTCGCGTGGCCGGGCCAGCCATCTTGCTGTGGCGTCATGCAGAACAGTTCAGGCAGGCTATGGCGGCTTATCCAGAAGCAGAAATACACCTGACCAGCATGTACGAAGATGAGGCCCTGGCTGCCCTGGAGCGAGGGGAGGTGAACAATGCGCTGGTAACCAGTGAGGTGTTGCATGGGCGTGGTGGCTATTGGTCAGCAAACTGGGTCAGTACTCCTTTGGGGGCCTTGCATTTGCAATTGCTGGCGGGGCTGCAACATCCTCTGGTGACCGAGGCACTTGCCGTGCAAGGTGTGGATGGCAGTAATGCCAGCTTGCAGATAAGTAGCCAGCAAGCATTGGCGTACGATTTTGTCAGTCCTTCTCGCTCGTTATTTTGCGGCAAGCAACGTGGCAATTTGTCAGATGGCTGGCGGGATGATCAGTTACCACGCAAAATACGCTACTGGATAGACGATTTGCAATTATTGTTGTCCATGGTGAAGTCGGGGCGGGCACTCGCTTATTTGCCGGATTTTGTGCTAACAGGTGCAGGATTAGATACAGGATTGCGCAGATTAGAAGTCAGTGACTGCAGCTTTCAATGCAGCGAAGAAGTGCACCTGGTATGGAACGCAAAAAATGCAGCGCGATGGCAAACGGAATTAGCCAGAGCACTGGCCGTGCCTGCCGAAGCCACCTGATTTGTCTCTGATGCAGGGAATTAGGCAGGGAACTGAGCCACGAATAGGCTACAATCCGTTACATAGCAAATTTGGCAGGGACGGGGCAAAATTCCCGTACAGTGAGGGTGAAATTTGACGAACCTGCCGTTTTGGTAAAGATAAGGCTAAGAAAATGAGCAATACCACCCATTTTGGTTATACCACCGTAGAAGAAGACCAGAAAGTCCATAAAGTAGCCGAAGTTTTTCATTCGGTTGCGGCCAAATACGATGTCATGAATGACATGATGTCGGCTGGCCTGCACCGGGTATGGAAAATATTCACTGTGGCCCAGGCGGGCGTGCGTCCTGGCTTCAGAGTGCTGGACATCGCCGGTGGGACTGGTGACCTGACCAAGGAATTCGTGCGTCAGGCTGGCAAGACCGGTGAGGTTTGGCATACCGACATCAATGAATCCATGCTGAGGGTAGGGCGTGACCGTCTCTTGAATAAGGGCCTGATCACCCCCACCTTGTTATGCGACGCAGAGAAATTGCCTTTTCAGGACAATTACTTTGACAGAGTGACCGTGGCATTCGGTTTGCGCAATATGACCCACAAGGACCAGGCACTGGCAGAAATGCGGCGTGTACTGAAACCAGGTGGCAAGTTGCTGGTGCTGGAGTTTTCCAAGGTGCCGGAAATCTTGCAAAAACCGTATGACCTGTATTCTTTCAAAGTCTTGCCATGGATGGGGCAAAAGATTGCCGGCGATGCCGAAAGTTATAAGTATCTGGCTGAATCGATACGCATGCATCCGGATCAGGAAACCCTGAAAACGATGATGGAAACGGCAGGACTGGACAGAGTGCAGTACTTTAATTTGACGGCAGGTGTGGCCGCATTACACACCGGTATCAAACTTTGATGCAAATAAAACTTGAAACAACAGGAGTCGAATGATGAAAAAGTTTCTGATCGCAATGCTGGTCGTCGCCAGTACGATGGCAATGACCGTCTCTGACGCAGAAGCCAAACGCCTGGGTGGCGGCGGTTCTATCGGGCGTCAGTCGAATAATGTTTCGCGTCAGGCAACCACACCGCCAGCGAATACCAATAATTTTAACCAGGCAAAACCGGCTGCTCCTGTAGCAGCACCGTCTGCGGCTATCCCGCCTAAGCCATCTTCCCCATGGAAGGGCATCGTCGGCGGCCTCATAGGTGGTGCCTTGCTGGGCGCAGCCTTGTCGCATTTTGGCCTGGGTGGCGCAGTTGCCAGCATGCTGGGTAGTTTGCTGACTTTTGCCTTGATCGGTTTTGCGATTTTCTTCGTGATCCGCTTGTTCCGCAACAAGAATGCCGGGGGCGCGGCACCAGGTTTTAATCAGCCTGCTTATGCAGGTATGCCATCCAGCACGCCGGAAATTGGTTCACGCCAGGAGCCTATGGCTTTCCAGGGTAATGCGGCTTCTGCTGCAGATACGAATGCCAACTGGACTGTGCCTGCTGACTTTGACGTACCTGGCTTCCTGCGCAATGCCAAAGGCTATTTCATCCGTTTGCAAGCCGCATGGGACAAGGCAGACATCAATGACTTGCGTGAATTCACAACGGCAGAAATGTATGCCGAACTGAAATTGCAGATACAGGAACGTGGCGCATCTGCCAATGTGACCGATGTCGTGACCCTGAATGCAGACTTGCTGGGCGTGGAAACCGTTGGCGCCGATCATCTGGCCAGTATCAAGTTCACCGGCATGATCAAGGAATCTCAAAGCGCACCGACAGAAGCCTTCACGGAAGTGTGGAATCTGTCCAAACCAGTCAATGGTCAGGGCGGCTGGGTACTGGCAGGTATTCAACAGATGTAAGCAAGTTTGATGTGGCGCAGCCATGCTTGCTGCGATAAGCTGTTAAACTGGAAGCCGTCCGCATTTGCTGGACGGCTTTTTCATTGGCAGCTTATTTGGCAGCTTATTTGGCAGATTAGTTGACAACTTCCTTTGAACTTATTTAGACACTTATTTAGACACTTATTTGGAAGCTTAAGCAGCGCCATTGCCAGGATTATTTTGCGACAGCCCTGATTTGAACATGATCCCCATCGCTCCCTTTATCAATCATTTGCTGGCACAGGAAAGCTGGGCCAGGAACAAACTTCTGCCTCATGCCGGCCATATTGCCTGCATCGACTTGCAGACCATGCAGGTGCGCCTGAAAGTCGGTGCCGATGGCTTGCTGGAAACTGCCGCGGCGGATGCCGTACCCCAGGTCACCATCCATATCAAACTCAGTGATTTGCCACTGATCGCGCAAAACCGCGAGCGCGCATTTTCCTATGTACGCATAGAAGGCGATGCCGAGTTTGCCAATACCATTTCCAGCCTGAGCCAGAATTTGCGCTGGGAAGCAGAAGAAGACCTGAGCAAACTGTTTGGTGACATCGCTGCCGTGCGCATGGTTGGCCTGGCCAAAGCCATCCATCAGACCGCACTGGAAACCCATCAGAAAATTCAGGAAAATCTGGCCGAATATTTTTTGGAAGAAAACCCCATGCTGGTCAGACCTGTGGCCGTGCAGGGCATGAGTACCGAAGTCAGCAAGACGCGGGATGATGTCGAGCGTCTGATCAAGCGCATCGAAAAACTGGAAAGGATGCGCGGATGATATTGAAGTTTCTCAGACTGGCAAAGATTATTCGTATTGCCATCAAATATGGCATCGATGAAATTGCGATTTCCGGCCTGGCCGTTCCACGTACTGCTCGTTTTATTGACCTCCTGCTGTTTTGGCGCGACCTGTCAGCGCCTCGCGGTGAGCGCTTGCGCAAAGCGCTGGAAGAGCTAGGCCCGATCTTCGTCAAATTTGGCCAGGTGCTGTCTACCCGGCGTGACCTGATGCCGCCAGACATTGCCGATGAACTGGCGCGCCTGCAAGACCGCGTACCTTCATTTGACCCGGACCTGGCGATTGCACAAATCAAGAAATCCCTGGGCTCACATCCTGATCAGTTGTTTGCCAGTTTTGAACGCGTTCCGGTGGCGTCGGCATCCATCGCCCAGGTGCATTTCGCGACACTGAAAGATGGCCGCGAAGTCGCCGTCAAGGTACTGCGCCCCGGCATGAAAGAAGCCATCGATGATGACGTCGCCCTGATGCAGATTGCTGCCGGCTGGCTGGAAGCCCTGTGGGCCGATGGCCGTCGACTCAAGGCCAAAGAAGTCGTGGCCGAGTTTGATAAATACCTGCATGACGAGCTTGATCTCATGCGTGAAGCTGCCAATGGGAGCCAGTTGCGTCGCAACTTTGCTGATTCGGATTTACTGCTGGTGCCAGAAATGTACTGGGACTATTGTTCGTCTTCAGTCATCGTGATGGAACGCATGCAAGGCATACCGATCTCGCAACTGGACAAGCTGCGCGAAGCGGGCGTTGACTTGCAAAAGCTGTCGCGCGATGGTGTGACCATCTTCTTTACCCAGGTGTTTCGCGATGGTTTCTTCCATGCCGATATGCACCCCGGTAATATCCTGGTATCGACTGCACCAGCTACGCTGGGTCGTTATATTGCGCTCGACTTTGGCATCGTCGGTACGCTGAATGATTTCGACAAGGATTATCTGTCGCAAAATTTCCTGGCTTTTTTCCGTCGTGATTATAAGCGGGTAGCTGAAGCGCATATCGAATCAGGCTGGGCACCCAAGGAAACCCGTGTCGATGAACTCGAAGCGGCAGTACGCGCCTGTTGTGAACCGATTTTTGACCGGCCTTTGAAAGATATTTCTTTTGGCCAGGTCTTGCTGCGCCTGTTCCAGACTTCGCGCCGTTTCAATGTTGAAGTGCAGCCGCAACTGGTGCTGCTGCAAAAAACCTTGCTGAATATCGAGGGCCTGGGGCGTCAACTGGACCCGGACCTGGATCTGTGGAAAACCGCCAAACCCTACCTGGAACGCTGGATGAGCGAGCAGATAGGCTGGCGTGGTCTGCTGGACAAGCTGAAGGCAGAAGCACCGCGTTACAGCCATATCTTCCCGCAGTTGCCACGCCTTGCGCATCAGGCCCTGGTACGTGCTGGTGAACCTCCCCGCAGTGACGACATGCTGATGGCACTGTTGAGCGAACAGCGCCGTACCAACCGCATGTTGCGTATTCTCGTGTATTTTGGTGCCTGCCTGTTTTCTGGCATCATCGTGGCACTACTGTTATTGCATTTCCATTTTACTCACTGAGTCGCTTCTTGGCATGCCTGCGTTTCTGACCCGCGACCCGCGTAATCCGGATTTCTGGGATGAGCGCTTTGCAAAGAATTTCACACCATGGGACAAGGGCAATGTACCGGCTACCCTGCAGGCATTCGTGCAGGCGGCACCACAAGCCCTGCATACCCTGATCCCTGGCTGTGGCAATGCGTATGAAGCGGCTTATTTGGCCCAGGCTGGATGGGATGTGACAGCCATAGATTTTTCCCCGGCGGCGGTGCAAAGCGCCAAAGCCGCGATAGGTGCTTGGGGCAAGCATGTCATTGAAGCCGATTTTTTTCGCTACACACCAGCGCAGCCACTGGATCTGATTTATGAACGTGCTTTCTTTTGCGCCTTGCCACGAGAAATGCGGCCCGATATCGTCAGGCGCTGGGCCACTCTATTGCCTGCAGGGGCCTTGCTGGCGGGGTATTTCTTTCATGACGATGCAGTGGATGCATCAGATGCGGCGGCCAAGGGTCCGCCTTTCAGTATCAACAGTCATGATTTTCACCGTTTGATGGAACCGTTTTTTGAATTGCTACAAGACAGTGCAGTCGGTGATTCGATTGCTGTTTTTGAAGGCAAGGAACGCTGGCAAGTCTGGTGTCGACGGCCTTAACCTGCTTACGATCTGTAGCGAGCGAGCGTCAGCGGGAGTGAAGAGCAGCGCAAAAAGCGGAATGTACTCTAAGTACATGAGCATTTTGAGCAGCGCATGAGCCCCGATCACGCCCGCGCAGTAAGATCGTAAACAGGTTCTTAAGACTTGCTGGTAATCACTTCATCCGTCATAGTGTAGTCAATTCGCTGTTTTAATCTTGCTCTATGTGACGACCTTGACGGGAGCTGCTTTGACAAAGAAACAGGTTTCACTGGCATTGCAGGGTGGCGGCTCGCATGGTGCATTGACCTGGGGTGTACTCGACCGCCTGCTGGAAGATGAACGCATCAGCATAGAAGCCATCAGCGGTGCCAGCGCCGGGGCCATGAATGCGGTGGTACTGGCACATGGTTACCTGCAAGGTGGGCGCGAAGGTGCCAGGCTGGCCCTGAAAACTTTCTGGGAAAGTGTCGCCAACAGCTCGCCCTTTAGCATGCCTCATGAAGAATACGGCTTTGCGGCAGATATTGCCGCGCAATCTGATATTCCTGCCGCCATGAAGCATATGTTTGCGCTGACCCGCTTCTTTTCGCCTTATCAGCTCAATCCCTTTGATATCAATCCCTTGCGTGACATCCTGGCTGCCCAGATCGATTTTGATGGCCTGCGCAGGCAGGAAGGCATCAAACTGTTCATTGCCACGACCCATGTCAGCACCGGCAGCCTGAAACTGTTTCGTAACCGCCAATTGAGCCTGGATGTGTTGTTGGCGTCGGCCTGCCTGCCCATGGTACACAGGGCGGTGGAAATTGACGGTGAAGCGTATTGGGATGGTGGCCTGACTTCCAACCCGCCCCTGTTTCCCCTGGTGCACCAGAGCATGGCGCGCGACATTGTGGTCATATTGCTGCATGCGCAGGCACAATCACATACCCCAACATCGGCGACTGAAATCTGGCAGCGACTGACAGAAATGGGTTTCAGTTCCACCTTCCATACCGAGATGCAGGGTCTGATGCTGGCCAAACGCCAGGCTGAACGTGGCTGGCTGGCCCTGGGCAAGCTGGAGCGTCGCTTGCGTCGCCTGAACATGCACATGATCGCCGCGCCAGAGCTGATGAGCCAGTTGAGTTCTCACAGCAAAATGAATGCCAGTCCGGCCTTCTTGCATAGCCTGCATGCAGAAGGGCGACTGTGTGCTGAAGCCTGGCTGGCAAAAAGCTTTGAACAACTGGGGCGTGGCTCTACTTTCAGACTGGCGCATCTGTTCCGTTAATTGTTGTTGGCAGGCTTTAGTGGACTGTAACAGTGATACCATCATCAGGTTTTTCACTGGCAGCAATGGATACTCATGCGCATATTAAAATCCACTTCTGATTTCACGCATCTGACTGGCATTCCTTTGCAGCCCGAGTCTGTGCGTACCCTGCACACGGCAATTGAATATCGTAGGGAGTTGCTGAGCAAAATTGCCAGTGCTAAACACAGGATTTACCTGTGCAGCCTGTATCTGCAAAATGATGAAGCCGGGGCAGAAATCCTGTGGGCGCTGTACACAGCCAAGGCCGCTCGGCCGGCGCTGGATATTGCGGTGCTGGTTGACTGGCACCGGGCGCAAAGAGGCTTGATCGGTGCCGGTAAGAGTGGTGGCAATGCGGCCTGGTATCAGGCCATCAGCAAGGCCAATCATTATGCGGTGGCGCTGTATGGCGTCCCGGTGCAGACCAGGGAATTATTCGGCGTCTTACACCTGAAAGGCTTTGTCATCGACGATGAAGTCATTTACAGCGGTGCCAGCCTGAATAATGTCTACCTGCACAAGCAGGATAAATACCGGCATGACCGTTATCTGCTGGTGCATAACAAGGTCCTGGCCAACTGTATGGTGCAGTTTATTCGTGAACACCTGCTGTCGGCAGCCGCAGTGCATAGGCTGGATATGCCAGAGATCCCCGCCACGCGCAGCATACGCAGTGAAATAAAGCAATTCCGCGAGAAGTTGAAACGTGCACGTTATGACTGTCATGTGGCCGACAACGAAAGTGGCACGCAGCAATTGAGTGTGACCCCGCTGGTGGGTGTGGGCAAAAATAATCCCTTGAATAAAGTGATATGTCAGTTGCTGGCAGCCAGCCGTCAACAGATCAGCATCTGCACCCCGTATTTCAATTTCCCGTTGACGGTGACACGCGAAATCAATCGTGCGCTGAAACGTGGTGTGCGTATCAGCATTATTGTTGGTGACAAAACCGCCAATGACTTTTTCATCCCGCCTGACCAGCCTTTCAAGGCAATAGCCGCCTTGCCGTATCTGTATGAAGTCAATCTGCGGCGCTTTGCCAAAGCCCATCAGGCTGCAATTGCCAGCCAGCAGTTGCAACTGCATTTGTGGAAAGATGCTGACAATAGTTTCCATCTCAAGGGTTTGTGGATAGACAAGCACTATGCGCTGATGACAGGCAATAACCTGAACCCCCGGGCTTTTCGCCTGGACCTGGAAAATGCCTTGTTGATTCATGATCCGCAATTGCTGTTGCTGGCACAAAGGCAGCAGGAACTGAACAGCATCATGGAAAACACCAGCCAGCTCCTGCATTATCGCGAGCTGGAAAAACTGACTGATTACCCCGATCCGGTACGTAAATTGCTAAGTCGCCTCAGTCGTACCCGGTTGGACAGATTGGCATACCGGGTTTTGTAAATAGGACTTACGCAAAAAGTGTCCCAGCAAGGCGTCAGCGACGAAGACAGTACTTCGGTACGGCTAGGAGCTGCAACGCAGCTGGGGCGGTTTTGCGTAAGGGCTAATAAAATAAATTCCAAATATGTTTCATAGAGGGAGCAAGCATGGACCTGGCGTCATTGTTGTCACTGATGTTGCCATTGATAGGCATACCCCTTGTGGTCATGGGATTTGCTTTGCGTTTCAATCCCCTGCTGGTGGTGACTGCGGCTGGTTTGGTGACGGGCTTGGCGACAGGCATGGATTTTGGCAATCTGCTGGAAACTTTTGGTGAGAAATTTTTCAATAGCCGTCAACTGGCAAGTGCCTTGTTGATATTGCCGGTGATCGGTTTGCTGGAAAGAGGTGGTTTGCGCGAGCGTGCCCAGGCCTGGGTGGCTGGTATACGCAGCGCTACCACTGGCAGAATATTGATGCTGTATTTTGTGGTGCGTGAAATCAGCGCAGCGATGGGGTTGTTAAGCCTGGGCGGGCAGGCACAAACTGTCCGGCCGCTGTTGTCCCCCATGGCCGAAGCGGCGGCCAGCAACCAGCATGGCGACTTGCCCGCAACCATACGTGACCGCATAGCAGCCCACGCCGCCGCCTGTGACAATGTTGCCCTGTTCTTTGGCGAAGATATTTTCATTGCCTTTGGTGCGGTATTGCTGATGAGTGCCTTCCTCAAGGAAAACGGTATTCAGGGTGTGGAGCCGCTAACCATAGGCATGTGGGGCATACCGACTGCGCTGTGTGCACTGCTGATCCACCTGTTTCGCCTGTCGCGGCTGGATGCGGCGATTGCGCGTGACATCCATGCCTGGCGTGTGACAGAACAAAGCCGTCATATAGCCGACGTTGCTGACGATGGCATTCATGGTGACAAGCAGGACTTGTCGTCATGAATGTCATCATCAGCATCAATCTGGTGTTTTACCTGATCGGCATCGTCGTCATGCTGGTGGCATACATGACGCTGCGCGACCACAGCAATCCACGCCGCTACACCACCGCGCTGTTCTGGGGCCTGTTCGGCATCAGTTTTTTGTGTGGCGACCTGATGCTGGCGACACTGGGCAAATCTGTGACCTATAAAGTAACGGGCGTAGGTGTCATTGTCATGGCGGTGCTGGCGGGGATGAACTGGCTGGGCAAGGGTAGTCATGTCGATGCAGACCGGCCGCAACGCCTGGCCGCACTGAGCAAGCTGGGCAATTGGATTTTTCTGCCAGCACTGACCATACCCGTCATCACCGTCATACTTACCGTGGTGGTGAAGGATGCACAAATGGGAAGTTGGTATTTGCTGGACCAAAAGAACCTGACGCTGACGTCGCTTTGCATCGCCTGCCTGACAGCCCTGGCCGTCGCTTGCCGGTACACGCGCAGTACACCCTTGCAGGCAGTAAGAGAATCACGCCGCCTGGTGGATGCCATAGGCTGGGCGCTGATATTGCCGCAAATGCTGGCCATGCTGGGTGGTGTCTTTGTGGCAGCAAAGACAGGACAATCCATACAAGCCATCGTCAATCTGTTCATCAACCCGGACAGCCGGTTTACCCTGATTGTCATGTATTGTGGTGGCATGGCCTTGTTCACCATGATTATGGGCAATGCCTTTGCGGCTTTCCCGGTGATGACGGCGGGGATCGCCTTGCCCTTCCTCATCAATCAGCACCATGCTCATCCGGCGGCGCTGGTGGCGATAGGCATGTTCTCTGGCTATTGCGGTACCCTGATGACGCCGATGGCGGCCAATTTCAATATTGTGCCGGCGGCCTTACTGGAACTGGAAGACAAGTACCTGGTCATCAAGACACAAATACCAACCGCCTTGCTGGTGCTGGTGTGTAATATCCTGCTGATACATTATTTTGTCTTTCCCTGAATTTCCACCCGAATTTTTACCTGAATTTTCATCTGAATTTCCATCCGAATTTTCATCTGCATGAGGTGCCTATGAAGCGCATACTACTGACCGGGT
The DNA here is from genome assembly GCF_049340265.1 of Undibacterium sp. Di26W. Lineage (NCBI taxonomy): Bacteria > Pseudomonadati > Pseudomonadota > Betaproteobacteria > Burkholderiales > Oxalobacteraceae > Undibacterium > Undibacterium sp. Di26W. The sequence continues at coordinate 12,958 of NZ_JBMPOR010000003.1, forward strand.
TTGACCCCTTTGCTGGCGAACCCAGCAATCCCTCATGGGAAGTGGTGCGCAAGCTGGAAGGATTGCTGATCGGTGAACAGCATCAGATCGTCAGTGTTTTGTTGCCTTGCGAATTTCATCGTTCTTTGCACATGCTGGAAGCGGCCTTGAAAAAGCACCGGCCAGCCATCGTGCTGGCCCTGGGCCAGGCGGGTGGGCGTGCCGAAATCAGCATCGAACGTATTGCCATCAATGTGGATGATGCGCGTATTCCCGACAATGCCGGTGCCCAGCCAATTGATGTGCCGGTGATCAGTGATGGCCCGGCAGCGTATTTCAGCAGCCTGCCGGTCAAGGCCATCGTGCATGATTTGCAGCAGAGCGGCATACCGGCCACGGTGTCACAGACGGCCGGCACCTATGTCTGCAATCATGTGTTTTATGGCCTCATGCATATGACAAAAAAGATGGACGATGTGCAGGCGGCCGGTTTTATCCACATTCCCTATCTGCCAGAGCAGGCCATTGCCCACCCTGGGGCAGCCAGCATGCCGCTGGACATGATGAAGACAGCCCTGGTACATGTGCTGGAAACGATCTTGAAAACCCGGCAAGACATGGTCATTGCCGGTGGTGCCACGCATTGAAACCGCAGATTGAAGCTACATGGTGGAAAACTTTACTGAGGTAATTGTGGCGCTGGCGGCATCACCAGCCGGTCATCGCGCAGGCCAGCCTCATTCATTCTGCCTTGCCTGTCGCCATCAGTTGCGTTGCCTGTGGCGGATGCTTTCTTGGAGGCAGCATTTTTTTCCATGCCGGTGGTGTCGCTATTGGCCGGTATGCCGGTATCCGATTTCTTGATCATGACTTCAGCGGCTGGTGCATACGACCTGAAGTAGGAAATCAATTGCGCGTCCTGCTGCGTGACTGGCAAGGGCTGACGTGCTGACGCTGGCAACAGGGTGGCCAACAAAAGCGTTGCGCATGTCAGCTTAACAATGAGTATGTTTTTCATTTTGCCTGCATCCCCGATTGAAAAATAATTTTATGGCAATTGTATACTTGCACCTGTTACCGTGTTTTGCAAGGATTGTGCCATGGTCTGAAAATAAAAAAATCCCATAAAAACAGCAAGTTGATGGAACTTTCACATCGCCCGGCTGTCCGCCCAGCTTCGCCAGGCCGGACACTGGCGGACACCCCGGACACCACGGACACAATTGCCGGACACACTTACTTTTAATAAACCATGCTGTAACTTGCCAAGCCCCTTATTTTGCCAGCAATAGTCTTGCAAAGCTGGCATGAATGGCGCTGATGGTTTGTTGCAGCATCTGCCGTGATTCAAAAGACTGACCACTACCGGTTTCTGTCTGTTTTTCCAGTTCCTGAAGTCGCTGCAGGGTGGCAAGTGCTGCTGCGCTTTTGCCTTCATCGGCTTGCAGTGCTGCCTGCTGCCCTCTGATATTCATTGCATGATGTAATTGCCTGAGTGCCAGTTCGGCGCGGCGCATCTGTGTGCTTTGGCCGATATCGAATTTGATCAATTCTTCATCGCTATTCAGTTTTGCATCGACATCCGTATGCGAACTGAACTTGACGATGATGGCGACCATTTCTATGGTCAGGAACCAGAGCAGCCACCAGATAAATTGCAGGCGACGATACTGGTCATCCTGCAGCATTTGCCAGGTGGCAGCAAAATCGGCCGCAAAGCCGGATGCCGCCGCCGCTTCTATTTTTGCGGTCTGTTTTTGTTCCAGTATCTCACTGCGGTCCTGTGCTTTGCTGATGCTGGACTGGGTTTGTTTGAGGGTTGTGGCTACTTGTACTTTTTCTGCGATTTTCTCATTCTTCCAGGCCAATACACTACTGTTGATTTCCTGTTCTTGCTGCTGGCAGCGGGCTTTGCCAGCCTGGATGCGGTTTTGCATGGTAGTGATTTTTTGCTGCAGCGAGGCTGTTTCCAGATTGCCGGAGATGACGCCTGCCAATGCCTGCTGCCAGGCGGCAATTTGCTTCAAGCCTTTGCGTTCTTCGTCACGGGCACGCTCACGGCAGATGCTCCATTGCTTGCGCATTTCTGCCAGTTGGGGCGGGTCGCTGCGTATGGCATCTTCTGCCTTGTGCAGTTTTTCATCCAGGTCGGCACGGCTTTGCTGTAATACCGGCAAACCTGTTGCTGTCTGTGCAGTCTGTAGATTCTGTATCAGCCGCGTGCGTGTCATTTCACCTACCTTGACATCAATTTCAGCCCGGTTGCTGTCAACAAAGAAGGGGTACACCATGGTGATGGCAGACAGCATGGCCAGCAGGCTGCGCCAACTGATACCGATGGCTTTGCTGACCCAAGAGCTGTCGGAATGAATGGACATGATCATCTGGCGTTCCAGACACCACTGGAACATGGCCCACAGGCAGCCCGCAACAATTGCACCATTGGCACCGCTGCTGCTGACATTCACCATGCTGGCCAGCATATGGGCCATGCCATAACCGGAAAACAGCGCAAAGAAGATGACCAATGCACCTATGCCAAAATATTTGTGGCGGCCACGTGCATACAGGTAGTTGCCATTGCTGTCCTGCTGATCCAGCACCTTGAGACTGACAGTGGCGGACAGGGCCAGCAGGGATTTGCCTGCCCGTAACCAGGCGTGCCCATCGAAGAATCGCATGGTATTCACATATTCCTGAACAAGACCATGAAAGGCTGGCTGACACTCAGGGTTTCTGGCCGCGTCTTCAGTCGGACCAGCCCCTTGCCACTGTCATCCCGCGTGATGGAAGCGATGGCCCGCATGTTCACAATAGTGGACCGGTGTATCTGCTTGAACATGCTGTTGTCCAGCGCTTGCAGCAAATCGCGTATCGGTTTGCGCAGCAGGGATTCACCTTCGGCGGTCATGACCACGGTGTATTTGCTGTCTGCCTGGAAGTAGGCAATATCATCCACCATGATGAGCCGGGTTTCTGTGCCGACACTGGCGGTAATCCAAACCAGTGGTGCCGGCCTGGGTACATCGGCCGGGCCACCGCTTAGCTGGCGCACCAGGTTGGTAATCGCCTGCAAGTCAGTGGCACCAGTCAGGACGCGCATTTGCAGACGCTTGACTGTGGCCAACAGGCGTTCCTGAGTGATCGGTTTGAGCAGGTAATCCACCGCGCCTTTTTCAAAGGCATCAATCGCGTATTGGTTATAGGCGGTGACAAACACGACCTGGCTACGCGGACTGATCTCGGTCATGGCGGCAGCCACTTCCAGCCCACTCAGGCCCGGCATGCGGATATCGAGAAACACCACATCCGGCTGGTGGCTGGCGATTGCTTCCAGGGCGCTGCCGCCATCATCGCAGGCAGCAGCAATTTCCAGGTCCGGCCAGGCCAGGCTCAGTTGTTGCAACAGTGCTTCACGCAACAGGCTTTCATCTTCGGCGATGACACACTTAGGCATGTTGCTCTCCTTTTTCGGCCGCATCTTCCTTGATGACAGGCACGGTGATGGTGGCAGCCACTCCCGTAGGGAAATTGCCGACCAGTACAAAACTGGCGGTATTCGCATACGCCAGACGCAGGCGTTCACGGACATTCTTCAAGCCGATACCGGTGCCGCCAATTTCTGTACCCAGACCATTGCCGTCATCGGCGACAGTGACGGCAACATTGCCTTCATGCTGTCTGGCGATGATCCAGATAGTGCCGCCGCCAGTCTTGGGCTCCAGTCCATGCTTGATGGCGTTTTCTACCAGGGTTTGCAACATCATCATGGGGAAGGGCAGGGTTTTCAATTCTGTCGGCACCTGGATTTGTATGCTCAGGCGTGTGCCCATGCGTATCTTCATGATGTCCAGATACGCGATCGACCGTTCCAGCTCTTCACCTATGGTCGAAGCGGTATCTTCAGTGCGTGGCAGTGAATGACGCAGGTAGGTGATCAGGTTTCCCAGCATCTGATCAGCCGCCGCCGGGTCAGCCCGCGTCAATAATTGTGCGCTAGCCAGGGTGTTGTACAGAAAATGCGGCTCCACCTGGGCATGCAGCAGATTCAGCTTGGCCACGGTCAATTCTTTTTCCGTGACGGATTGCGTGGCGCTGGCTTTTTCCTTGCGCCTGCGCTCGGCGATGCGACGGGTGATGGCGCGGGTGACGGCTTCTGCATTTTCCAGGTTTGTTCCATTATCGACCAGGAATAAATCGGTCCAGGCCGGGCGTTCCGGTTCGCAAATCAGGGTCAGGCTACCGATACCGTCACCGGGGGTGATCGTCGCCAGGATCTGGTTACGCTTGGTCGCCAGAAAATCCAGCATCTTTAATTCATCGACAAAATTTGCCTGGTAGGGGTCTATGCGTTTGATTTTGGCACGTATCTGCAGGCTGTCTTTGGCGCTGTCGGTATCTTCCGCTCCCGGCAATTCACGGATGGCGGCATCCACCAGTTCAAATGCCTCATTCGCTTCCAGCGGGATTTCTATCTGGCGACGCTGGCGGTTGGCGAGGGTACCCGCATCCACCTGGCTGGCAATCAGACGCACCCTGCGCACATGGGAAAAACTGATACCCATCACCAGCGCTACCCCAGCCAGAGGCAGGAAAATGATTTCTTCCGGCATGTGATTTCTGAAAACCACGTTGACGATAAATATCGTGCTGAACAGGATCAGCAGGCTCCAGCCAAAACTGGCCCGTACGATAAACCAGATAGTCGTAAACATGCTTGTTTCCTTCTTGTTTGTAATTGTTGCCAAGAATAATTGCCTGCGCGGCTTTCGTCTTGCATTTTCCGACGAAAGCAAAAAAATTCTGACGAATCCCGGATAGCGGGGATTCAAACTGATTGAGCGGTATCAGAGGTAGTATGAAAAAGACCTTGTATTTTTACTGTGTGGCGCATAGTATTATGCTGTGTGGTACACAGTATGTGGAAAACAGGAAGGAATACGGCATGTCAGAAGACCGTCTGGACAAAATGCGTCTGGAATTAAGGCGAGGCGCACTGGTGTTGGCGGTGCTGGCTTCGTTGCGGCAGGCCCAGTATGGCTACTCCTTGCGCAAATCCTTGTTGGAGCATGGCATAGACATGGATGAGGGGACCTTATACCCCCTGGTGAGGCGGCTGGCGGATCAGGGCTTGCTGAACAGCGAATGGCAACAGGGCGAAGGCCGGGAAAGGCGTTACTACGCCCTGTCGCCCGAGGGTGTGGAATTACTGGAGAAGTTGACGCAGGAATGGCAATTGCTCAATGGCGCACTGGCCACTATTTTGGAGACCGGCAAATGAATCTGCTGCAAAAATATATACAGGCAGTCAAACAGGAACTGCCTGCACAGCAACGGGAAGACATAGGACGTGAATTGCAGGCGAATATCCTCGATCAACTGGATGCCATTCATGAACAGACCGGCAGGGAAGCAACTCAGGACGAGGTTGCTGCCATCCTGGAAAAACTCGGCCATCCGGCGCGAGTGGCAGCAGGCTATGCACCGGAAATGCCGCTGGTCAGCGCCGAGCTGATGCCTGTCTACAGGCAGGTGCTCAGCTACGGCATGGGGATAGCTTTGTTGCTACAAAGCCTGAAAAGTGCGGCGCTCTTCATGCAAGCCGGACATGACAGGATCATGCGTGCATTGCTGCAATTGCTGGCAGGTTTTATCGATCAGGCGACCTGGATTTTCATGATAGTGACTTTGCTGTTTTATGTTGGGGCACAAACAGGCGCACTGTCTTACTGGACCGTCAAAAAGGACTGGCGTGTCCAGAATTTGCCAGACCAGCGCTATGACTGGCAACACATACGCGGCAGCGATCTGGTGACCGATCTGGCAAGTTGTGGCTTTGTGCTGCTGCTGATCTGGCATAAGCTATGGATGTCGGTGCAGGGTCTGCAAGAGCTGCGGGTGGATTTTTCGTCCGCTATGTCGGTTTATTTGCCGTGGATGACGATACTATTATGCGCATCTGTGCTGTTCAGTATATGGTGTGTATTCCAGCCAGTCTGGAGTAGCTTGAAATTACGCCTTAACATGGTACAGAATGTGTTGTATGCCCTGCTGTTTCTGCTATTCAGCCAGCTTGATGCATTGATCGTGAATACGGGCGTACCGGCCATTCTTGATCTGCAAAGACTGGACAGGGTCATACGCCTGGCTTGTCTGGTATATGCCATATATCTGTTGTACCAGACTGTGCGTGACGGACGTCGCCTGATGTCGCTGCGCCAGACAAATTAGTTATGTAATTGGCTGCAATAGCAAACAGCTTTTGATACTTTTACTTGATACTTAATACTTGATACTGATGCTTCGATGTTTAACCTAACTTGTGTAAGGAAAAAAGATGGACATAGACCCTATTGAAACCGTGGAACAACTGACGGAAGATCAGAAAGACGATAAGCAAAACAAGATCATCCACCAGTTGAACATTATGGTAGCGATTACGGTCGCTTTGCTGGCGACCTTCATGGGTATATGCAAGGTCAAGGATGACAATATCGTCCAGGCCATGCAGCAATCACAGGCCAACAAGATCGATCATTGGGCGTTTTACCAGGCCAGGAACATGCGGGAAGAATTGGCCAAGTCAACCGAATTGCAATTACGCCTTGCAGCCAAAAACGTGCCTGCAGACCAGAAGGCGGACTATCAGGCTGCCATCGACAGCTATGCAAAATTGGGCAAAGAACAGCACGAGAAAAAAGAAGAACTAAAAAAACAGGCCGAGCAAGACCAGGTCGATTATGACAATGCCAATTACAAGGATGACCAGTTTGACTTGTCAGATGCCTTACTGGCGATTGCGATTTCTTTACTGGCGGTGACGGCATTGACCAGGCAGCGCTGGCTGTATTTCGTGACGCTGGTACCTACCGGCTTTGGTGTGCTGATGGGCCTGGCGGGATTAATGGGCTGGCATATTCATCCAACGGCGCTGGTGGCTTTGTTGTCTTGAACTATCTGGAAAAGAAGTGAGTGGCAGACGAGTAAATTTTAATTTTGAAAGTTGAAAATATGTTATTGTCTTCGAGGTTTGTGGGCGGGTATTCCATGCATCCTGCCTGCCATGCTAATGCTGCTATTTACACCAAAACCTCACCTTAAAATCAAAGGACCTGACATGGATATTCAACTGAATTTTATCAACAATTCGAATGACGTTAATAATTCAGAAATCGTCATCTTCCAAAAAAATGTGGCAAATTTTGACGAATTGTCCGTTGCCTGGATGGTCATCAGATACTGCGGTGTTGGTGACAACTACCCATTTACTTTTCCCATGAGCATGTATGTTTGTGCCAGCGATTCATGGGGCAACTATTCGCCGCAGCTAGCCGCGAAGACTGGCGATCTATTTAGTATGGCGTTCACGACTTCCGGTGACAGGCTGCTTCCTTCTGGCAATGGCACCAGCCCCAAGGAAGTACAAGTCCGTAATGAATTGTCGAAAGGTGCTATCAATGCATCCATTTATAAAAGTGGGAAATTGCTGGCAACTAAAACTTCCATTGCTCCGGAGCAAAAAGCAGTGTTTGAATTCAAGCCAACAATCTGGATAGGCGTAGTTTCACAGATAGTGCAAGGTGAGGTCATGAACTCAGCCATTATTTCGGATATCAATACTGAATTGTCACTGCTAGGTATAGCGAGTGCGGACATTGTCATGACCGGCGGTGGGCCAGGTCCCAATTCCACGCCTTTTTCTTTTAATCTGGAAAATATCGTCATGGCCTGAGGCCAAGTTCAGGGTTTGCCAGGCGGGTCCAGCCTTATGACGGCCATTGGTGGGGGCTCGTTCGGCAGCCATTTTTGATGGATGCGGGCGAATTGGCCTTCCTTCTTCAGCCAGCGCAAGGCATCTTCCCAGGCCTTGATGGTGGCTGCTGAAGTGGATGTAGAAAAAGCCAGATACAGTTCCAGGCTATCGAGAACTTTAACCTTTTCGACATCGTCAGCAGTATGGCCTATGTCCTTCAGCACAGAAGAAACCACCAGGCTACCTTCCACCCATAAATCAAAACGTTTGGCCAGCAACATATTGGCAATGATTTGTGGTGTCGGTGCCTGTTCTATGTTTTGAAAACCTTTCTTGCGCGCGGTATCTGCGAAGATACTGGAACGATAGGCACCCACCTTGAGTTTCTGTATTTCATCACCCATGCTGTACAGCCGTGCGGCATTCCCCTTGCGCGTATATAAAGACGTGGTCGAGATGGCGATGGGGCCAAGCAAGACCATGAGCTTTTCGCGCTCTTCTGATCTGCCTACAGTGAATAACAGGGTATTCGGTTCTTCCAGCAAGGCTTTGTAGCCGCGTGCCCAGGGTACGACCTGGATAGGCTGATTACTGCCCATATGTGCCTGCATGGCATGCACCACTTCCACTGCCATGCCTTCGGCCTTGGAACCACTGCCAAAACTGATGGGTGGCCAGTCTTCAGTAAAGATTTGCAGTTCTTGTGCCTGGGTCCGCGCATGCGTGTGCGTGCATAGCAGACAAACCACGCAAGAAAATACCAGCATGGCACAGGCATGGCGCAAGCGCTGGCGTGAAGACAAAATGTGGAGTGATGCAGCAAGCATGATGGAACGGCATGTTATTGTGAAAAAAATATCGCCAGATCGAAAGAATCTGAAAATTAGCGTAATCAGAATTTACAACAGTTACGTAAATAGCGGTAGCAGCACAGGTAAAACATTTAGGACTTACGTAAAACTGCCCCAGCTGCGTTGCAGCTCCTCTCCTAGGAGCCGCGTACTAAAGTACTGTCTTCGTCGCTACGGTGTAGTCGGGGTTTCAGGCAACATGTTGCCTGCCGACGTAACGGCCCTCCCCTGTAAGGGAGGTTTCCTAAAAGCGTTAGCCTTGCTGGGACAGTTTTGCGTAAGTCCTAACATTGTCAGCGCTTGTGCCAAAGTGCAGCGGACACCACATCATTGCATTTCATTGGCCGATGACAGGCCTGGGTCTGAACGGCGTCAATGCTGACGAATCAGTGACAGCGCCGTCGCATGAAAAAAAACAGGAGGCGTATTGCCTCCTGTCCGATGTTGCAGCGATCATTACTGCGGGCTGCATTGTTGTCCGCACTGCCGTTACTGATTAGCGTTCGCGTTCGTTCAAGCCATGTTGCTTGGCTTTGGTTTCTTCTTTTTCTTTCGGTTTTTCTGCTCTTGGTGCCGGTGCTGGCGCTGGGGCCTGCATCGGTGCCGGCATTGCTACCGGTGCAGGTGCAGGGCGTGCTTCCACGCGTGGTGCTGGCTGTGGCTGTTGCTGTGGTGCAGGTGCCATTTGCGGCGGACGTTCTACCGGTGGTGTGTAGCTGGCGCGTGGGCGCTCAGCCGGTCTTTCGACGACAGGGCGATCCGGCATGCGTTCCACGGCTCTTTCATTGCGTGTTTCGCCCTGGCCGTTATTGTCCCATGATCTGCTACCACCTTGTCTTGGTGTCCGGTCGATATTGTCGGCAGGGCGAGTATTGGGTGCCGTCATGATGGCATTATTGGCCGGGCTATTGGTGTTAGGGCTATGGACAGGTGTATTGATTGAATTACCTAGCGTTGCACCGATGCCGCTGCTGACAGGCGGATTGCTTACTGTTGGGGCTGGGTTTTGTGCAGGTGGCACATTGTTTTGTGGACGACCTGCATAATTATTCTGCCCGCCATTACCGTACTGACGCACGCCAGTATTGTTATCTGCCGGTCTTTGGTTAACCGCAGGATTAGTATTCACCGGTGCGTTGACACTGGCTGGCGGTGCGACGGTCACTGTATTGGCAGGCGCGGTTTGTACCGGCGCTACGTTCACTGATGGGCGGTTGTTAGCATTGTTGCCGTTATTGGATATGCCATTGCCATAGCTGCGGTTTGTTGCATTGTCCTGTGGACGGGTAGTTGTATTGACATTGCCCATGGGCGCGTTGATACCTGCGCCTTGCGGTACCCCTTGTGACTGTGCATTTTTCAAAATTCTTTGACGGTACTGATCTCCGTTCGGTACATTTTGTGGACGGGCTTCGCCAAAGCGGTTGTTATTACCGGGCACCAGGGCAGGTGCTTCGGTGACCACCGGGGTGCGCTGGTTTTCCACGATGACCTTGGTGGTTGATGCAGGCAAAACATGCTCACCACGCACAAAGGTTTGGGTCGGCACAACGGTGACGGCATTACGTATATTCTGGTTCACATACACACCGCGATTATTGTTGATGACGGTGTTGTTGATGACGACGTTCTGATTCAGTCTCTGTATATAGTTGGTGTTATGCGTGTAACCGGGGTGATAGGCTTCACCAGGACCGAGTGGGAACCAGGCAACACCAGGTGTATTGCGGTGACCATTTGAAGGATTGATGCCTATATTGCTATTGCCAACAAAAGCAACCAGTGCTGGTGCATAGACAGGGCGCTGATGCACATGATACTGACCCGGCACCCAGGCCCAGCGCGTGCCGACATAGGCCCAGCGGCCATAATGATACGGTGCAAACCCCCAGGGTGCACGGTCTATCCAGGTCCAGCCCCATGGGGCAACCCAGACCCATTTACCATCGCGGTAAGGTGCCCAGGTGCTGCTGACCTGTCTTGGGTACCATACGGCACCATATTCGACTGTGGTTTCCCACGCACCATAATCATCCAGCTGTTCATAGCCTATGACTTCACGTGATACATAGCGGGCTGTCGTGACATTTTCTTCGGCACGGTCACGGTCTGCGGCCCACATGTCGAAGGTATCCGGAGGAGGTGCAGAACCGATCTGCGTATGCTGAAGATTGCTGCCGGAAAAGCGCGATTGCTCACCGGCACGGATGGTGATGGTATCGCGATCGCCCAAGGCGATGCCGGTACCAATGCGCACCAGGATGGTGGTGCTGTTGTCGGAATTGACAGTGATTCTGTATTCACCCGGCTCTTGCACTGAAAATACCAGATTCGGTGTGCTGACATCAAAATTTTCTCTACCCGCCAGCGTGCGTACGCGCAAGATCATGCTGCCTTGCTTCATGTCGATCTGGGTATTTTCATCATTGAGGGTGGTAAAGCTGATACGCGAGCCTTCTTGCAGCCGCACGGCATTCGCGCCTACATGCAATTCAGCCCTGCCGGATGGCGCGACCATCAGGCTGTCACCGCTAGCGATGGGGCGGTTTGGTATCAGCGTGGACCAGTTGTCGGTGCCAGCATCAGCAAAACTGATATTGCCATAGGAATAGCTGACCCTGGCAACCCGCCCTGGCGGCTCATCCTGCGCCCGGGCAGGGGCTTGGACAAACAGGGTGGCAATCAGCAATGCAGCGATGCTGAGGACTGGGGCAGAACGAAGATTTGCACTCATTTGTCTCTTCCCGGCAGAAGGGGTAATTTAAAAATAATGGGACTGTTTTATCCATAACGCATGAAAGGGTGTTTTGGATGTCAAAGAATTCCATAAAGTTGAATTTTTTTGATTTGTTGCCGGTCTGGCATGCCAGGTGTTGGCGGCGATGAACTGGGGTGTATCTGGCTTCAGTGTGATAGCGGGAATCAGCGGTGCAGTGGCAGCCTTGACCGGCGCGATGGGTTTTTTCCCTATGTGCGTTGTTTGCCGCAAGCCTGTTGCGCGTCAATCTGGCGAGGGCGCTTGGGTCATGACAGCCAGTGTGCAACGCGATCAACTACGTTGGCATATAGGGCAGGCACTGCCAGATTGACTGATCTGGCAGTGCCTGCACCTGGCTTACATCAGGACGTTGATAATGGCATTCCCTATGCCCAGGATAGCTGCGCCGGATATCAGGCCGGCACTGATGGCTTCGCAGCCTTCTACCCAGAACGTATGTTCTTTCGTGCCTTGTTTCGGGTTTTTCTTGCCCATGTACCAGAATATCAAGGCACCCAGCCACATGGCGAAGCAGGATTCTGGCGGCAATACCACGCCCAGGCCTATGGACACGGCAGACAGTGGCAGGCGGCCACGGGTAATGACATTGGTGATTTCAATAAAGGCAGCGCACAAACCGGCGACTGCCATGGCGATGACGGCAGAAGTCGGCAAGCCACTGATGCCCTTGGCGATAATTTCGGCCACGCCTTTCCACTGCAGGGCGGATGGGAATGCAAATTGCTCGCTGACGATGGTGGCCGTGCTGCGTATGCCTGCGTGATCAGGCGGCAGGAACAGCAGGAAAAACAAGGGTACACACGCCAGCGCACCCGAAAAAATGCCGATGATATGGCCGATTACCTGATGCCTGGGTTTGCCACCCAGCATATAACCTGGTTTGATGTCAGACAGCAGGGCCGATGCATTGAAGGCGATGTCTGACGTCATGCCGGCTGGCAACAGGTTGTTGGCCGGATTGCTGCGGTCTATGGCACCCATGCTGAATTGGGTGATCTTTGCCAGTGCACCGATAGGTGCCCAGGAAGTCAGTGCCATGGCATTGATACAGATGATGGTCAGCACAAAAATCAGCGGGAAGGCGACCATGGCCATGATGAAAGGAACGCCGAACAGCAGGTTCACCAGCCAGGCCGCAAATATACACAGCAGGGGCACACCGATGTAAGAAATCCACAGCGGTACTTCAATATCTTTCAAGGGATCGGGGCCGGTATCTTGAGCCTTGTTGCCATTGCCGGTCATGGATTTGAAGGCAGCCTTGAACAGTTCGGGCTTGGCCAGCAAGCCCACCATGGAGCCAACCACCATCATGGTGACACCCCACCACAAGCCCCACTGATTGACGATCTCGGTGCGTGAGATAGGGACCACGGTGCCATTCGGCATGGTACGTGCTGCGATATCACCTTTTTGTATCATCCACGGTGCCAGCAATGCAAAGTTGATAAAGGCACCCAGCATGACGCTGCTGGCGACCCGTATGCCCATCAGGCCACCCACGCCGAACATGGCAACATCCAGATTCAGGCGCAGGCCCAACTGGCGTATGTCAGTGCCGAGTATGTTGGGTATCCACCAGTGGAGTTTGGTGGCAGCCGTGTAGTAATAGGTGTCCAGACGTTCGGGCAGATTCCAGGCTTCTGTCATGCCTGCCCATTTATCCATGCGCAGTATCTTGAACTGTATCAGGCGCATCCAGCCATCACTGACTATCATCTGGTACAAACCGGCGAACAGGCTGGTATAGCCCAGCAGTTTGGCTTTGTACAGGCCACTGCCGGCTCCATCGGTGTACAAAGAATCGAGCACCACGCCACAGGCGCGGCCTTCCGGGAAGGGGAGTTGATCTTCATTGACAAAGCGGCGCTTCAGCGGAAAAGCGACCAGTACCCCGATCAGCGCCACCACCGTGACCCAGACCATCATCTGCCACCAGGGAATGATTTTGCCGGTGATCAGCATATATGCAGCCAGACTGGAAATCAGCGGATTGATCATGTATCCGGCCGCAGTGGCGATGGATTGCGTACAGTTGTTTTCCAGTATGGTGTAGTCAGAGGTGATGCCCAGGCCATGCAGAATACGGAAAATCGCAAAGGACAAAATCACGGAAGTCAGGCCGACACCTATGCCTATGCCGGTCTTGGCACCGATGTACAGCGCCGTAGCCGCCAGTATGCCACCCAGCAAAAAACCGGTCAGCGCCGAGCGCAAGGTCAGTTGCGCCATATCCTTTTGGTAGATATTGTCAAACCACCACTGATCTTTTTGGCGTCGTGTCCAGGTGCGTATCTGTGCTTCGTCCAGTTGCTGCAGAGCCATATGTTCTCCATTTTGGGTCGGACTTACACAAAATTGCCCCGCGGCGTGGTGGTCCCTTGCTGGAACAATTTTGTGTATGTTCTTGTTCTGTTAGTAGTACCACATCCTTGTGAGACGCTTCTTATGCTCAGAGTCGCGCCATGGGTCGGTTTCGTGATGTTTGATCATGGGCGGTAGCGCAATATAGTGTTAGCCGAACAGCGTGTCAATTTTTGTATTCAGCCTGATTTTTTGCAGGTTTGAACTTGACTGTATGCGTGTGGTCCAAGCACAGTAAAATACTTGCAACAAATTAAAGCCAGGACATGTCATGACACTCAATCAGCTTGCCGAAGCCTATGTAAAACTGGTCCTTGCCACTGGCCAGCATGACCCGGGTTATGTTGATGCCTATTATGGCCCGCCGGAATGGCAGACAGAAAGTCAAAAATTGCCTCTGAGCGAGCTTTTGCAACAGGCAGAAGAATTGACCAGGCAAGCGTACTCCCTGCCACCAGCAGCGGCCGGACAAGAGTTGCGCCAGGATTTCCTGCGCCTGCATGTGGCTGCCTTGCGTACCTACATCGCCCACCTAGCGGGGACGACACTGTCCTTCAATGAAGAATCCCTGGCCTTGTATGATGCCCGTTCACCAGACTTGAGTCCGGCTGACTTTGAACCCATCCTGGCTGAACTCGATCAGCTTTTACCCGGTGATGGTGATTTGAATACGCGCCTGAGCAGCTACAACAAGCAATTTGAAATTCCGCAAGACAAACTTGATGCCGTTTTCAGTGCTGCCATCAATGAAGCCCGGGCACGCACCAGGAAATACATCAACCTGCCGGAAGAAGAAAGCTTCAAGGTGGAATATGTGAAGGACCAGGTCTGGAGCGCCTACAACTGGTACAAGGGAAACAGCTATAGCCTGATACAGGTGAATACCGACTTCCCGATGTTCATCAGCCGCGCCATCGACCTGGCCAGCCATGAAGGCTACCCCGGTCACCATGTCTTCAATTTATTGATTGAAAAACACCTGGTGAATGAAAACAGCTGGGTCGAATACAGTATCTACCCGCTGTACTCACCCATGTCTTTTCTGGCTGAGGGCAGTGCCAATTACGGTATCGAAGTCGCTTTTCCGCATGCAGAGCGGATGGCTTTTGAAAAAGCCCAACTATTCCCGCTGGCAGGCATCGATCCGGCCAGGGTGGAACATTATTACCAGGTGCAGGCCGTGCTGCAAAAGCTGTCTTACGCCGGCAATATGGTTGCCAAACTCTATCTGGATGGTGATATCGACACCGAGGCCGCCGTCGCCATGCTGATGAAATATGCCTTGTCGGACGAAGCCAGGTCCAGGCAGCGCTTACGCTTTATGGAAAGGCATCGTTCCTACGTCATCAACTACAACCTTGGTCAGGATATGACCAAGGCCTATGTAGAAAAATTGTCGCAGCCGGGTAATGAACACAGTCGCTGGCAAGTGTTTGCCGAACTCTTATCGAAACCCAAGACAGCTTCCATGATGAGGTAAGCTTCAAGCGATTGCCAGTATCTGGCGTGCCTTGTCGACATCCGGGCTGCGGTAGGCTTTTTCCGGAATGCTTGATAGTGTCGACGGATGCAATTGCTGATTGTCCAGGCCATAAAATTTTTGGAAGCTCATGATCAGCGGTTGCCACTTGTCGGGATCGACCCGGTCAGGGTTGCCATCCAGCAGGATAGAAGCATCCAGATGCAGGCGCTGTATGCGCAATTCGAAAGTCAGAATGCCACCGCGCAGCAGGGCTTCGTCGTCGGCGATGCCATGCATGGCGGCGACCGTAGCTTCCTGCTGTACCAGGCATTCCTGCACGCGCGGTGCTGCCACTGTTTCTGATGCCTGGGGTGTCAGGCCCGCCAATGCAAACTTGTTTCTTTCCAGACGGTAGCCGCGTGCAGTCTTCCAGGCCGACATGGCATCGGAACCGGTGGTCAGTGCCAGCCGGTTAACTGCAGCCACTTCATTCACAGAAGCCAGGTTCAATACACAGACACCATTGCGTTTCAGATTGCGTGCGGTTTGTGATGTCGAACCCACACCTATCATGGCCCGCCAGCCCAGCCAGAATATGGATGAGATCGGTGCCAGATTAAAACTGCCATCTTCGTTGACGGTGCTGACCAGGATGACCGGGGTGCCAAAATATAAAATGGCTGATTCGCTATTGATATGCATTTCTTCCTCGCTTGTGGGTGGTGATGGAGGAAGTATGCGACTTGAATTTTATTTGGGCTGGCCAGAAACGGACATGAAATTTGCGGGACTATTCTTGCAAAGCACCAGGCATATTGGATGGCAAAACCCAAAAGCAAGCTCACAGCAAGCAGAGTGAAAATTTCCGGCTGAATGGATGATCGAATTTTTCACTCTGGTAAAAATTTCGTCAACCAGTCAATTGCTGATACATCACGGTAATCTTGTCCATCACTTCCAGTATCCGTTCACTGGTGGTTGCCACATTGCTGGCAGACAGGCGTTGCAGTTTTCCGTCGCTGTTTTGGTGCAGGGCTGTGTCGAAGAAGACCCATTGGGATTGGGCGAGTAACAATTCATCTTTCAACCGGGTATTGCTGCCACTGGCGGCTTGCAGGGTTTGCATGGCAGCGGCGAATTCCTTGCGAGTGGTTTCGATTGTGGCCGCCGCGTTGGCCGGGGCGATATTCCAATTTGTGGCTTGATACAGCTTGGCCAGACGTTGCGATAACATGCGTTGACGGCCCGCCAGGTTGACCAGTTTTCCTGTGCTGCCACCGGCATGTTTTTCCAGTTGCATGGTCACCTCGTCAGCCATTTGCAGCAGGTTTTCGCTGAGCTTTAATACGGTCTTGGCATCCCCTTTATTGGGTGCCTTGCCAACTAGGGTTTGCTTGTATTCTTGCCAGGTTTGTTCCATGCGGGACAAATTGCCGCGTATATCGGTGGTCGGGGCAAATGCATGTAACTCTACCAGTTGACGGTCAAAACTGGACATCGACTGATCGAGGATTTTCTTTGAGGTTTCTGTTTCCACGTCCAGGCCAATTTGCAGATAGGCCTTGGCCAGCCTTTGTGTCAGCATACGTTGGCGACCCGCCTTGTTGATGGCGTCGTTGATGTTTGTTACCTGGGCTAGTGCGCTGAATGGTAGTGACAGACCACCAGCCATGATGAGGCCACCGGTGATAAATGTTCTGCGTTGCATGCCAACTCCCTGTGCGTATCGAATGTAATGACGCTCAGGCTAGGCTGCTGATGCACGAAAGACCATTCCTCGATGGAACTAGGCCGGCTGGTTTCATACACAAGGTTTGATGTAACACAAACTTGTAGGTCATCCAGCTTACTATCTATGTTACTTTTTGTGATCTGGCATGGGGCTTAATGCGCGTAGCGGTATTGGTGCCGACATGATGATGGAGGTGCGGGTTTCTCCATAATGATTGATATTGCCGACAAAACTTTCCAGATGGCGCAGGTCCGTCGTCGCCACGCGCAGCAGGAATGAATCCTGTCCCGTCACATGCAGGCATTCCAATACCTCGGGCAGGGATTTGAGAAGGGTGATCAGGTTGACTTTTTGGGGTTGCGGCACGGTGATGCCGATTACAGCCTGGACTTGCAAGCCAATGGCTTCGGCATTCACTTCTGCTCTGTATGCCCGAATGACGCCCGCTTCTTCCAGGCGTTTTACTCTTTCAGATGTGGCCGGCAGGGACAAACCTGTTTCATCAGCGAGTGCCTTCAAGGAAATGCGGGCGTCGCGTTGCAGTGCTGCCAGGATTTTCCAGGCTTTGGCATCGATATCCATAATATTTAAGTCAAGATGCAGATTTGCAAGAATAGTTAAGGCAATGTAGCAGTTCTGCCTGAATTTTTCCATGTGAATGAACAAGAAAAATCTTCATACTTGATACATGTTTTTCTTGGAACCTGTTTACGATCTTACTGCGCGTGCGTGATCGGGGCTCATGCGCTGCTCAAAATGCTCATGTACTTAGAGTACATTCCGCTTTTTGCGCTGCTCTTCAACCCGCTGACGCTCGCTACAGATCGTAAACACGTTCTTATTGTTAGGGGTATCCATGGAGTGGAGTTTATTTTTTAAAGCAATGCTGATAGGTCTGTCGATTGCAGCGCCGGTTGGCCCCATAGGCTTGTTGTGTATACAGCGCACGCTGAAACATGGCATGCGTACCGGCTTTGTCAGTGGTATGGGGGCGGCCTGCGCTGATGCCGTGTATGGTGCCATAGGGGCTTTTGGCATGGTGGCCGTTACTGATTATTTTGTGTCGCTGAGTACGCCGTTGGCGATAGCCGGGGCCTTGTTCCTGGCATGGATGGGAAGTAAGCTGATCTTGAGCAAAGCCCAGGCCGCGGATCAGGACGAGACAGGCAAACAGCCTGTCGTCAAAACATTTTTATCCATATTTTTGCTGACCATCACCAATCCCATGACCATCGTGTCCTTCATTGCCGTGTTCGCCAGCATCGCTGGCCCGGTTGCGGTGCATCCTTCTGCTGCAGCCTTCATGGTCACAGGCGTGTTTATAGGATCAGCCTTGTGGTGGTTAATCTTGAGTAGCGGTGTGGCATTGATACGCAAGAAAATCAGCGCTGCAGTAATGACGCTTATTAACCGCACAGGTGGTTGCTTGCTGCTGGGTTTTGCCGTTTGGCAAATACTGAGTGTGGGTAGTTGGGTGTAAGCCGGTTTGGCCGGTTGGGTCGGTCGGGTCGGTCAGTAATGCGCAGGAGTCGCTAAGTGGAAAAATTTCCGTATTGTGGCATTACCTGTTTCAACGTAGAGTACTAGAACTCATTTCATAAATAGGGGTGAGATGCGTTTGTCTCATAACGTGGGCTGGCAAGGCGGACGAGGCAGTCAATAGCGGGTCTATTGACAACGAGTCCAACGCAGTCCAGCACGCGTTATGAGGCAAACCCTCCGGGAGCTGGCGATTCGGGCGCATTGCAGCGTTGCGCCGCTTGCTAAGGCACCAGCCTTAGCTGCGCGTCGCGCCTTGCACTGCATCCCGAATCGCCTTGCTCGCACTCATCCCTATTTATGAAATGAGTTCTAACTTCACGCTGAAGGTAACAAACGAAAGCATCCAGAATGAGTAAACTTTTTTCCGCCGCCTGCGAAAGAAACAGCGCCCCTATTTTGCAAGCCATCAAGCCGGTATTGACAGGCTGTCAGAGCCTGCTCGAAATCGGTAGTGGCACGGGGCAGCATGCGGTGACTTTTGCGCAGCATTTGCCGCATGTGCTATGGCAAACCAGTGACCGGCTGGAATACCATCCCAGCATACTGGCCTGGATGGACGAGATGGCTTTGCCAAATGTATTGCCGCCGCTGGAATTGAATATAGGTAAAACCGCATTTCCAGAACAGCAGTTTGATGCCGTGTTTACGGCTAATACCTGCCACATCATGGCATGGGAAGAAGTGGAACGGATGTTCGCTGGTGTGGCCAGGGTGCTGGAAAAACCGGGCCGGTTTTTAATCTATGGTCCCTTCAATTACGCAGGTGAATTCACCAGCGCCAGCAATCAGCAGTTTGATACATTGCTGAAGCAGCAGGCGGCGCATATGGGTATACGCGATATTGAAAAGATCATCGAACTGGCAGACAAACACGGCATGCGCTTGCAGGATGATGTCGCCATGCCTGCCAATAATCGTTTGCTGGTGTTGGTGAAGTAAACCTGAACTTGTATACGCACCGCATGTCGAAATAGAAGGTTGCGCCACCCGCGCCATCTTCGTCATATCAAATTTTATTGAACGGTGCGTGTGGCGTACCCTTGTTCAATGTTTAAGCGGGCGTATCCAGATGTGCCGTGATCACGGTGTGCGCAATCAGATCCAGTGTTGGCCTTGCCTTGTTTGCCCGTCCAGACCTTGGGTGTCAGTGCACCGGACAGTGACAGGCTGTCGGCATCTCCCAGTGACAGCAAGGTAGCGCGAGCCGCATCGTTGAAGGCAATGACGTTGCAAATGATGAAATCACCGTTATCCGTCGCAGCGCGCACTTTACAGGTGACATAGACAGAACCATTTTGTCCTGCACGTTCTTCGACCTGGCCATAGATACGTCCGGCGATGAATACGTCTATCGTGGATGTTTCTTTCGGGTGTGTTGGCGAGTTTGAGCTTTTCCCGCGAACATACATGTGTTTGACTGGCGATGCAGGTCACTGGATTGCACTTGGGCTGCAATCCAGTGAGAATGAAGTTTAATGCCTATCTTGCCTTGCTCTTGTTACCAATAACTGACAGTCAGGTTGTTGGACGTATATGCGGCGTATCCATAAATGGCAATATAAAAATCTCCGGCTGGAGGTGTGCCAACAGTGAAAGATTCATTATTGCCATTTAAGGCCGGGCGAATTTCCCATTTGTTTAATGTCGGATAGCCGCCCCAGCGAAAATACACATCACCATCGCCAATTTGCGGACCAGTCATATTTACACTGAGATTACTTGTTCCTGCAGGAACAGAGATCTTGAAATATTTCCAGCTACCGGTTGCACCAGAAATACCTTGCACGGTTTGGCCATTGATCAATACCTGCGTAGGTGGCAGGGTATCCATTTTATAGGCGCGTATTTTTGCATCATAGCCAGTACTTGTATTGTAGCTATGCCAGCCAACCAAAAAATTACCTGCCATGTCCATTGCTACTTTACTTGCTGCTGAGCCATCGCCATTTGGTGTGCTGACAAAAAATTCATCTGCGACTGGTGTTCCGTCGCTTCTGAATTGCCTTGCTTTGATGGCAGCTTTGGAAGCTGGGACAGATAGTTCATCGTCGGTATTCCAGGTTGCAACGAAGCTGCCATCATCCATCATTGCCACAGAGAACGATGGTTCTCTTGGCAGGGCGGTCGTGTTGACCCGAATGGCATCATTCACAGGATTGCCGTATTCATTATATCTTTGTATGTAAGCATTCCAGATGCTGGTATTGGGCTGATTATCGTTCCAGGTAACGATAAAGCTTCCTGAGCTGTTCATCGCAATTTGCCCACCAGTTTGTGTGCCCGCCGTATTCAGGTGCACAGTTGCTGGTGCTGTAATGGGCGAACCGGAAGCATTAAACCGACGTATCCATACATCAGGCACAGAAGAAAGTATATTCATCCAGGTGACTGTGATGTTGCCGCTTTCGTCAAAGGCTAAGTCACTTGAGCCCAAAATAGCTCCATTAGTGGATTGGGCGACGGTAATAGCATTACCAACCTGAGTGCCAGTTGCCGTGTAGCGTTTTAAAAATAGTGTGGAAATGGAGCCCGCATATTCAGAATACAGTACGGCGAAACTGCCATTGGATGCCATGCCAACCCCACCACCCGTGTTTGGAAAGGAGCTGAAGCGTATGGGCGCAGTAATCAGGTTGCCATTGCGGTCGTACAGGTTAACAAAATAGCCGGGTTGGGGAATATTTTGTGATTGGGACATGACAGCGAAATTCCCTGAGCGGGTTGTCGCGATGCCATAACCCCGTTCAAGCTGAAGCAGCATCTTGTTCGGTGAGAGTATGCCGGCCGTATCAACGCGCTGTACATAGTGGGTGTTTTGAGTTTCATCCCGCCATAACACCAGTTTTTCACCAGTTGGGTTTGAAGTAACACTGACCAGCAATTGGTTGCCGGGTAAATAGGTATTGACAGTAATGGCATCGCCAACAGCTTCGGCGTAGGCTGCGTGAGAGCACAGTGTTGCGCCAGCAACGAAAAGGAGCGAAGCCAAATTTTTGAATAACATGAATGTCTTTCTTGGTTGTTGAGTGAAATGAGTCAGAGCCATACAAACTGATGGTTTGATGATTTGTTGAGCAGGGTAAATTGATGATAATAAAATATTATTACATTAACATTAAAAATGTTTTTTATGCAATCAATACTTAATATTGGCTTTATTTACCGTGCTATTCATCTCTCATTCACTTAACCAACTTAACCCACGCCCGCCAAACTATTCCCCCGGACACTAGCTGCACGATCCCTCTGGTCGCAATCCTCTCCGTCATTTCTTCTTGTTGTTGCTCCGTTTCATCACGTACGGGTTCTGCCTCAGCAAAACCGAGTGGAGCTGGGCGTTGTAGCAAGTACGGCTGCCACTGCTGGCTGCGTTCGCGCAGTATGGTTGTCGCTTGCTGGGCCGCATGTTGAAATAGCAGAGTGCGCACGGCGCACTCTACTGCTTATCAACGGCATATCAACGTTTACTCAGCGGTATTCAAATGCGCCGTGATCACGGTATGCGCAATCAGATCCAGTGCCGGCCTGGCCTTGCCTTGTTTGTCGGTCCAGACCTTGGGTGTCAGTGCACCGGACAATGACAGGCTGTCGCCATCACCCAGGGCCAGCAAAGTTTTGCGTGTTGCATCATTGAAGGTGATCACATTGCAGATGATGAACTCACCGTCATCCGTTGCAGCGCGTACTTTACAGGTGACGTAGACAGTACCATTTTGTCCTGAGCGTTCTTCGACCTGGCCATAGATACGTCCGGCGATTAATGCGTCTATCATGTTGAGTCCTTTTTTATTCCTGTTTGCCAACTGACCAAGATTTGCGCAGCTTGCGCATCTTCAGGATATTTTTACCCAGGTTCCTGCGCCACGGATTGTTCTTGACGCACTGGTATTCGACATAGTGGGTGACGTCTGGCCCCCAGCGGGTTTTGGATACATCGTCGCCGACAGACAGATTGATGCGTTTCAAGCCCTGGGTAAATGCCCACTGGATGATTTCTGCTTGCAGCGTGGTCATGATGCTGTATTTGGCATAGTGCAGGTCATAGCCTGAATAGTACAGGTATAACTCATCGCCCATTGCAAAAGCCATGCGCATGGCGACGGTCTTGCCGTCCAGTTCCAGGCCAAACAGCATGATTCTGCTGGCAAACGGGCTGTCCAGCAAGGCCATGATAAAGCTGCGATGTTTGTCGTCAGCAAAATAATCTGGATGTTCTACCGTGCCTGTTGCTGTGGCGCGGGCGTTGTGCAGAGCATAGAAGGCATCGAGGTTTTGCCGCACTTCTGCATTGCCGCGCCACACCTGCAGCCTGGCCTGCAAGTTATCACGTGTCAGTGAGTTATAGCAGTGCCGCAGCGATTCCTTGATATTGCGTTTCAGGCCGGTCTTGAAGCTGGACCAGTCGGTATCCAGGTGCAGGATGAAATTTGGGATATCCCTGGTTTCCAGCGGATGCACGGCAGTGTTGGTTGCCAGAAAATGCGCGGCATGTTCCCTGGTGTGGATGACCTGGAATTCGGTCAGGCCAAAGGTTTCCTGCTTCGACAAATCTTCCCATTGCTGTAATATGGTTTCGGTATAGGCGGGCAGGGTCAGCGGGATACGGATTTCAGTGAGGTTGGGGTCCGCACCAAACGGACGTACATAGCGATAGATGAACAGATTGTGGAAGCCGACGTGGGTATTGGTCAGCGGCATGACGGCAACCAGTTGCTGGTCCTGATATAAGGTGCAGATAGCCAGTTCATCTTTGTGAAACCACGAAGAATCTGAAAATACTGTCCACCAGACCCGGTTCCAGTCAAACGTCTGGAAGGGCAGTAAATGCGCTACCTGTGTTTCCAGTTGACGCCAGGACGCCGCCAGGGCATCAAAGCCGGCTTCGGTAGTAAGGACAAATTTTTCTGGGTTCAACATCAATGGGAAATTCTGGTAAGACACGAGCCGTCAGCTTGTCAGTAAATACATCATCTCTAATTCAACAGGAATATCGACGTAGCGGCTATCAAGTCGGCGTTTATGCCACGTTCCTGCGGGAATTGCAAGCCTGTAAAGTAGTGGGGGTTGCTTAGTCTGGACATTAATGCATTTTTAGTCTGAATTACACCGGAAGTTGTTATCTTCATCTTGAATGGAATGGTTATATGCCTGAATTACGTCAAATGCTGCTGCGTTGTCTGTGTTTCCTGCTTTTGAGCTTGTTGCTGCCTGTTGGCATGGCGCTGGCGGATGAGGCAACACCGCAAGTGCTGATCGACGTCCAGCGCCTGGCCAGTGAAGACATGGCGGGGCGGGCCAGTGATACCGCGGGTAATGCGCAAGCGCGTGATTATATTATCCAGCGTCTGAAGCAGATCGGTGTCCTACCCTGCGGGCAGGATTTCGTGCAGGAATTCACCTTCCAGACGCGCCTTGGAGAAAGCAAGACGGGGCGCAATATCCTGGCTTGTCGTGCCGGTAGCCTGGAAGACCATGCCAGCGCTGCCAGGATGGTGATTTCTGCCCACTATGATCACCTGGGTGTGCGTGACGGCAAAATCTACTACGGTGCTGACGATAATGCCTCTGGCGTCGCTGCGGTGCTGGCAATTGCCGGGGCCATGCAAAACCAGCCGCCCAGGCATGATGTGATGTTTATCCTGTTCGATGCCGAAGAGGTCAATCTGGGTGGTTCCCGTGCCTATACGACACAGGCTGCGGCTGATCTGGCACGGATAGGCATGGTGATGAATTTCGACATGATTGCCCGTGGCGACAAGGGAGAGCTGTATGCCAGCGGCACGCATCAACTGCCCGTATTGAAAACCTTGCTGGCACCGCTGGATGGCAACCAGGGTGTGAAGCTGATGTTTGGTCATGACAGGGTGGAGCAGGGCACCGATGACTGGACCAAGCAGTCAGATCATTATCCTTTCGTCGCGGCCGGGGTGCCGCATATCTATTTTGGTGTTGAAGACCATGCTGATTATCATCAGCCTACGGATACGGCGGACAAGATCAAGCCGCAGTTTTACCTGGGAGCGGTAGATTTGCTGTCGAAAGCCAGCTATTTGCTGGATCAGGCCTTGCTGACGATGAATTTCAGAAATAAGCAGTAAAAGACTACTGCCAGGTCAGGGGAGGGCGCAACGCAGCGCAGGTAAAGGAGACACGGAGGAAGGCAGAGAGGGAAGAAGGCAGAGATGGAGACCGCAGACATGCCATGCGCTGCCTTGGCAGCGCATGTTTTTGGGAGAGGCTCAATCGCGCAGGCTGATCAGGATGCGCAGTACGTACCAGAACATCATGGCCACAGAGGCAAACAATTGCAGTGATGCGCCCACGTAACGGTCTTCCGGATAATGATGGATGACATTCGATGCATCATACAAAATCGCCGCACCGGACAGTCCTACCATGGCGACACTGAAGAACAGGCCAAGCTGGAAACCAAATATCAGGCCGCCAGCGATCAGGACCAGTGCTACCAGGCCAGCCCATTTCAGGATACTGCCAAGGAAAGAAAAATCCTTGCGTGACATGTAAGCCACGCCGACCAGGCCTACGGTTGCCAGTACGGTAATCAGGCCGGCATTGGCGATGGCACCAGGCGCAACCTGGTTGGCAATGAACAGCAGGGGGATAAAGATAATGGCTTCGGCCAGGATGTAGGCAGCCAGTGCCACATATTGCATGGCCAGACTTTCGACAGTATGGGCGGCCCGTGAAGCCAGCCAGCCCACCAGCATGAAGGCACCAAGTATGATAATCCATGACATGCTCAGCATACCTTGGGCCAATACTTCTGCTACACCGGTCTTGAATAAGACGACTTCAATCGCCGTAAAGCCGAGAATGGCACCGCCGAGGTGATTAAAAGTCTTGCTGATAAAGCGCTCACGCGCAGGTCCGTAACCTTGTTGGGTACTTGCCAGTTCCATGGATATCCCTATCTTAGAATTGCCTTAAACCTTTAAAAGGTAAGTGGCTTGGTTTATTAGGTAGCCTGCAAAAATTGCAAGTCATGCCTGATTCTACAATAGCCATTGCGATATAACAAATTTTTACAATTCAAGTGTGGTGCAGGGTCTGGCATGGTTTTGCTGGTTTTTATCAAATTGCCTGCACTTTTATTGTGCAAATAGCTTGAATAATGGACAAGTGATCCGATTGATGTGGCGGCAGCGCTCAACAAAGAAAATAAAGCTTCAGTTCGTTACAAAATCACCCACTTCAGGCTCAAACTTCGTGTAACTTACGTCTATAATGCCCGCAGCAAAAATGCGGGTTTTTTTATTGACATCATCACGCGGCTATTCATGAATACATTAATCTGGTTTGTCATTCTGTACTGGGTCATCTCTGTGGGGATAGGTCTGTATGCCGCCCGTTATGTGAACAACTCCAAAGACTATGCCGTTGCCGGGCGTTCCCTGCCCATGTACGTGGTGACGGCAACCGTGTTTGCGACCTGGTTCGGTTCCGAGACGGTGCTGGGCATTTCGTCTACGTTCGTCAAGGATGGTTTGAAAGGTGTGGTCGCTGACCCCTTTGGTTCATCCCTGTGCCTGATATTTGTCGGCTTGTTTTTTGCCCGCCCGCTGTACCGCATGAACTTGCTGACGATCGGTGATTATTACCGTAACAAGTTTGGCCGTACTGCCGAAGTCATGGTGACGATGTGTATCGTGGTATCTTACCTGGGTTGGGTTGCTGCCCAGATCAAGGCGCTGGGCCTGGTGTTCAGCGTTGTGTCCGGGGGCTATATTTCCATGGATATAGGCATGATCATCGGTGCTGGCAGCGTACTGATCTATACCCTGATGGGGGGCATGTGGTCGGTGGCGATCACGGATTTCCTGCAGATGATCATCATTGTGGTCGGCATGCTGTATATAGGCTGGGAAGTGTCGGGCATGGTCGGTGGTGCCGGTGTGGTTATAGAACATGCTGCCAATGCCGGCAAGCTCGATTTCTGGCCTGCACCTACCGCCAAGGAAAGCCTGTGGTTCTTTGCCGCCTGGATAACCATGATGCTGGGCTCGATACCGCAGCAGGATGTATTCCAGCGTGTGGCTTCATCGAAAAATGAAAAAATTGCCGGGAATGCATCAGTACTGGGTGGTGTATTGTATTTTTGCTTTGCCTTTATCCCCATGTTTTTGGCTTATTCGGCAACCCTGATCGATCCTAAAATGGTGGAAAGCCTGATCGACAAGGATTCGCAACTGATTTTGCCTACCCTGATCATGACCAAGGTGCCGATGCTGGCCCAGGTGATGTTCTTTGGCGCGCTGCTGTCTGCCATTAAGAGTTGTGCAAGTGCAACTTTGCTGGCACCTTCCGTGACCTTCTCTGAAAACATCCTGAAACCATTCTTCCCCGAGCAAAGTGACAAACAATTCTTGCGGATGATGCGTATAGTCGTGCTGGTTTTCACGGTCATCATTACTATTTTTGCCATGAATACCGAATCCAGCATCTATAAAATGGTGGAAAATGCCTACAAAGTAACCCTGGTGGCTGCTTTTGTCCCGCTGGCTTTCGGTTTGTACTGGAAGCGCGCGACCACACAGGGTGGTCTGGCATCTATCATTCTTGGTATTGTTTCGTGGGTAAGTATGGAGGTCTTGGTTCCTGAAGGCTTGTGGCCGCCACAACTGGTGGGCGTATTGATGAGTATGACAGGGATGATTATGGGTTCTTTACTGCCCCAGTTCAGTCGCAAGACCATGGCGGTATAGGTTCGACACAGGTCCAATACAGGTCCAACATAAGCCCGACATTGGTCCTGGCATAGACCTGGCTGTGATGCAATGCGCAAATTCTGATCAAAAACCTTTATAATTCAGGGTTTTATCAGTTTTTTTAGGGGCAAAGCCATGCCGATTTATGCTTACCGCTGTCAAGAATGCGGATTTGCCAAAGATGTATTGCAAAAGATTTCCGATGAACCGCTGAGCGTATGTCCAACATGCGGCAAATCTTCTTTTACGAAACAGGTCACCGCTGCCGGCTTCCAACTCAAAGGTTCGGGCTGGTATGTCACTGACTTCCGTGGTGGTTCCGGCGGCGCAGCGGCAGCGCCCGCAAGCGAATCTGCACCGGCATCAACTGAGCCGGCCGCAGCCGCTGCGTCTACCGCAGCCCCGGCCCCAGCACCAGCACCAGCATCGTCAACGTCAGCAGAAGGTAATCAGGCTGTCTGACCGGCATTTGCCCCAGTTTGTTTTGTCTTATTTATCAAGAGTGAATCGATTACCATGCGTAAATACTTTATTACTGGCCTGCTGATTTTAGTGCCCCTGGCAATTACGCTATGGGTGCTGCATGCCGTTATCAGTACCATGGATCAGTCATTGCTGCTGTTGCCGATTGAATGGCGACCAGAAAAACTGGTCGGTTTCAAGGTATTGGGCATCGGTACGGTGCTGACCTTGTTGATCGTTTTTGTCACCGGCTTGCTGGCACAGAATTTTATCGGCAACTATGTGGTCAAGGCCTGGGAAAGTCTGTTGCAGCGCATTCCCATCGTCAGTTCGATATACTCTAGTGTCAAACAGGTATCGGATACACTGTTTTCGTCTTCAGGTAATGCGTTTCGCAAGGCGGTGCTGATTGAATATCCGCGTCGCGATTGCTGGACGATTGGTTTCCTGACTGGTATACCGGGTGGTGATGTGGTCAATCATCTGAAAGGTGACTTTGTCAGCGTGTACGTGCCGACGACACCCAACCCGACATCCGGCTTCTTTTTGATGTTGCCGAAAGATCAGGCGATAGAATTGGATATGAGTGTCGATGCCGCACTCAAATACATTGTTTCCATGGGCGTGGTGGCTCCCGAGCATCTCCCCACCAAATAAATGATGTGGTTACCCACCGCATCAAATCATTTTTAATTTTGAATACAGACAGGTAAGAAATATGTCCATGCGTACCCATTACTGCGGCCTCACTACTGAGGAATTACTCGGCCAAACCGTCAGCCTGTGTGGCTGGGTGCACCGTCGTCGCGATCACGGCGGCGTGATCTTTATTGACTTGCGTGACCGCGAAGGCCTGGTGCAGGTTGTTTGTGATCCTGATCGTGCTGATGTGTTCAAAGCGGCAGAAACAGTACGTAATGAATTCTGCCTGCGCATTACCGGTGTGGTACGCAGCCGTCCAGAAGGTACTGGCAATGCCAACCTGAAATCCGGCAAGATCGAAGTACTGGCCCATAATGTCGAGGTCTTGAATCCTTCCGTCACGCCACCGTTCCAGCTCGATGACGACAACCTGTCTGAAACCACACGCCTGACCCACCGCGTGCTGGATTTGCGTCGTCCGCAAATGCAAAACAACCTGCGTCTGCGTTACAAGGTAACGATGGAAGTCCGCAAGTTCCTCGATGCGAACGGCTTTATCGATATCGAAACACCGATGCTGACCAAGTCCACGCCTGAAGGCGCACGTGACTACCTGGTGCCATCGCGTGTCAACGCCGGTAACTTCTTTGCCTTGCCACAATCACCGCAGTTGTTCAAACAATTGCTGATGGTGGCCAACTTTGACCGTTACTACCAGATCACCAAGTGCTTCCGTGATGAAGATTTGCGTGCTGACCGCCAGCCAGAATTTACCCAGATCGATTGCGAAACTTCCTTCATGAACGAGCAGGAAATCCGCGACATGTTTGAAGGCATGATCCGCCTGGTCTTCAAAAACACGCTGGACATCGATCTGCCAAATCCTTTCCCTGTCATGGAATACGCGGAAGCGATGGGCCTGTATGGTTCCGACAAGCCAGACATGCGCGTCAAGCTGCAATTCACAGAATTGACCGACGTCATGAAAGACGTGGATTTCAAAGTATTTGCGGGTGCCGCGAATATGGTCAATGGCCGTGTCGTTGGTCTGCGCGTACCTGGCGGTTCTGCCATCACTCGCGCAGAGATCGATGCCTATACGCAGTTCGTCGGTATCTACGGTGCCAAAGGTCTGGCCTACATCAAGGTCAACGAAAAAGCACTGGGCCGTGATGGTCTGCAATCGCCTATCGTCAAGAACATCCATGATGCAGCTCTGGCACAAATCCTGGAACGCACAGGCGCACAAGATGGCGACCTGATTTTCTTCGGTGCAGACAGAGCCAAAGTCGTGAATGATGCGATCGGTGCGCTTCGCGTGAAAGTCGGTCATAGCGAATTCGGCAAAGCCAATGGCTTGTTCCAAGATGTCTGGAAACCATTATGGGTGGTTGATTTCCCGATGTTTGAACATGATGAAGAAAACGACCGCTGGACCGCGACCCATCATCCATTCACAGCACCAAAAGATGGCCACGAAGATTTGATGGAAACTGATCCGGGCAAGTGTATTGCCAAGGCTTACGACATGGTCCTGAACGGTTGGGAACTGGGCGGTGGTTCTGTCCGTATCCATCGTGCTGATGTACAGAGCAAAGTATTCCGTGCATTGAAGATTGATGATGCAGAAGCGCAATTGAAGTTCGGCTTCTTGCTGGATGCATTGCAATACGGCGCGCCTCCACATGGTGGCCTGGCTTTCGGCCTGGATCGTATCGTTACCATGATGACCGGTGCAGAATCCATCCGTGACGTGATTGCGTTCCCGAAAACCCAGCGTGCGCAATGTCTGTTGACACAGGCACCGTCTGAAGTTGACGAGAAACAATTGCGTGAACTGCATATCCGTTTGCGTGCGGTTGAACCAAAAATCGCGTAATTTCTTTACTGACGACAGCGGGAAACAACAATGAATTTCAATATTCAAGCCAGTAACAAGAAAACCCTGTTCTTGTTGTTAAGTGCCAGTCTGTTTCTTGCTGCCTGCGGTGAAAAGAAAACCGAATTGGGTGAGGGCTCGTCTGAGGTGACGGGCGCTGCCGGTCCTGCCGGTGCCAAAGGTGCCAGCAAGAGCCTGGTGAAGTGTGATGCACCGGTGGCTACCCTGTCACTGGTGGAAAACCCCAATGGCTACGTGATGAGCAGCCAGTACAACCTGCCGTCATCACCGGTGCCGCTGATACGTTTGCTGGCACAGCAAAGCGGATGTTTCCGCGTGGTGGATCGTTCATCTGGCCTGAAAGCAGTGATACAGGAACAGGAACTGAAAGACCAGGGCATCATCCGTAAAAATTCTACCGTTGCCAAAGGCAAGGGCTATGAAGCGCAATACACCATCACGCCCAGCCTGACGTTTTCTGAAAGCAAGGCCGGTGGTGGCATAGGTGCCATCATGGGCATGATACCTATTCTGAAAAACTTTACCGGCTATGCCGAAAAGGTCAGCTTCAAGGAAGCCCAGGTAGCCCTGCTGTTGACGGACAATGAAACGACCGAGCAACTGGCCGCATCAACTGGTTCTGCCAAGTCAACTGATCTTGGTATGGGTGGTTTGAGTTTTGGCGCGGGCGGTGGTGGTTTTGGTGCTGGCTGGAGCAATACCAATGAAGCCAAGGTCATCGTCGCAGCCTTCCTGGATGCGCACAATAAACTGGTGCCGCAGGTCAGACAGTTGCAAGAAAAAGAATTGCCTCCGGCAGTGCCGCTCAAGAAATAGTTGTTGTCATGCTATAGACAAAAAGGTCTGCAATGCAGGCCTTTTTGCTTTTCTGCACTCGTAAGCCAGGTCTGATAACCGTGTCTTTTGCAGTACAGCAAGCGTGGAAATGGCTTGTGCCGACGCGCTGTGCATACGCTAAACTTTTGGTTAAATTCATGAGATTTCTTTTGCAATTGGTAGTGTCAATTTAGTGGCGGCACAATATAAACAGGCCAATGTGAACTCTTGTTTCTTTTGAGAACGCAGTAAATAAAACTGCTATAAAGAAACTATTGACTGCCGGGATTGAGTTTATCTTGTCAGCGAATGATCACTTTCAAGGAGAAACCATGGATCGCTTATTGAGAAAATTACTGCCTGCCGCATTGCTGGCAACAGCGGCACTGACGCCACTGACCTATGCCGCTGGCGAGCATGGAAGCGAAGCCGAAGCACAGGACATGGTGAAAAAAGCCGTAGCCCTGGTCAAATCTGCCGGTGCAGAAAAAGCCTATAAGGTATTTACAGACCATCCTGATGGGGCATTCAAGGATAAAGACCTGTATGTATTTGTCTATGACTTCGACGGCAATTGCCTGGCACAGGGTGCCAATGCAAAAATGGTGGGGAAAAATCTCATCTCCATGAAGGATGTGGATGGCAATGCCTTTATCAAGGGCATGATAGATACCGTCAAGGCATCGTCCAAAGGGTGGTATGGTCCTTACAAATTCAATAACCCGGCGACCCAGTCGTATGAACTGAAGCGTTCCTACTGTGAACGTGGTGCCGGTGACAGCATGATCTGTGTTGGGACGTATTTCACCAAATAAGTAGGCTGCCGCTTGCCCGGGCTCGTCAATACGACGGGTCAGCACTCAGTATGTAAAGCTGCGCCATGAAATGAGTTTCAGGGCGCAGCGGTTTACTTTGCACAATAGCAAAAATGCTTGCGCTAAAGGCGCTAAAATGGTGCTGTCGAAGATATCCATATGGCTCTGCGTCGCATCCATAAGCACCATGCCTGAGTATAAAATCCCCGAATCTGTTCTTGTCGTTATCTATACGCCAGCACTTGATGTGCTGTTGCTGGAACGGGCTGATAAGGCCGGTTTCTGGCAATCTGTGACCGGCTCCAAAGACACACCCGACGAAGCCCTGATGGCGACTGCCATTCGCGAAGTTGCTGAAGAAACCGGCATCGACGCCACACAATACACTCTGCGCGATTGGCAATTGTCGAATGTGTACGACATTTACCCGGTCTGGTGTCATCGTTATGCACCCGGCGTGACGCGTAATACCGAACATGTGTTTGGCCTGTGTGTCAGCCCTGATGTCGCGGTACGCCTGGCACCACGCGAACACTTGCAGTACCAGTGGTTGCCGTGGCGCGAGGCGGCAGATCGCTGTTTTTCTGCATCGAATGCCGAAGCCATTCTGCAATTGCCAGAATTGATTGAATTAATGCAGGCCCATACCGACCTTACCAGTTAAAGAGACCCACAATGAAATTGCGCATCGCCACCTATAATATTCACAAGGGCGTCAGTGCATTTGGCCGCAAGGCGCGCATACATGGCATCAAGGATGCGATAGATCTGCTGGACGCGGACCTGGTATTCCTGCAGGAAGTGCAGGGCCAGCATGACCTGCACGCAGAAAACCACACTCTGTGGCCGCAAGAGGGCCAGCATGACTTCCTGGCCGGGCAGTCGCACCAGGCGGTGTATGGCATGAACGCCGTGTATGAACATGGCCACCATGGGAATGCCTTGCTGAGTCGCTATCCAATTGCTTCCTTTGCGAATCATGATGTGTCTGATCATGCCTATGAACAGCGTGGCATATTGCACGCCGTAGTGCGCGTGGAGGAAGTCGATGTGCACTGTTTCGTCATCCATCTGGGCCTGTTTGCTGCTAGCCGTCGCCGTCAGATACAGGCATTGATCCAGACCATCAAGCGTGATCTGCCTGCCCAGGCACCGCTGGTCATTGCCGGTGATTTCAACGACTGGAGCCAACGCCTGAGTCAGACCCTGTATCAGGAGCTGGGCGTGTTTGAAGCCTTTGATGTCGATGCACACCATGGCATGCCGCGTTTTTCATTGCGGAATATGCGTAACCTGTTTGCCAAAAACAAGGGTCGCCATGCCCGCACCTTTCCTGCCGGCCTGCCATGGCTATGCCTGGACCGGGTTTATTTGCGCGGCTTCAAAGTCAATGAAGCAGAGGTACTCAAGGGCGCGCCCTGGACCACGCTGTCAGACCATGTGCCTATCATGGTCAGCCTGGAATTGTTGACTCCTGCTGAAGCTGCATGAGCCGGCTGCATTTCGTCGCTGGCAATGATATACAACTGCTGCACAGTGGCGCGCAGTTCTTTCCCGCACTGATCAGTGAGATTGATCAGGCCAGCGCTGAAATTTATCTGGAAACCTATATTTTCGCCAACGACCAGACGGCTGTTGCCGTACAGACCGCACTGATACAGGCCGCTGCCCGTGGTGTGCAGGTCAGGGTGGTCATCGACTGGATAGGCAGTGATCGTCAGGCGGCCATTGATCTGACCCGGCGTTTCAATGATGCGGGTGTCGATTGTCGCTGCTTTAATCCCTGGTTCAAACGTGGTCTGGCACGTACCCACAGAAAAATCTGTGTCGTCGATCAGCAAGTCGCCATGGTTGGTGGTTTGAATATTATTGACGATTGCATAGCCGATGATGGGTCTGGTATCGTCCTGCCTTCCCCGCGCTGGGATTTTGCGGTGCGGGTGACCGGGCCACTGGTCGCCCATGTGCACCTGGAAGCGGAGGCGCAATGGCGCAAGCTGGGGCGCTTGGATTTTCGCTCGCGCTTTGCCCTGATGCGCCATCTGCATGCGGATGCCAAAAGCGGCGGCAAGCAAATCACCGCAGCCGCACTGGTGGTGCGGGACAATTTGCGCAATCGCACTACCATACAAAAAGCCTACCTGCATGCCCTGGGAACGGCCAGAAAACGTGCCATCCTGGTGACGCCTTATTTTGCGCCGGGCAGGAAATTCAGGCGAGCCATGATATCCGCCGCATCACGCGGGGTGGATGTCGTGCTCTTGCTGGGCGTAGGTCAATTCGCCTTACAGGACGCAGTGGCGCAATCCTTTTATGGCCCCCTGTTGCAGGCAGGTGTGCGCATCGTTGAATATCGCAAGACACAATTACATGCCAAGGTGGCCGTGGTGGACGGAGACTGGGCGACCGTGGGGTCCAGCAATTTCGATGGACTGAGCCTGTTCGTCAATCATGAAGCGAATATCGTCATACGCGACTGCGATTTTGCCGCTGCCTTGTCGTGTGAACTGGAGCAGGGGCTGGCGGATGGCGTAGAGATTCTGGCGGCCGACGTGCATAAGCAAGCATGGTATCGGCACGTCTGGCATGGCATTGCCTACCTGATCTACCGCGGCTTGATGCGCATCGTCACGTTTGGACATTACGGATGAAGCTGCACGGCGTTGATTTTACTTCCGCACCCACGCGCCGCAAATGCATCACCATTGCCAGTGGCATCCTGCATGCAGATCAACTGCAATTGCAGACGCTGACCAGCCAGCCTGACTTTGCGGCATTTGAAACCTGGCTCAGGCAGCCCGGCCCCTGGCTGGCGGGTTTTGACCTGCCATTTTCCCTGCCGCGAGAACTGGTGGAGTATCTGTGCTGGCCGACTGATTGGCCAGGCCTGATGCGCCATTTGCAAAGTCTTTCGCGCACCGACGTGCGCTTGCAATTCAAGGCTTTTTGCGATGCCCGTGCCGTCGGCAATAAATTCGCCCACAGGGCTACCGACATCCCCGCAGGTTCTTCGCCCTCCATGAAATGGGTCAACCCACCCGTCGCCTATATGCTGCACGCAGGGGCCCCGCGTTTGCTGGATGCTGGCGTTAGCATACCCGGCATGCATGTGGGTGACCCGCAACGTATCGCACTGGAAGCCTATCCCGGTATGGTGGCACGTAGCATAACGAAAGCCTCTTACAAGAGCGACGACAAGGCTAAACAGACGCCCGAACGCAGGCAGGCACGCGTACAGATAGTCGAAGCGCTGGAAGCCGGTAACACGCCGTGGAAAATCAAACTGGATCTGGGAAGTTTCAGAAACGAACTGATAGACGACGGCAGCGCCGATTTGCTGGATGCGGTGCTATGCATGCTGCTGGCCGCATGGGCCTGGCAAAGGCATGAGCAAAATTATGGTTTGCCTGCGTTTGATGCGCTGGAAGGGTGGATAGTTGGGGCTTGAGTTTTTAGCGTACTTTAAACTGCAGGGCGTACATAGTTATACCGTAGAAGAGCATGGCGTATACAGCCAGCCTGGGATCGACAATGGCAAATGCCAGGCCGCCGAAAACACAAGCCGCGGCCCGATACAAGGAATTTTCATTCCGGATTTTTGCTGCCAGTGCCGAGGCGATTGCTGCAAGCGCCAGGATGATGGCAGCATAAAAACACCAATCGACAATAGCGTTCGGACTCACATCAAATACAGATGCACGGAATATCTCTTCCGGGTAGATCTCGTGCAGGTCTTTTTTAAAGAAGAATTTCAAGACATCTGCATGGAAATTGATGGATTGCAGATAAGTCACGATGCTTATCATAACGATGGATACTATCCCGTGTAGCATGCCTGATATTCCCCAGCGGTTTTGGATTCTGCTTGTCCAGGTGAATCGGGCAGCGAAATGGCAGTGATTTGAGGTCGTAAAGATGCCTTTCAGGCTGATAAACATGCCGAGACAGATGAGTAGCATGATGCCAAGGTAAAACATGTTGCGGGTGAAGATACTGGCATCCTGAAACGCAGCTTGCGCATAGATTAATCCAGCTACCGCTGTAGTGGTCGTAATAAACACGGTTGCAAATAAGGTGTTGCCGTGTATTTTCTTGTTCAGTGCGGGTAGCAAGGTCTCCAGGATACCTAACA
Source organism: Undibacterium sp. Di26W (assembly GCF_049340265.1). Classification (NCBI taxonomy): domain Bacteria; kingdom Pseudomonadati; phylum Pseudomonadota; class Betaproteobacteria; order Burkholderiales; family Oxalobacteraceae; genus Undibacterium; species Undibacterium sp. Di26W. Next base: position 48,913 of record NZ_JBMPOR010000003.1, read on the forward strand.
AGGGTATGCACACGGCATAGGACCCAAGGCACAGCGACAGCATGAACAGGGCTTTGAAACTAAGCACTGCCACACCCAATCCACGACCAGATGCGTCTTTAATAAGTCCGGCAACGAACCAGATCAGCGGCGCGAATAAGGGGGCGAGCACGTAGGTAAGAACAGGAGATTGCTGTTGATTATTTGTACGGTGATCAGTCTGCATTACGTGCTAACAAGTCTGGCTGGAAATCTGCATATGCATCCTCTTGCGGCAATTCAAAGTCTGTTTTCAGAATTATTCTCATAAAGATGACTTTCCGGCTTTCAAAGGTGGTGCCTTTAAGCTCATGTCTTGGGCTCAATAATCGGGCTCAATAACCGGGCTCAATACCAGAGGACCTAATTCACCCGCGTAACCGCCCGGACCCCATCCGTAATGAAGCGTAGCAGGTATGGTGCTGCCAGGTCAGCCTGCCGCGCCGGGCACAGGCCGTCAGAAAGGCGTTCTATGCGGATATCGACGACGTGGTGCAGCAGGGCACCCAGGGCGAACTGATAGCTCCAGTAGATGCTGTCGGCGGGTGCATGGGGCAGGGCATCGTGCAGTGCGGCGATGAATTCACGGGCCATGGGGTCATAGAATTCGCGGGTGATGCGTTCGCTGGCTTCATGCTGGTCAATGACACCGCGCATGACCATACGTGAAAAATTGGCTCCATCGGCTTTTTCATTGAGCCTGAGCACAGGTAGCACAAAGGCGGCGATGATGGCTTCAAGTGCAGTATCAGGTGCACTGTGTGCGCGTGCATGACGCAAGCCGTTCAGGCGTTCGGCGATATAACCGCTGTGATGTTCATAAATGGCGTAATACAGCTCATTTTTGGCACCAAAGTAGTAACCGATGAGGGCAATCGGTACCCCGGCCTCATGCGCGATGTCGCGGATGGAGACGCCTTCATAGCTTTGTGCGGCGAAGCATTTCTCAGCGGCAATGAGAATTGCGCGCTTTTTTCCACTTAGTTCTTCAACAGAGCTCATGAGCTGATCCGACCAAATTGGCAAGCATGCGAATATACATAAAATAATGCAAAACTTTGCCGAATTGTACGGTCGTTCAGTTTATTGTCTATGCGCACTGCAACATAGCTCAACTTGTTGACGGGCTTTGTTGTATGCACAAAGTGTGGGCAAAAATGGCTTGTATTTGCCTGACAGCTGCCATACATTGCATCAAAATAGTATGAACGTGTTTTTTAGCGTTATGCTTGGCTTTTGCATACTCTCATTTTCAGGAAAAGCGACATCTTTCATGAGCGACACCACCCGTATCGATAAATGGCTATGGGCAGCCAGATTCTTTAAAACCCGCAGCTTGGCGACCAATGCAGTCGAGCTGGGCCGCGTGATGCAAAACGAGCAGCGCGTCAAGCCAGCCCACAATGTCAAAGTGGGCGACCTGATCGAGGTACAGCAGGCTGAACAAGTGTGGCAGGTCCGGGTATTGCGCATACTGGAAATACGCGGGTCGGCGACTGTTGCCCAGACCATGTATGAAGAGACCGCTGAAAGTGCCGCAAAACGTGCCAAAGTGGCAGAAGACAGAAAGTATTTCCGCGAACCAACTGCGACAATGACAGTCAGGCCCACCAAGCGTGACAGACGGCAACTCGACCAGACCCGTGGTTCAGAATCTTGAATCTGGTCTTAAAAAACGGCAGGCAATACGGGTAGGTAAGACAGGCAGATAAGGTATAAGCAAGGTCAAAGGAGACAAAACATAATAGATACTCTCCTCTAAAGACGGAATCTGGTTTGACATTTCATGCGCCGTGCATAATAGTACGAGCGTTCGATAAATTCATTTGTTTGCATCACTTTTTAATATTGGTCTATGTAAGCATGAATCTTTTCAACACAATCAATGTAATATGAATATGACATCAAAATTCATGCGCAAGGGGGAGTTGACCCGTGCTGCCATTCTGGATGTAGCCCTGGACGCCGCCAGTCGTGACGGCATAGAAGGCCTGACCATCGGTTTGCTGGCCGACAAGATGAACATGAGCAAGTCTGGCGTGTTCGCCCATTTCGGCTCGCGTGAAGACTTGCAGATCGAAGTGCTGAAGCTGTATCACCACCATTTCGAACAGGAAGTGTTTTATCCCAGCATGAAAGAAGAACGTGGCTTGCCGCGTTTGCAGTCCATGTTTGCCTTGTGGGTCAAGCGTGTCACGGTAGAAATTGCTTCCGGCTGTATTTATATCAGCGGTGCTGCCGAATACGATGACCGGGCCGGGCCGATCAGGGATGAACTGGTGGGGATGGTGCATGCGTGGCAGGGTGCCTTGCAGCGGGCAGCTGCGCAGGCGATACAACTGGGCCATTTGCGCAACGATGTTGATCCTGAACAGATTGTGTATGAGATGTACGGCCTCATCCTGGCTTTGCACCATGATGCGCGTTTCTTGCGCAAGCCAGGTAGTGTAGGCCGTGCCGAAACCGGATTTGAACGAATGATCGAGTATTACGCGCCGGCGCATGTTACCGCTTGATGTTGATAGGCTTTGACACGCACCGCCGCAAAAAAATTTGTATCCACATTTACCGTTATAACTTTGCCGTCAGGAGAAAATCATGGGTCAATATATCGCTCCATTGCGTGATATGCAGTTCGTGTTGCATGAGCTGTTGAATGTAGAAGAAGAATTGAAACAGCTGCCCAAGCATGCTGATGTCGATGGCGACATCATCAACCAGATTCTGGAAGAAGGCGGCAAATTCACTTCCGCTGTGCTGTTCCCCTTGAATCACTCCGGTGACCGCGAAGGCTGCCATCACGACAAGACTAACCACACTGTCACCACACCAAAAGGTTTTAAAGAAGCCTACAAGCAATATGTGGAAGCGGGCTGGCCGGCATTGTCTTGCGACCCGGAATTCGGCGGCCAGGGCTTGCCACTGGTGGTCAACAATTCTTTCTATGAAATGTTGAATTCATCGAACCAGGCCTGGTCCATGTACCCTGGCTTGTCGCATGGTGCGTATGAATGTATCCATGAACACGGCACGCCAGAACAAAAATCCCTGTACCTGCCTAAGCTGATTTCCGGCGACTGGACTGGCACCATGTGCCTGACCGAGCCACATTGCGGTACTGACCTGGGTATGCTGCGTTCCAAAGCAGAACCACAGACTGACGGCAGCTACAAAATCACCGGCGCAAAGATTTTCATCTCTGCCGGTGAACATGATATGGCAGAAAATATCATCCATCTGGTGCTGGCACGCTTGCCGGGTGCACCAGAAGGTTCCAAAGGTATTTCCCTGTTCATCGTGCCTAAATTCTTGTCGAATGCAGATGGCAGCATTGGTGAACGCAACCCTATTTTCTGTGGCGCGATTGAAGAAAAAATGGGTATCCACGGCAATTCCACTTGCCAGATGAACCTGGACGGCGCAACCGGCTGGCTGATCGGTGGCCCGAACAAGGGTTTGAATGCGATGTTTGTGTTCATGAACGCCGCACGTCTGGGCGTCGGCATGCAAGGCCTGGGTTTGACAGAAGTTGCGTATCAAAATGCACTGGTGTACGCCAAAGACCGTATCCAGATGCGCAGCCTGTCTGGCCCTAAAGCACCAGACAAACCAGCTGACCCTATCATCGTTCATGCTGACGTGCGCCGCATGCTGTTCACGGCAAAAGCGTATGCCGAAGGTGCACGTGCATTCTGTTCCTACGTTGCCCTGCAACTGGATAAAGAATTCAACCACCCTGACGAACAGGTACGCAAGGATTGTGCTGACGAAGTCGCCTTGCTGACACCAGTCATCAAAGCCTTCATCACTGACAATGCATGGACTGCAACGTCTGAATGTCTGCAAGTGTATGGTGGCCATGGTTTCATCGCTGAATGGGGCATGGAACAATATGTACGCGATGCCCGTATCAACATGATTTATGAAGGCACGAATACCATTCAGTCCCTCGATTTGCTGGGCCGTAAAATCTTGATGGACAACGGTGCCAAACTGCGTAAATTTGGTGCCAAGGTTCAGGCATTTGTGGAAGCCAATGGCACTAACGAAGCACTGGCAGAATTCATCACACCATTGGCTGAGCTGGGTGACAAAGTCACCAAGCTGACCATGGAAATCGGTATGAAGGCTTTCCAGAATCCAGATGAAGTCGGCGCTGCTGCCGTCCCTTATCTGCGTGTCGTTGGTCACCTGGTCTACAGTTATTTCTTTGCACAAATGGCCAAGATCGCTCTTGAAAAGCAGGATTCTGGCGACAAATTCTATATCTCCAAACTGGCAACTGCCCGTTTCTATTTTGCCCGTTTGTATCCGGAAACAGCGATGCTGATCCGCCAGGCACGTTCTGGTTCTGCCAATTTGCTGGCACTCGAAGCTGACTTGTTCTAATCAAACATGCGCGCCACCCTGCCCACGCAGGGTGGCGCGTCCTACCTGAGGTTAAAAATGACCAATTTCATCGTTAAAAAAGTCGCCGTTCTGGGCGCTGGCGTGATGGGTGCGCAAATTGCTGCTCACTGTATCAATGCAAAGATACCTGTAGTCCTGTTTGATTTGCCAGCCAAGGAAGGTCCAAAAAACGGCATCGTCCTGCGCGCTATCGAGAATTTGAAAAAACTCAATCCTGCACCGCTCGGCAACAAGGATGACGCCGCCCTGATAGAAGTGGCCAACTACGAAGACAATCTCGACGTGCTGGCCGGTTGCGACCTGATCATCGAAGCCATTGCAGAACGCATGGACTGGAAGCATGACCTGTACAAGAAGGTTTCCCCGCACATTGCGCCAAATGCGATTTTCGCTTCCAATACCTCCGGCCTGTCCATCACCGCCTTGTCTGATGGCTTTGATGCAGAACTGAAAGCCCGTTTCTGTGGCGTGCATTTCTTCAACCCACCACGTTATATGCATCTGGTGGAATTGATCCCTACCGTTGCTACCCGTCCAGAAATCATCGACCAGCTCGAAGGCTTCCTGACGACTTCCCTGGGTAAAGGCGTGGTCCGCGCCAAGGATACACCTAACTTCATCGCCAATCGCGTCGGTATTTTCGGCATGCTGGCAACGATCTATGAAGCAGAAAAATTTGGCCTGACAGTTGACGTCGTCGATGACCTGACAGGCAAAAAACTGGGTCGTGCTTCTTCCGGTACTTTCCGTACCGCTGACGTGGTCGGCCTGGATACCATGGGCCATGTTATCAAGACCATGCAAGACAATCTAGGCGATGATCCTTTCTTCGCTGTCTACAAAACCCCTGAAGTGCTGGCCAAACTGGTCGCTGCAGGTGCTCTGGGTCAAAAATCCGGCGCAGGCTTTTACAAGAAAGTCGGCAAAGACATCCAGCGCCTGGACTTCGCCACAGCACAATATGTGACTGGCGGTGCCAAGGCGGACGAAGTCGTCGCCCGCATGCTGAAAGAAAAAGACCCGGTCAAGAAAATGAAGACCCTGCGTGAATCGACCAATGTACAGGCACAGTTCCTGTGGGCGATTTTCCGCGATGCCTTCCACTACATCGCTGTGCATGGCGCAACGATTGCCGACAATGCACGCGATATTGACTTCGCCATGCGCTGGGGCTTTGGCTGGAATGTAGGCCCGTTCGAGACATGGCAGGCATCTGGCTGGCAGGAAGTGGCTGGCTGGGTCAAGGACGATATCGAGGCCGGCAAGGCACTGTGCAATGCAGCGCTGCCAGCCTGGGTATTTGACGGACGCACGGGTGTGCACGCCGCTGAAGGTTCCTGGTCACCTGCAAGCAGCACTTACGTGCCGCGCTCCAACCTGGCTGTGTACGACCGTCAAGCCTTCCGTGCGCCGGTACTGGGTACAGGCGTGGCAACGGGCGCAACCGCCGGCACGACTTTCTTTGAAGATGAATCTGTCCGTATCTGGCATCAGAATGACGACGTACTGGTCTTGTCGCTGAAAACCAAGATGCATGTGATTGGCCCAGGCGTGATCGAAGGCATGGAAAAAGCCATCGCTGAAGCCGAGAAAAACTTCAAGGGGCTGGTCATTTGGAGTGCTGATGCTGCTGACGGCGGTGCATTCTCTGCCGGTGCTGATTTACAAGCGATGCTGCCTTTGTTCATGTCCGGTGGTGTGAAAGCGATTGAACCTGCGATCTCTCGCCTGCAAAATGCCCATCAGGCCTTGAAATACGCCAACATCCCTGTGGTTGCTGCCGTATCCGGCCTGGCACTCGGTGGTGGTTGCGAATTGATGATGCACACAGCCAAACGTGTCGCTTCCATTGAGTCTTACATCGGCCTGGTTGAAGTGGGCGTGGGCCTGGTACCTGGTGGTGGTGGCTTGAAAGAAGCGGCAGTACGTGCAGCGGCAGATGCCAAAGGCACGGATTTGCTGCAATTCCTGAAAAACTACTTCACCAATGCCGCCACCGCCGCTGTATCCAAATCAGCGCTGGAAGCACAGAAGATGGGTTACTTGTCTGCTGATGACGTCATCGTCTTCAACCCTTATGAATTGCTGCACGTCGCCAAGGTCGAAGCGCGTGCCATGTTTGATGCCGGTTACCGCGCACCGATGCGCAAACTGGTACCTGTCACGGGCCGTCACGGCATTGCCACCATTGCTGCACAACTGATCAATATGCGTGATGGCGGTTTCATCTCTGCCCATGATTTCAAACTGGGCAAAATGATTGCTGAAGTGGTGAGCGGTGGTGACATCGATAACGGTAGCCTGGTCAGCGAGCAATGGCTGCTGGACATGGAGCGCAAGGCGTTTATGGAATTGCTGAATCATCCAAAAACACAAGAGCGCATTATGGGCATGATGCAAACTGGCAAGCCAGTCCGTAATTAAAAAGGAAAAACTTAAGATCCAAGACCTCTCACCATCGAAGCACAGAGACTCCGAGACACAGAGTTGACACAGAGAACAGCCTGGCAACTCGATTTTCTCCGCCTTTCCTCTGTGTCTCGGTGCCTCTGTGGTGAGGGGTCTTTGTTGAGAATAAGTTTTAGCTGACCTTAACGAATTGAGGTAATCAAAAATGACTAAACAACTCCAAGACGCCTACATCGTCTCTGCTACCCGTACCCCGATCGGCAAATCTGGTCGTGGCATGTTCCGTAACACCCGCCCTGATGACTTGCTGGTGCGCGTACTGCAATCTGCTTTTGCCCAGGTGCCTAATCTTGATCCTAAACTGGCTGAAGATGCCATCATTGGTTGCTCATTCCCGGAAGGCCCCCAAGGCCTGAACCTGGCACGCATGGGGGTATTGTTGGCGGGTTTGCCGAATACTATCGGTGGCGTCACCATCAACCGCTATTGCGCATCCGGCATTACTGCCGTTGCCATGGCGGCAGACCGCATCCGCGTCGGCCAGGCTGACGTGATGATCGCTGGTGGTGTCGAATCCATGTCCATGGTGCCTATGATGGGTAATAGCCCATCCATGAACATGGCTATCCTGAAAGATGAAAACGTTGGCATGGCTTACGGCATGGGTTTGACTGCAGAAAAAGTGGCCCAGCAATGGAAAGTGTCACGCGAAGCACAAGATGCGTTTGCCCTGCAATCGCATCAACGTGCTATCGCTGCCCAAAACGCCGGTTACTTCGATGCCGAGACAACCTCGGTTGACATCATCGACCGTGTACCCAACTTGGCTACCGGCGAAATCGAATTGAAAACCCGCACCGTCAGCCGCGATGAAGGCGCACGTCCCGATACCTCTATCGAAGGCCTGGCCAAGTTGAAACCGGTGTTCGCCGCCAAAGGCAGCGTGACAGCTGGTAACAGCTCGCAAACGTCGGATGGTGCTGGTGCCCTGATCATCGTCAGTGAAAAAATCCTCAAGCAATTCAACCTGACACCGCTGGCACGTTTTGCTTCTTTTGCAGTACGTGGCGTACCACCAGAAATCATGGGTATCGGTCCTAAAGAAGCCATCCCGGCGGCATGCCGTGCTGCTGGCATCACGCAAGACCAGATCGACTGGTTTGAACTTAACGAAGCGTTCGCTGCACAATCACTGGCCGTAGTACAAGACCTGGGCCTGGACCCAGCCAAGGTCAACCCTATGGGGGGCGCGATTGCGCTGGGACACCCACTGGGCGCGACGGGTGCGATACGTTCAGCAACGACAATTCATGCCCTGCATCGTAACAACCTGAAATACGGCATGGTCACCATGTGTGTAGGTACAGGCATGGGTGCAGCCGGTATTTTTGAACGCATGTAAGCTGTAAGCCAACACAGGAAAAAATCAAACCGCGCAGATTACTTTTTTTCTGCGCGGTTTTTTTACGAGATGTTTGCGCATCCGCACCGAAGGAGTTGTGATGGAGACGATACAAATTGTGACTGCTGACGGCACTACGCTGACAGCAAAAAAATTCACACCTGCAGTCAGCATACAATCGGTGGTAGTCATGCCGGCGGCCATGGGTGTGAAGCAGAATTTCTATGAACCCTTCGCTGAATTTTTGGCCGAACACGGCATCGCCGTATTGAGTTTCGATTATCGCGGCATGGGTGAATCTGTTCCGGATCAGTATCGTGAATCGCTGCGTGGTTTCAAGGCGAATATCAATGACTGGGCAGAAAAAGACTATAACGCTGCACTGAAAACCGCCAAGGAATGGCTGCCGGATGTGCCGCTGCTGATCGTTGGTCATTCCCTGGGCGGCCAATTGCCGGGCCTGGTGCCAGACAATCACCTGATAGACGGCATGCTGACCATAGGTTGTGGCAGCGGTTACTGGCGTGATAATTCACCGCAGTTGAAGCGTTTTGTCTGGCTGATGTGGTATTTCCTGGTGCCGCTGTACACGCGTCTGTGGGGTTATTTCCCTGGAAAAAAAATGCGCAAGGTGGGTGATTTGCCCAAGGGCGTGATTTATCAATGGTCGCGCTGGTGCCGCAGCCCGACCTATTTTGTCGAGAAAGATGGCAGCCCCATGCAGACCGGCCATCATAAAATCCACAAACCCATCCTGTGCATGAGCTTTACCGATGACGAAATGATGAGCCGTCGCAGCATAGACAGCATGCATGATTATTACAGCAACGCGGCAGTGGAACGGCGTTATATCCACCCTACAGAAGTGAATGCAAAACGTATCGGGCATTTCGGTTTTTTCCGCCCGCAATTCCGTCATACCCTATGGCAGCAAGCCTTACAATGGCTGAATACAGCACCAACTGCACCAACTGCACCATCTGCTCCCATAAAACAATCGACCTGAAGATAAGAGACTAGACCATGGATATCCTGACCCACAAAGAAAACGGTATTTTGACGATCAGCTTCAATCGTCCGGAAAAGAAAAACGCCATTACCCAGGCCATGTACCAGGCCATGGCCGATGCCCTGCGTGATGCAGAAACAGATGTGGCCGTGCGCGCCATACTGATCACCGGCAAGCCCGAGATTTTTACAGCAGGTAATGATCTCGAAGATTTCATGAAAAATTCTGGCAGCATCGCCTCGCCAGACAATTTGCCACCGGTGTACCAGTTCATGCAGGCCTTGAATGAACTTGGCAAGCCTGTCATTGCTGCTGTGTCTGGTGCAGCAGTCGGCATAGGTACGACATTGCTCATGCATTGTGACATGATTTACCTGGCCGACAATGCCAAACTTTCCATGCCCTTCACGCAATTGGGCTTGTGCCCTGAATTTGCCTCCAGCATGGTGTTCCAGCAAATCGTAGGCTATCAGCGTGCCGCTGAAAAACTCATGCTGGGCGAAGCTTTTAGCGCCCAGGAAGCTTTTGAGATGGGTTTCGTCAATAAGGTCTTGCCACTCGAAGAATTGCTGCCTTACGCCCAGCAACAAGCCGCCAAACTGGCCGCCTTGCCGGCAGCATCCATACGTGTCACCAAACGCCTGATGAAAGGCAACCAGCCCGCCGCCATCAGCGCCAAGATGCTTGAAGAAAACAAACACTTCGCCGCCATGCTCAGTGGCCCGGAAGCGAAGGAAGCTTTCATGGCGTTCTTTCAGAAGCGCAAACCGGATTTTAGTCAGTTCAACTAAGATTTTTTCCTAAGGACAGTGATTGCAAACCGATGTCTGTTGAATCCGAACTGATCACCGGCTGGCTACGTGCGCGTTCTTTCGCACGCGGCTTGCCGGCGCCGGTTGCAGATCATGGCGGCTGGCGGGTTGATACGCAACTTCCTGACGAATTGCAGCGTTATGTATTTGCGGGCGTTGAAGATGGTTTGCGTCAACTTGCAGACGAGATTGTTACACCAAAAATATTCCTGAAATTATGCGGCAGCGAGCAAGAACTGCAGGCCCTGTTACCACCGCGCTGGCAATTGCAGGACCTGCGTTATGTGATGACAGGCGAAGACTTTTGTGTCGACGATATTTCACTCGCACCTGGCTATACCGTGCAACTGACTTCCAGTGCCACTGCCACCACGGCACGCATCCTGACCGATACAGGGGAACTCGCCGCCAGTGGTGATGCAGCAGAGTATGACGGCTTTTTCATCTACGACAGAATTGCTACCCAGGCTGAACACCGGCGACGTGGCCTGGGTGCCTGTCTGATGCGGGCATTGCATTCGACAAGACGATCCAGTGCCTCGACCCAGATACTGGTCGCTACTGCTGCGGGGCAGCGTTTATATTCATCGCTGGGATGGCGCATACGCTCGCCATATACGACGGCGCATATTCCGTGCTAATTTCAACGGAAACACTGCGCCGCATAGAAACAGATATCAGCCTGGCGCAGTGCCATCCGTTGTGCGGACCAGTTTTTTGTTGACGAATTCTTGTATGCCCATGTCGCCCAATTCTCGTCCGTAGCCAGAATTTTTGATGCCACCGAATGGCAGATCTGCGTCAGCCCAGTCAAGATTATTGATGAACATCATGCCGGTATCGACCTGGCTGGCGATAGCTTGTCCACGGGCCGGATCTTTGGTAAAGACAGAACCACCCAGACCAAAATCAGAATCGTTGGCAAGCGCTATGGCGGCGGCCTCGTCCTTGACACGATAGAATGAAACCACAGGACCAAAAAATTCATCGCGGAAGGCCGGATTATCCGGTTTGATATCAGTGAGAATCGTCACTTCCATAAATGAACCAGGGCGATCCAGTCGTTTGCCACCCATCAGAACCCTGGCACCATGTTCGACAGCGACTTCGACCTGTTTAATCAGTTGAAGCAAGGCTGCTTCGCTTGATAAGGGGCCATGCGTGGTACTTTCATCCATCGGATCACCCGGGGTCAGGCCTGACAATGCTTGCTGGAATTTGGTGATGAATTCATCGGCGATGGATTCAAGAACGATGAATCGTTTGGCAGCGCAACAAGTCTGGCCACCGTTGTACATGCGACCCCATACTGCCCACGGGATGGTTTTATCCATATCGGCATCGTCGAGCACAATGAAGGCGTCGCTGCCACCTAGTTCCATCGTGGATTTTTTGAGATTTTGTCCGGCGCGTGCAGCAACAGCCCGACCGGCAGTGACGCTACCTGTCAGAGCGACGCCTTTGATGCGTGGATCATCAATGACGATGTTTGATTGTTCATAGGAGATCAGCAGGTTGGTATAAGCACCAAGCGGTGCACCTGCATCAATCCAGAGTTTTTCGAATGCGATAGCACATTGTGGCACGCATGCAGCATGCTTCACGACTATCACGTTCCCTGCCATGAGTTGCGGCCCGGCTACCCTGGCGAGTTGATAGAAAGGGAAGTTCCAGGGTTCAACACAAAACAGCACACCAAGTGGGCTGCATTCCATATGCGCCTGGCCTGATTTTGGATTGAGTTTGACAGGTTTCAAGAAGCTTTCGGCATGTTCTGCATAATAAGCCAGGATGGCGGCACTGAACTTGACTTCGGCGCGTGCTTCGTTAATGAGTTTGCCCATTTCCAGCGTAGCCAGCCTGGCAAAGTCGTCGAACTGTGCATGCAAGAGTTGTGCAGCTCTGGCGACGATGGCGGCGCGTTCCTTGAAGCTGGTGTGCTTCCACACACTGAAACAAGAATCGGCAGTTGCCAGCGATTGTTGCAGTTGTGTAGTACTGGAATGTTCAAATGTTTTAAGGGTTTTACCAGTGTAGGGATTGATGCTTTGATAGGACATGATAGGGGCCATTTTCTGAATAATTGACAAAAAATTGTGCATGCAGCGATGGTGCTGCATGCATTTTTTTACCGGGTGAGTTCTTTGATGCTAGTCCCCAATGTCTTGTCTTTCGGTGCGCTGGCGCGCATAGGTGGCGCGTATACGTGACGCGTACACGTGGATATATTGATCCGGCGTTTCTCTGCCAGGTCCTGAGCTCAGTCTGGCAGGAAGTTAATTACCACACGTGAAGGTACTTCACCATGTTTGAGTCGTTCAAACACCTTGTTGATGGCAGACAGCGGTTGCAGTTCAATATCGGCCTTGACCTTGCCGTCGACTGCAAAGGCTAAGGCTTCTGCCATGTCAAGGCGATTACCGACAAAAGAGCCACGAATAGTGATGCAATTCGCCACGACATCAAATAGCGGGGTAGGAAATTCACCAGGTGGCAAGCCCACCAGAACACAAGTGCCAAACTTGCGCGTCATGCCCACGCCTTGCTTGAATGCGGCGAGTGAAGGTGCCGTAATCAGTACCCCATGTGCACCGCCGCCAGTCACGCTCCTGACCATCTCTATGGCATCGGCAGTTTTGGCGTTGACGATGGCCTCAGCACCCAAACGCTGGGCATGGGCAAGCTTGCTGTCATCGATGTCTACCGCACAGACGTGCAGGCCCATGGCTTTAGCATACTGGACAGCCAGATGTCCCAGACCCCCGATACCGGAGATGACGATCCAGTTGCCCGGCTTGGCCTGGGTTTCCTTGATGCCCTTGTACGAGGTGACACCGGCACAAATCAATGGCGCGGCTTCACGCGCTGCCAGACCTGCAGGAATATGGGCAACATAATTGGGATCGGCAATAATGTATTCGGCAAAGCCTCCATTTTTTGTATAGCCGCCGAACTGTGCATCTGGGCAGACCGGCTCGTGCGCCGCCAGACAGTATTCACAATGTCCGCAGGCAGAATACAGCCATGGCACGCCGACGCGGTCGCCTTCTTTGACGGCAGTGACGCCTGCTCCCAGTGCGACAACGATACCGATACCTTCATGGCCGGGAATAAAAGGTAAAGGTGGCTTGAGTGGCCAGTCACCGCCGGCGGCATGCAGATCGGTATGGCATACACCACACACTTCGGTCTTGACCAGGATCTGGCCCGGCCCTGGTTCGGGAATAGCCAACTCTTTCAGCACCAGCGCTTGTCCAAATTGTTCAACTACGGCGGCTTGCATCGTTCGTGTCATGTGATTCTCCAAAAGTAGGTGTTTGGCGATATGGCTTACGTACTTACGTACGTGCGTCTATTTGAATGCTTTGATGAAAGCTTCCATTTTCGTACCGATTGATTTGTCATGTGCGGTAACAGGTGGAACCTGACGGTCGACAGCCAGTAGTTTGTAGACCGCCATCTGAGCTGCACGGACGGAATATTCCACCGTGAAGACGACATCATCGGGGATTTCGACAAACTGGCTGATGAAGGCGAAGTTCCTGGTGCCGGGTGGCACCGGCAAAGGACGGTCGCCTGCGGAACGGGGCATAAACATGCTGGTGATGTAAGGCATCCTGCATGGGATGCAATGGGCGTTGTCAAATACTTCGGTATCGAAACGCAGATGCCCCAGCAGTTCTTGCAAGATTTCAGCGCCATTGCATTCGCTCATGGGTTTGGCGACATAATCGCCTATGCGGTCAGGAAACAGGGCATAACCCCAGAACACCTGAATGCCTTCTGGCTGGTTGATGAAGTGTGGCTGATGTGCCAGCACGATGGACATCAACCAGTTGGAATCCTTGAATGTCACCAATCCACCGGTGCCGGCTTCATTGCCACTGAACTCTTGCATCAGGTTAAAGAAGCGTGGGTCTTTCAGTGTGACGGTAAAAGATTCCCAATTCGATTGTGCAATACAGCTGTTGAATGCTGTGGGGTTACCCATGCCTGGCCGTTCGGCAGCAAGTTGTTCCCACAGGCGCCATCCATTGCTATCAAGCTTGCTGCGTTTTTCTGGCGCGCTGCTCATGGACCCCAGACTGGATGCATCGGTCATGGATCCATTTTGTAGGAACACCAGGTCGCCTTCATTGACTACGATGCTTTCTTGAATACCGTCGCGCAGGCAATCCAGGCCGGTCACGGTCAATGAAGAGTCGTTGACGGTATGCGTCAATCTTTGTATCTGACAATTTGTGATGAAATGGACGCCATTCTGTTTCAGCCAGGTTTGCAGCGGCAAGACCAGCGAATCATACTGGTTGTAGACAGTGCGTTTGACGCCAGCCAGGGTTTCTATACGCGAAAATTCCATCATGAAGCGGTGCAGATAACGTTTGAACTCGACCGCACTGTGCCATGGCTGAAAGGCAAAGGTGGTGGCCCACATAAACCAGAATTCAGTATCAAAAATGGAAGGCGAAAGCCAGTCAGTAATCCTGCCGTTACCTATGTCAACTTCTTCTGTCATGGTCAATTTCAGTAATTCCATGCGGTCATGCATGGAGAAACCCATGGATGTTACCGGCACCCTGGCACGACGCTTGTCGACCAGCCGGGCTTTTGAATTGGACTGGAAGTGCTGATTGAATTCTTGCGTTTCTTCAAATACCGATTTACCCGGATGGTGTAATGAGGGTATGGATTTGAACAAATCCCAGGTGCATTCGTAATTGTCGGTGGTCAGCATGCGGCCACCACGTAATGAATACCCTTGTTCGGGATCGCCCGCACCATCCAGGCTGCCACCGATGAGAGAGCCCGCCTCAAGGATGGAGATCTGGTCGCCCTTTATTTTTCCGTCGCGTATCATAAATGCCGCTGCTGCCAGCGAACCTATGCCACCGCCGATCAGATATGCTTTTATATTGGTAGTCATGATTTCCTAGTGGATAAGAGTATGCGTATAGCCATGTATTGACCTGATATAAGCTTGGCGTGCTTTTGAAGTGCATGGTTTGTGCTATGACAAATAACTGCCGGGTTTTCAAAAGGCAGAACCTGGCAGTGTCAAGACCCGTCATTCACATCTCTGTACAGCTTTCCGCGCAGGCACGACAGGTTTTTGCACAATCGTCCATCATGCCGTCGGAGTCTGCATGGGCTTCGCAAAGAGTGGCGCAAGCCTTGCAGATTTCTGCACATTCCCTGGCCAGATGAGAATGATGCGGTGAACGGCGCGCCATGAAATCGGCATGCACCAGGCAAATCTGGGCGCAGTCGAGCAGGCTGACAAGATGCAGCACTTCGCTGTGATTGCTATCCCCATGCATGACATGGGCGGCTGTGGCGGTGCAGATGCGATGACATGCCAGGCAGATAGCAAGGCATTGCTCCATTTTTTCATTGAGTGGCTGTAGTTTCATGACGCGCTCCCTGTATAGACATGGCAGATGGGGGGATCAAGCCCGCGCAGCATTCAATACTATGCATAGTGCGTATGAGCATGAAGCCCATATATACGTCGTTTTTAAGATATGGAATGTGCGTTGACGTACATGACGCAGCTATTCCATTGCTTGCAGTACCATCCCGTGTGATGGTTTTTGGCTTAGTTGCTGAGGTGCTGAGGTTGCGGGATGACTAATACGGTGCGTCGATTGTGCATCGCAAAAAAAGTAAAATAGCCGCGTAACTTGTCCCTGGAAAATGCATGTCCCAAAAGGACAAAGCTGTCTATATCCTGAACGGGCACTATTTTGTACTGGCGGAACAAGTGGGTTTTATCCCTGGCCAGATAAGCATCGCTCATCATGCGAAAACTGGCTGGATCAGCTTCTTTTATTTTCTTGATGACGGTTCTCTTGATACTCCAGTATTTCTTACTGTCGCGTTCAGTATCACAAAAAAAATACCATGGTCTTATCCTTGGCATAGTATTTACTCAGCACCTGGAAACTGGTACTGTCGCTGCCTTTATTACCTATGAAGATAGGTGTTCCCCGGTAATAGGCAATTTGCGCATCCTTGGCAAAATACTCGTCTATCGGTGTGAAGTTGGCTGGTTCGCTTTGGCTGTTAATGATGACACCGTCGTAATACCATTTACCGTTCTTTTTATAATAAGACGATTCATTGCCACATCCGAACAAGAAAGAAAGCAGGACCATGAGAATAATCCAGGGAGGATATTTTAATTTTCCCTGACATTGACCTGGCCCTGACTTAATACGCTTTGCAGATACCTGGCATATCTTGCCAGGCCGGTGATAGTGAATGCTTGATGCATTTTGCTTTCAGTCATATTGTTCGAATACAAAGCGTGCAAATGCGGTATTGCTGTGCACAGCAAGGGGTCAGAATGCTGCGGATATACCATCAATGCGATCAAGCCGGATGATGATACGGCTGGCTTGCTGGTTGCGTCCGATGACATACTTGTCGTCTAGCCCAGTGACGACCATGGCGATATTATTGCCGTTGGTATGGACGGTGACTCCCTTGTTTTTCTCCTTGCTTTCGAGCAAGGTCGAGCGTACAGGATCTTTTTCAGTCGCGGCAGTTGTGTCTGCGGCACCGGCGCTGCCTGCGGCAACGATGGAAGTAATCAACAGTGCCTGCATCAGTTTTTTCAGTTTGATCATGGTGTGCTTTCTTTTGGAATGGATGGAGAAATCTTGGCTATCGCCTTGCAGACTGGGGTAATGGCTTAACAGCTCAGTTTTTGCGACAGATGAAGTTAGCATGATAGATACAGCGCTTGGGGTAGTGCATAGATACAAGTCAAAAATCCGTTGTGCAGTCATTTGATGGGTCGACTAGCCGCCAAGAGCCTTGATCAATTGTACCTTTGCCAGGCTACTAGGTGCGCTATAACTTAGACGGGGAGAATTGACCTTCATGAATTTCACGAAGAAAATGAATAGTTTATGAATTGCATTCATGAATTAATGACAACAAATTCATTGACCCTGACTGGTATCCGGCTTCGATTCTTGTTGATCAGCAAGGGAAGGGGGAAATCTCGTCCACGTGTGACACTATGGAATGTACGCCAGCGAACAGACAATAAAGAAGTTTCAGAAGATTCTGATGTGCATGGCGTTTGCGTCTGGATAATTTTCCATGCCGAAAAGGCTCTCTTTCAAATCTGGCGGAACGCACCTGTAAGGTGTTAATTCTTGTCTTGACTTCTACCCTGGAGAAACAAATGAAACAGCAAATAAAGTTGATATGTGGTTTATCGGGCCTGCTTCTGGCTGCACATGCGAGTGCTCAGATCACTTTTTATGAAGGGGAGGGCTTTCGTGGCCGGACTTTTAATGTCAACGGACAGCAGTCTAATTTCCGCAACAGCGGTTTCAATGACCTGGCCTCCTCGGTGGTTGTGACGAGCGGGCGCTGGGAAGTCTGTGATGACGCCAATTTTGGCGGTCGTTGCAGGGTGTTGCGCCAAGGCAGTTACGATACCCTGTCAGGCATGGGCATGAATAATCGTATCTCATCCGTGCGGCCTCTGAGAGGCAATGGCCGTTATGAAAATGAAGCGCCGGCACCCATGAGTGCCCCCAACTATGAATACCGTCGTCGTCCGAATGAAAGCATGTACGAAGCACCTGTCACGTCGGTACGCGCCGTGGTTGGTCCGCCAAGTGAGCGTTGCTGGATCGAACGCCAGCAGGTGCAGGCCGAACGTAGTGATCCGAATGTTGGTGGTGCCATTGCCGGTGCTTTGATAGGTGGCATTCTTGGTCATCAGGTTGGTGGTGGTACAGGCCGGGATCTGGCCACAGCCGGTGGTGCAGTAGCTGGCGGTGCACTGGGTGCCAATGTCGGTCGTAATGACGGCAACAATTACCAGCGTGATGTGCGCCGCTGTGAAACCACGGCCAACAACAAGCCGGAATATTGGGATGTCACTTATAACTACCGTGGTGTAGAGCACCGCGTACAAATGAGTTCGCCTCCGGGTTCAACCATTGCTGTCAACCGCAATGGTGACCCGAGGTTGTAGTCCTGGCGTTTGATTACTATTGCACCCATCACGGGTGATGGATGACACCAAGGCCGTATGCTCGCAATAGCATACGGCCTGTTTTTATTCCCTGTAATGATAAAAAATGCCGGCCTTTGCAAGGCTGGCATTTTCCGTCAATTAGCCGGGATCACTGCTGAGGCTGTTTCAGTAGTACGTACATAATCCAGTTCCACCCTGTGTTCCAGCTTATCGTCCAGCAGGTTCATTGATAAATTCGCCATGGCGGCACCGTCTACGTACAGCATAGTTTGTCCATACGCAACGTCCCGCAGCTTGATATTGATCTGGTAAGTTGTGTTCAGATATTGATAGCGCACGCTGAAGTCTTTCCAGTCGGCCGGTACGCAGGGTGTGAAGGACAGATGATTACCTTCGCGTTTGAGCCCCAGCAGCGATTCCATGATGAAGGTATACATCCAGCCGGCAGAACCGGTGTACCAGGTCCAGCCACCGCGGCCGATATGGGGTTCTGCCGCATACACGTCGGCCGCCACCACATACGGTTCCACTTTGTAGCGGGCGATGGCAGGCACAGAATTGCCATGGTTAATGGGATTGATGATTTGAAAAGCATCCCATGCCCGCACTGCATCCCCCATTTTGGCGAAGGCCATGGCGGTCCAGATGGCAGCATGGGTGTATTGACCGCCATTTTCGCGCACACCGGGGACATAGCCACGGATGTAGCCGGGATTTTGGCCTGAATGGTCAAAGGCCGGTTGCAGCAATTGTATGATCTGGTCCTGGCGACGCACCAATCGTTGATCAACTGCCTGCATGGCATGCAATGCCCGCTGGGGATCGGCAGCCCCGGACAGCACAGCCCAGCTTTGCGAAATCGAATCGATCTGGCATTCCACATTGTGTGCCGAACCCAAGGCACTGCCATCATCGAAATAGGCACGCCGGTACCAGTCACCGTCCCAGGCATGTTCATCAATGTTTTTAGAGAGTAGCCCGGCCTGGTCTTTGCACTGGGCAGCAAAATCGTGATCTTGCTGCTGGCGTGCGATGTCGGCAAAGCGCGTCAATACCTGATGCAGGAAGAATGCCAGCCAGACACTTTCACCTTTGCCCAAATGACCTACCTTGTCCATGCCATCGTTCCAGTCACATGAACCGATCAAGGGCAGGCCGTGGCTGCCGAAGCGCAGCCCGTGCTGTATCGCCTTCACGCAATGCGAGTACAGGCTGGCAGATTGCGCGGACCGGATCGGCAAATCATAATAGGAATCTTCATCCTGATTCACTGCACGTGCTTCGATATAAAAGATTTGCTCGTTCAAAATGCCGCGATCGCCGCTGGCGGTCACATAACGCGCCACCGCCAGTGGCAGCCACAGATAATCATCCGAACAGTGGGTGCGTACCCCACGGTCTGAAGGGGGGTGCCACCAGTGCTGCACATCGCCTTCGCTGAATTGATGGGCGGCAGACAGTAGCAATTGTTCCCTGGCTAGTTTTTGTTGCGTATGTACCAGCGCCATGCTGTCCTGCAACTGGTCACGGAAGCCAAATGCGCCACCTGACTGGTAATAACCACTGCGTGCCCACAAGCGGCAGGCGATGGTCTGGTACAGCAGCCAGCCATTGGCCAGTATGTTCAAACCCTGATCTGGCGTATTGACCTGCACTGCACCCAGGGTGTCGCGCCAATACTGATGTACTTTGGCCAAAGCCTGTTCTGCTGCCACGATGCCACGACGTTCGAGTATAAGCGGGGTGATATGGGCTTGCGAGGCATTGGCCATACCCAGCATGAAGACCATGACTTTTTCCTGGCCAGGGTTTAGTTCGAAAGCAAGTTGTAAAGCGCCACAGGGATCAAGGCCGGCCCCTGTTTTACCGGACAGGCGTACTCTTTCCAATGCTGCCGGTTGCTGCAGATGACCATTGCGTCCTATGAATTCATTACGGTCACCGGTATAGCTGCGGTTATTGCTGTCGATATCAAAGAAGGCAGTGCGCCCATGGAATTCGGTATTGTAGGGGTTGCGTGCCACCAGGCAACCACTGGCAGGATCAATGCCGGTAACGATGTGCATGGCTGATTTGGGGCGCAGATCACCCAGTACCCATTCCACATAACCGGTGGCGGACAGATTCCTTTGTTCTTCCGAAAGATTCTGTACCCGCAGTATGCTGTATTTGATGGCGCAATCGAGGGCAACAAAAACCGTCAGTTCAGTCTGGATAGCATGCTCTACGTGGGTGAAGATGCTGTATCCAAAACCGTGCCGCGTGGTGTATTCGCCATTGCCACGGCAGGGTAGGGCAGTCGGTGACCAGATGGCGCCGGTATCTTCGTCGCGCAGATAGAAAGCTTCACCACTACTATCGCAGACCGGGTCATTGTTCCATGGGGTAAGACGGAATTCATGTGCATTTTCAGCCCAGGTATAAGCCTGGCCACTTTCCGAGATGACGCTGCCAAAATGTGGGTTGGCCAATACATTGACCCAGGGGGCCGGTGTGGTCCGGGCTGCACTGGTGGTGATGACATATTCCCGGCCATCTTTAGAAAAACCACCAAGTCCATTGTCGGCATGTAAAAGCTCTCTCGCTGGTTCCTGAGCAGTTGTGGCATGAGTAATGTCATACGACGCAAACCTGGTAGGTGTCAGCTTGGGTACCCGTACTTCCAGCAGATCACGGCGGTTCAATTGTTCTGCCAGCGTACCCCGGTTATCACTGAGTATGACACGGGCAACCGATTGAAACAGGATTTTGTCTTCGTTGGAAATCTGTTCTACCAGGCGTACAAAAATACCACCGGGTCTCTCTATTGCATGGGTACCGATCACGGAAGAAATCAGGCCGATAATCTGGTCCTGCAATGCCTGTCTGTAGTTGGCATGATCTTCATTCCAGATCACCAGATCCACCGCCAGTCCTTTGGAACGCCAATACGCATGCGCCTGCACTAGTTGCCGTACCAGTTCTATATTATCCTGATGGTTGATTTGCAGCAGCACGATAGGCAGGTCGCCCGAGATGGCATAACTCCATAAGCCTGACTGGCCACGCAGATTGCGTATCAATACGCTGGCATCTGCGCGCAGCAAGGGATTGACATAAATGACCGAATTAGCCAGCCTGCCATACAGTTGGGCATCGGTTTCGGTGGCATTCAATTGTCGCAAGACCACCTGGCTATGGGTCCATGACAGTTCTATCACCCGGTCAGCCAGATGCTGATCCTGATATTTTTCGATTAGTGCCAGGCAGAGATCGCGGTTTTCAGCGATACCGGTGACCACATCAATGGTGATGATCTGTTCCGCTTCCAGTGTGATCTGGCAACGGATGGCAACCACCGGGTCCAGCACGGAACCCTGGCTACCAGACAGTCTGCCGATGCGCATTGCATCTGGTTTTTCCAGTGTGTTGCCACGCCCTATGAATTTTGCGCGATCGGTTTCATAGGACAGTTTGTCCATCCCCGCGCCATGCAGCGCTATCAGGTGGAACATACTGGGTACTTTTTCATCGACCGAGCGCGGGCGGCGTGCGCATACTATCGCATGCTGCGCCGGCAAAATCTTGGTTTCCACGAACAGCTTGCTGAAAGCAGGGTGCATTGCATCGGCGGCGGCGGGTGCCAGTACCACTTCTGCATAGGTAGTAAAGTCTATGGTCCGGCGACTGCGTGAACGGTTGACAATACGGGTGCGGCGTAATTCGATATCATCTTCCGGTGACACCACAATTTCGGTGTGCATGTCGAGGTTGTTGTCGCTGCGACGGAACTCTGCCCGACCTTCCGAGAAAATGACTTC
This sequence comes from Undibacterium sp. Di26W, assembly GCF_049340265.1. Lineage (NCBI taxonomy): Bacteria > Pseudomonadati > Pseudomonadota > Betaproteobacteria > Burkholderiales > Oxalobacteraceae > Undibacterium > Undibacterium sp. Di26W. The sequence continues at coordinate 70,775 of NZ_JBMPOR010000003.1, forward strand.
GTAATTCGGTGATGTCACCAGGCATGGCTGGAAAGCAGTAGACCAATAGCGTCCGCTCTCCACGTCCCTGACGTAACAGAAAGTGCCCCAATGATCACGTGTGCTGTCTTCTGCCCAGCGGGTGACGGCCAGATCATTCCAGCGGCTATAGCTGCCACCGGTATTGCTGATCATGACGTGGTAGCGACCATTGGACAACAGCTGTACTTCGGGTGTCCTGGTGTTGACGTGATGGAGTATCCGTAAAGGCATTTCCTGACCGGCATGGCCAGTACGGATATCGGCCAGTTCTGTTGTATTCGAATAAGTGGCGCTGGCTTTCGGCACCCTTTCATGCAACAGCGACATGGTCGCCTGGAAAAACGGATCTGACTCAAAGCGTCTTTGCAAAGGACGGTCCAGCAGCAGGTAAGCCAGCGACAATAATCCCATACCCTGATGATGGGCCATGAAAGAGCGGATAACCGTGTATGCCTGGCCACGTGGCAGGCGTGAAGGCGTGTAGTCTATTGCTTCAAAAAAGCCGAATTTTCCCTCAAAGCCCTGGCTGGATAATTGTTCCAGGTTGCTGCAGGCCTGTTCTGGTACCACCATCAGCGCCATCATCGATGCATAAGGTGCAATCACCAGATCATCACCCAGGCCGCGTTTGAAGCCCAGGCCTGGCACACCGAATGCGCGATACTGATAATTTAACTGTGCATCGAAAGTGTTGTAACCCGATTCGGAAATGCCCCAGGGAACATTGCGTTGCTGCCCATATTCTATCTGTCGCTGCACCACCGAGCGATAGGTCTGTTCCAGCAGGGTATTCTGGAAATTTGGCATGACCAGCAGTGGCATCAGGTATTCAAACATCGAACCACTCCATGACAGCAGGATGGGTTCGCCGCCAGCGATGGTCAACTGTCTTCCCAGTGCAAACCAGCTTTCCTGTGGAATCTGCCCTTGCGCAATGGCGACAAATGTCGCCAGCCTGGCTTCTGATGCCAGCAGGTCATAGCAGCCTGCATCCCGTCGTCTTTCATGCACGTTGTAACCGATAGTCAGCAAGTGCGTCGTGGCGTCATACAGGAAGTCATACTCCATCCGGGCAAATTCACCAGTTTGCAGTACCAATTGCTGAATTTGCAGGATACGCGTGGCAGCGCGCTGACTGGCTTCGCTGACCAGCATAGCCAGGCTGTTATTTGAACGCTCCATCTCTGTGGGCTGATTGACGGCAAGACTGTCTTTTTCCAGCGGTGACATGGTATCGACCAGTTTCGCCAGCGTCTGCAAGCTGGGAATGACATCCAGTTCCGGGTAGGCCTGCATCCATTTGGCCGGATTCGGCAAACTGACCCAGGGGGCCAGAAAGATGATTTCATCCAGTTGTGCATGACATTGTTTGCTTAATGCAGATGCCCAGATGTGGATAGGCGTATCGCTGGCCAGATTCAGATGACTGAAATAAACATCAGCATGGGAGCTCAATCTGCGCAGGCAGTCATGGATGACAGTCATGGATTGGGCAGAGGTCAGGCACAGGATATCCAGATCTGCTGCAAAACTGCTCAGTTGCTCTGGCACTTCACCATTGAGCTGCTGGCTCAAGAGATGGAATGTATCGCGCAAGCCGCAAAAAATCCTGGGTTGACAGATAGGGGCATCTATCAGCTCGCGCAGGCCAGGTCGCAATGTCAACAAATGCCCGGCAAGATTGCCACTATCCACCGTGGATATATACAGTGGCAGCAGCGGGGTCAGGGTCTTGGTGTCATACCAATTATAAAAATGACCCTGGAAACGCTCCAGTTTGGCCAGGCTGCCAAAGGTATTTTGCGTACGCTGCAACAGCTGTCCAGCCGGTATGTAGCCGAAATCGTAGGCAATCAGGTTGGCCAGCAAGGACAATCCCATATTCGTTGGTGAGGTGCGGTGTGCGGTGACAGCAACTGGTTGAAATTGCACATTGTCAGGGGGCAGCCAGTTATCTTCGGCATCGACATGTGTTTCAAAGAAAAGCCAGGTCTTGCGTGACAGGACATGCAGAAAAGTGGTTTGCGACGCAGACAGATGGGTATCGGGCCTGATCTGGGTACGGCTGATGCGATAAGCCAGCAGTGGTGAGCCTGCCCAAAGCAGCAAAAAGGGCAAGGCCGCTGCCAGGGCAGTACTTCTTTCCAGCACTAATCCGGTGAATACCAGCAGGGACAGCACAGGCGCCACCCACATGCGACGTATGCAACCCCATATATCGTTGCCGTTCTGGTGGTTGCTGATGACAGAGGGACTCCATTCCAGCAAATGACGGCGACTGACTACCACCCGCCATTGGGTACGAATAATTGCATCGGCATTCGTCCAGGCTTCAAAAGGCAAGAATACAAGGTTCAGAAAGGCCTGGACAAAATGCTGCCTGGTTGAACGGATCAGGGACAGCAAATGCTGGCGAAAGAAGACATCGTCAGGCTGTTGAAACAGGCTTAGGAAAAAAGCGCTGAGCGATGGGACTAACAGAAAGCCCATGATCGCCGCATTCCATAACCATGCATGGCTGATGGCACTCCAGCCAATGATGAAAAATATGGTCAGTGCAATCGGTACCAGGCTGCGTCTCAAATTGTCCAGCAGCTTCCAGCGTGACAGCGGGGACAGCGCATTGGGATGCCGGGTTTTTCCCATGCCAGGGACTTTGGGCAACAGCCACGAAGCGACTTGCCAGTCACCACGTATCCAGCGATGTCTGCGCCTGATATCGGCCAGATAGGAAGATGGATATTCTTCATACAGTTGCACATCGCTGAGCAAACCGGCACGGGCGTAACAGCCTTCCAGCAGATCATGGCTCAGAATGCGGTTTTCCGGCATGCGGTCTTTCAGCGCATGCTCAAAGATATCAATATCGTAAATACCTTTGCCTACGAAGGAACCTTCTCCAAACACATCCTGATAGACATCCGAGACGCTGCGTGTATACGGGTCGATACCTGCCTCACCGCTGCATAATAACTCATAGAAAGAGGCATCTTTTTCCGGCAGGCTGACTGCCACCCGTGGTTGCAAAATGCCGTAGCCTTCGACAACTCTCTTTTTATCTTCATCGTAGCTGGCACGGTTCAAGGGATGTGCCATGGCTGCTGCAAATTTTCGGGCCGTATCGCGCGGGAGTTCAGTATCGGTGTCCAGCGTGATGACATACTTCATGTGCTCCAGACCACTGGCGTTACCTATAATGCAAGTAAAGGCCTGGTCGCCACCGCCACGCAGATAGCTATTCAGGGCACCCAGTTTTCCGCGCTTTCTCTCATACGCCATCCAGATTTTTTCTTGCGGATTCCATACTCTGGGCCTGTGCATGGTCAGGAAATGATCGCCGTTAGGGCGCGGATATTTTCGGTTCAGTTCCATCGTATTCTGGGTTATGCGATCCAGCAGGTGAGCGTCGTCAGGTAGATGTTCCTGATCGGCATCGGTAAAATCAGTCAGCAGGCAAAAACGCAGATTGGCGTCACTGTTCGCCAAAAAACGTATTTCCATGGCATCACACAAATTATCAATATTTTCCAGATCGATCAGCAGCGATGGCACGACAACCAGGGTACTGAATTCAACCGGTATGCCCTTTGAGAAATCCATGCGCGGCAGCGGGCGCGGCAGAGCAATCAGTGTGATGACCCAGTTCACCATACTCAGGGCAAACTGGCTGCTGGCCAACAGGCTGACCAGGGTAAACACCACCAATATGTAGACGTTGGCAGCATATTGCCTGGCCAGGCCAAATAGCAGGCCGGTAGTCAGCAAACTCACAATGGCGATGCTGCCTATGTAGATGCTGAATGCTGATTCTCGTCCTGCATGTTGTATTAATTCTGGCAAGGGCAGGTGGATGGCGGCCGAGCGTTCCAGCTCTGCCAGGCCTTTGCCGATCAGAAAATAACCTACATGGGCGCTGCGGTCAGCACTTCCTTTTTTAACTGCATATTCATGTGCATAACGGATGGCATTGCTGGCAATTTCGGATTCGGACAGGGTACTGCGTTTGGCAATTTTTTCGACAGCGTGCCGGTACAGATCACGGGTAGCGAAATCCATCTTGCCATAGATACCGGCAGGGTCGTCACGCAGACAGCGGTCAACGACACTCATGTTTTCTACAAATTCACGCCAGTCCATGGCGGTAAGAAACCGCAAACTGCCTATGCTATTGCTGATGGAAATCTGGTCGGCGGCCTGTTGTTGTGATTCCTGATGCACCAGTTGTTCTATGGTCTGGCCGGTTTCTGCCAAACGCTGTGACAGCCAGTTCAAGGGCAGGGCCAACGCTGGCCCCTGACCTTGCAGACGCCTGACCATCTCGGCCACAAAGGAACTTTCCAACGGCGGGTGGGAACGCGACATGTCCGCCACCAGCAGTATCAGGTTGCTGGGATCATTGTCGGCAGTCTCTGTCATTCTGTCCGCCCATGATGCTGCCAGATCGCGATCCTTGTGGGTATTGGTCAGGCGGGTGGCGACGCGCCGCAGATTTTCTATCAGGGCCAGACGCAACATAATGGGGATAGCCCATAGTTCACCCAGCTTCAGGACAGAAACCAGTTGGTAGGCGCTGATGAAACGACTCAGGTTTTCCGGATCAACCCGGCCATCACCATGCGAGATAGTTTCCAGCGCAATATCATAGACGCGTGGCCTGCCGGCAGCACTGCCGCGCAACAAGCGTGGCAGCTCTTTACTGTAATTTTTTGGTAAATGACGCTTGGCAGTACGTATCTGTTCTTCGATCAAATAAAAATTGTCGAGCAGCCAGGCTGCTGCGGGCGTCACCTGCTGGCCATCCTTGACGGCTTCGGTCAGTAGACTGCAGGTGTTGATGATGATGAGTTGATTGTCAGCCAGTCGTGACAGCAGCTGATCCCGGCCGAATACTGAACTCAGCTTGTGGCTGTTGGCAAGTATGCGGCCGTGCTGTTCCATTTGCAGGGCACTGTACAGATCTGCCCGCAAGGGTAATTCTGCGGCACCGGTAGTCATGTACAAACCCAGTCGCATTTGCCCATTTTTCCAACTATTTTTCAAATAGCGCAGGCTGGCGGAAAGCATTGTTTTTGCTGATTTCAAAGCACTCACTTCTTTCTGTTTTGCAGAAGCCTCAGCTATTCAGACGTTGCCCGTCCTGTATGCGATATGCCTGGTCTTCCTGCTTGAGTTGATATGGCAGACAGCCTGGGTAAGGGAGCGAATGGAAGTTGCTCATGCTGTGTATGGGTGTTATCTGAATGCTATAGGCAAGGCCTTTTTCTGTAAGTGCGCTACCGAACATTGCATGGCATGAATGACGCGGTTCAGGAATGTGCGTCAGCGTACAGACCAGGGCAGGTACCAGGTCTATAACGATAAGCTACAAGCACAGAACACCTGATTGATACGTCGATATTTAATGGAGAGAATGATGAATAAAAATTTCAAATACTGCATCAGTGGAGCATTCGCAATGACTGTATTGCTTGGTTGCAGCAGCATGAAGACACCTGCTACTGCAGAAGTGGCAGTATCCAAAGAAGCGGTGGATAACGCCGCCGTCGCGGGCGGCACCGAATTTGCCCCTGTCGAGATGAATTCGGCACGTGAAAAGATGGCACTGGCAAATAAAGCCATGCAAGCCAAAGACTACAAACTGGCAAGTGATCTTGCCGCCCAGGCACAGGCTGATGCCAAGCTGGCACAAGGCAAGGCAAATTCCGCCAAGGCCGAAAAAGCAGCCAATGCTTTACAGGACGATATCCGTGTCTTGCGGGAAGAACTGAACCGCGCCAATACCAATAAATAGTAAGCAGCCCGGCGACGTATAACCGCTCCCGCAGTTTTTCACTACCAATTACTCAGGAAACCATCATGAAGAAAATATTCTTGCCAGCAGCATTGCTGACGACCCTTGTACTCGCTGCCTGTAGCAGCATGCCAAAGACCACCAGCTTGCTGGACCAAACGCGCATGGATTATCAGGCAGCACAAAATAATCCCAATATAATTACCCTGGCACCATTGGAAATGCGTCAGGCAACTGTAGCGATGGATGACGCCAATACCGCTGCAAAGAACGATGAAAGTTCGGAAAAAATAGATCGCCTTGCTTATCTGGCGAAGCAGAAGATAGGAGTGGCGCAGGAATTGACCAAACAGAAAATGGCAGAAGCCAGTGTCGCTGCGGCTGCAAAAACACGTGACCAGATACGTCTGGATCAGCGAACCAATGAAGCCGACCAGGCAAAAGCACAAGCAGAGCAAGCCAGGCTGGCTGCGCAAATAGCACAAGCCGAAGCAAGCGATGCCCAAAAACGCAGCTTGGATGAACAAGCCAAAGCCAATGAGATACAAGGCCGGAATGCAGCGCTGGAAGCCCAGTTGGCAGATTTGAAGGCCAAGACCACTGAACGCGGCATCATCATCACCCTGGGCGACGTACTGTTTGGTATCGATCAGGCTAAATTGACACCAGAGGGTATGCGTACGACGCAGAAACTGGCTGATGTCTTGCAAAGTAATATGCAAAGAACGGTGCTGGTAGAAGGTTACACCGATAACACCGGTTCTAAAGCACATAACCAGGATCTGTCTGAACGACGTGCCGGTGCTGTGCGCAGTGCACTGGTATTGATGGGCGTAGCACGTGACCGCATTGCCACACGGGGTTATGGCGAGGCTTATCCGGCAGCAGAAAATGACAGCGCGCAAAACCGCCAGTTGAATCGCCGCGTTGAAATTGTTTTGTCAGACGCTAATGGCAAGACTACTCCGCGCTAATTTTCCGTTTCCCGATACATTCCCCTATAAGTACGTGCCAAATCCGCTATAGGGGAATGCAGCAACGCCAGCTTAATCCCGCAATAGTCTACTAGGAGGAATGATGACAAATTTTCGCCAAACCAAATATATTCTGCCTGCTATTTCTGTCAGCCTGTTATTGACGCTGATGGCCTGTAATAAAGGCGCAGATACTAATGGACCCAATGCCGCGACCACCATAGGCGTTGAAATTGACGACTCTGTCATTACCACCAAGGTCAAAACCGCCTTGATGGCAGATGATACAGTAAAAAGTATGGACGTGAAAATAGAAACCCGCAAAGGGGAAGTCCTGCTCAGTGGATTCGCCGACAATCAGGCCCAGATCGATCGCAGCGTGGTCGTGGCAATGACGATCCAGGGAGTCAAAAAAGTTGATAACAAAATGAGCCTGAAAGAAGGCGTGCAGACCGTCGGCAACAAGATTGATGACAGTGTCATTACAACTGGCGTGAAAGCAGCATTGCTGAGTGATGCACAGATGAAAAGTATGGATGTCTCTGTCGTCACGCGCAAGGGCGAGGTTCAGCTCAGCGGTTTTGTTGATAGCGATACCCAGTCGCAGCGCGCCATCAGTATTGCCAAAGGCGTGTCAGGGGTGACTAGTGTTGTCAATAATCTGGCTATCAAAAAGTAGCTCTGTTGCCCGGTGCAGTATGACCGGGCAATGTTTAAAGCCAATACTCAAGGCGTCTTGCCAGCCATTCCTTCAATTTGGTCGTCACGGGCCGTTGTTGCCATTGCTCCATCTGTATTTCACGGGACAGTCGCAAATCTTCATTGAACGCATTTTCCATCGACAGCGCAAATTCCGTATCAATCACGACGACATTGATTTCCTTGTTATGCAAAAAACTGCGGGTATCAATATTGGTTGAACCGACCGTCGACCATACCTGGTCAATGACGGCGGTTTTTGCGTGCAAGACGGCAATCTGCAATTCATAAATCTTGATTCCCGCTGCCAGCATCTCGGTATAAAAGGATTGTCCCGCATGGAACACCAGCCCACTATCGGTGACGCCTGGCATAATGATTTTGACATCCACGCCCCGCTTTGCGGCAGCGATCAAGGCCCGCAGGATCTGGGCGTCAGGAACAAAGTAAGCTGAAGTAATATGAATCGACGTGCTGGCTTCCTGTATGGCCAGCATATAGGCTTTATAAATTGCCGGATTACCCTCTGGTTCGCTGGCCAGCACCCTGACCATCTTGTTGCCCTGGTTTTGTAATGGCGGGAAATAGGTTTTTTCTGGCAGAGTCGCGTCACCGGCATTGGTCCAGGTGTCCAGAAATACCCACTGCAATGCAGCCACCGCCGGGCCTTCTATCCTGATATGCGTATCACGCCATCCTACCGCAGCCTGGTTTTTATTCTTAGAACGGAACAGGGAACTGTTGGCATAGCTGGCGCTGATATTGACACCTCCTGTGAATGCAACTTCACCATCGACGATCAGGATTTTTCGGTGATCACGTCGGTTTGGTTCCCAGGGGCCGTGTAATTTGCCTGGATTGATGGGGTTAAACGCCAGCATTTGTATGCCGGCAGCCTCCATTTTGTCGAAAAAGCTTTGGGGTGTGCCTATCGTCCCCACACTGTCATAGATGATACTAACCTGCACGCCAGCTTGTTGCTGTGCAATGAGCAGATCAGAAAATGCTATCCCCAATTCATCCTGGTCAAAAATATAGGTTTCCAGATGAATATGGCTTTTTGCTTTTTTGATGGCTTCCATCATGGCAGCCATGGTTTGTGGTCCGTCGAATAGCAGCGTGACCTGGTTGCCTGATATCAGTGGACTGCCAGTGACAGATTCTTCCTGTGCTGCCAAGGCGGCCTGGTCCGGGCTGAAATTTTTCCAGCGTTGATGCATCAGGGCGACAGTCTTTTTGTTGCTTAATACGCCGTTCGCGTTTTTGACAGTAGGGACAGTTTTGTTGTTGCCAACAGTATCAACATCAGACGCATCCAGGTAATTGACTTCCGGCAGCGTCGCGCAGGCATTTAAAACCAGCACCACGGCCAGTGGGACAGCTAAGCGGATAGGGTGGATGTGACGCGCCATGCTGTTTTCCTGTCATCAAAGGAAGTTCAGGCGCATGTTGCGCCTGTTTGCATCAAGCTGGCATTGAACTTGTCCCCGCTTGTTACGTTCTTGTGTATGTGAAACGTCTCTCGCCTCCATCCATCGTTCCGTGCAGAAATGAGTTTCCTCCTTTCGCATTGCTTATGTCAAGGAGCCTGGACGTGAACCTATGAACGAGTTCTGCGTATCAACGCATCTTGATACCGGATTTGCTATATGCTGCAGCCATGTCCTGTTGCAAGGTTTCTTTGGCGGCACGCAGGCACGGGCCTACCTGCTTTTTTTCCATTTGTTTGCATGCACCGGAAGATTCCTGATATACCGCTTCTGCTTCTTTTTTCAGCGTCTTGAAATAGGCCATCGGTGTCATTTCTTCCTGATACCAGCGCGCCGGATCGCCTTGCTGCGTCACTTCATTCTGTTCGGCACCGTGCGCCGCACTCATCAGTATTGCGGTACCGAGCAGTGCCATCAAGGTCAGTGCACGTATAACATTGATTTTTGTATTCGTTTCCATACTAGCTCCATTGAGTGAAGAATCATTGATAGGACTTACGAAAAACCGCCCTGCCTGCGTTGCAGCTCCTAGCCGTACTTTGGTACTGTCGTCGTCGCTGACGCCTTGCCAGCACGATTTTGCGTAAGCCCTTAATTGAGTTATATCCGGCCCGTCAGAAGCAGTACGATGAGTACGATGACGACAAGGCTGGTGATGCCACTGGGACCGTAACCCCAGGATTTGCTATGCGGCCATGAGGGAAACAGGCCGATCAGTACCAGAATCAATACAACAAGAAGAATAGTGCTCATCAAGATCTCCATATTGGCCACAGGACATGGGCAATAAAATTTTAAAATTGCAAATGGTCATGCTGAAAAAATGAGCTGGATTTATCCAGGTGGTAATTACTTTTTCTGCCCGTAGTCTTGGCTTTGTGCTTGTGCTTGTGCTTGTGCTTGAGCTTGTGCTTGAGCTTGCCCTAAACAGCAGCTCATGGTTTGTCTTTCAACTGTTCCTTGAAGAAACGAAATGAATTGATAAACGCATCCCTGACTTTTTCGGTGCTGTTGATCATGTCTTCCCAGGTTTCTTCGCTGGCCACTTTGACTTCGGCCAATTTATCTTGAACCTGTTGCGATTGCTTGTGCAGTTGCATCATTTCTTCTGCATATTGCGCATGCGCTGCTGCCTTGGTGCTGGCGATCTTGGTTTCTATCTCTGCCAGGCTGACATTCAATTCGTCAAGTTGGGTCTTGATGCTGGCTATGTACGCTTCTCGCTTGGCTTTCATGATCTATCCCCTTCCTGTCGGTAGTCGGTCTTCCGTAAGACAACTGATTTGCTTGTGCATTGGCTTTTATGGGCCTATGTGGGCTTATGTGGCCCTATGTGGACCTACATGCGGGCGTATTCACCGCGCTCGGTTTTCCATTCTTCCGTAAGATGTTCTTCATTCACCGTACTGGTGGACGGTGGCGAGTAATGTTGCTTTGTTTCCAGGTCTCGTTCAAATTGTTGTAACCTGACATCGGAAATACCCCAACCCAGCAAGGCACCTACCAAACCACCCAAGATAACGCCGAATAGGGCTCCCGCGACTGCTGCCCCAATAGGTTGTGTGATGAGCAGATTGATTCCAGGTATGACAAATGGCGATATCAAGACAGCCAGCGTGGCATTGATCATGCCCAGAGTGCCACCCACCGCCATACCCATGGAACTGCCAGCCGACATATTCGATACCAGTTCACTTTCCAGTACCCAGGAGACGGATTGATTGTGTTGCTCTTTGCTTGTTTCCCGTTTCCAACCAGAATTTTTTCTGATGTCACCACGCCTGGTGGAAGGGCGTTTGAATTGCACGGGTGGCGGCATCAATTCTTCAGACGCGTCATCAAAAGACTGCAGATTTTCAGTGCTTGTGTTCATGACCGTTTCTCCAATGAGAGGACTATCTTGGTATCCTGAAGTTCAACAACTTATTGTTTGACGATATCTTTGATGGCTTCTTGCGCATCACCTACGGTTTTTTCAATTTTTCCTTCGATTTGTTTCCGTTGGCCTTTTATTTCTTGTTCTTTGTTGCCGACCAATTTACCGGTGTTTTCTTGCACTTTACCGGCAATGTTTTTGGCTGTGCCCTTGATTTGATTTTTGTTCATGACATGTTTCCTTGGTTGAGGTGGTGTTGCCTATTCTGGAAGAGAAATGAATGACAGAATTCCAAAAAAAATAGTGCGATGGTGTGCAGTAAAAAATTACTCATCAGTCTTGATGGACTAACCCATCATGCATGAAAACGTTTGTTCATCTTTTATCTGCCACTCCACATGTATCGAAGTTATTGGGTTTCCATAGTCGGGTCTGTGCGTTGCCGCACAAAACAACAACCATGATTTTTGAAAAAACAGGTTTTGTAAAAATAAACAGATCTATGTTCGATACCGTACAGAAGTGAACTATGACCAATAGCACAATTTGGCATCGGACTTCTCCGACGCGTTATTTATATCCCGTAGATCATGTTCACTGGATATTCACTCTAAAGAGGACAAAAAATGAACAAGAAATTGGCCATGTTAATGGTGTTGTCGGCAGCATTCTCCAGCGCAGCCTGGTCTGCTACGTCAGAAAAATCTGCTACTTATACCGCAGCGAAAGATGCTGCTGCGACGGAATACAAACTTGCCAGAGCCAGGTGTGACACTATCGCCGGCAATCCGAAAGATGTGTGTATTGCGGAAGCCAAATCTGCGCGGGTGCATACAGAGGCAAATGCCACTGCAGAATACAAAAATACCCTCGCTGCACGTACCAGTGCCGCCAAGGATATTGCGGATGCTGACTACGACGTAGCAAAAGCCAAGTGCGGCAGTGTTACCGGTAATGAAAAAGATGTTTGTGTCAAACAAGCCAGTGCGGACAAGATCGCTGCGGTTGCCAATGCCAAGGCAGACAAAAAAGTGATAGAAGCGCGCGTAGACGCCAACGACGACAAACGTAATGCTGAATACAAGGTCGCTATTGAAAAATGCGATGCCTTGGCTGGTGCAGGAAAAGACAATTGCGTCACGGCAGCAAAAACGAAATTCGGTAAGTAATTCTGACCTGAAGGGCAAGAGGTGAGCTGTTGCAGTCCACTGACACCTGTCCTTTATTCTTTGTTGTTTTTTAAATTCACCTCAATCATTCTGAAAGTCAAAAATGAAAATCACTCAACGCATCATCACATTAATCCTCTCTGCATCATTGCTGGCCGTCGCCGGCTGTGCAGCCACTCCTACACGTGAAGGTACAGGAGAATATATCGATGACTCCGTCATCACCACCAAAGTCAAAGCTGAAATACTGAATGAACCTACCTTGAAATCGATGGAGATCAATGTCGAAACCTTTAAAGGTACCGTACAGCTCAGCGGCTTCGTTACTTCTAATGCCAACATCGACAAAGCGGTCAGCATTGCCCGCAGCGTTAAAGGTGTTCGTTCCGTCAAGAACGATATGCGTTTGAAATAAGATTGAAATACGGTTTCAAATAAGGTTTCAAATAAGATGTGAGAAAAGTCCCGCTATTCCTGCATCAGGAATAGCGGGGTTTTTCTGAAACCGGAGCAAGCAGCCATATGGCTGCTTTTTTTTAACTTTGGAGTGCTTTGCACCTTCGACTTTGGTGCGTCAATTGCACAAGATCTGAGCGTGGCTGTGGCAGATTGCCCGCTGTTCGATGCAGTCAAAGAAAAAGGAGCCTGGGCTCCTTTTTATCACTACATCATGCTCAGGCAGATGTTCACATGAGCTTATCTGGTACGCTGATCAAATGAAAACTGTTCTATTTCGACGCGGCGGTTCGGTTCCAGGCATACGATCAAATCGGCCCTTTTCTTGTTGCTGCATTCAACCACAGGATTGCTTTCACCCTTACCATTGGCGCTCATGCGTTCGCTCGCCACACCTTTTCCGAGCAGATAATCCTTGACCGAAACAGCGCGTTTTTCAGACAGTTTCAGATTGTATTGATTTGACCCTATGCGATCCGCATAGCCGGTGATGACGATCTGATTGATCTGCATATTGCTATTGAGTGCGGCAGCAATATTGTCCAGTTTTGGCTGTGGGGTACTTAATTGAGCGCTATTGAAAGCGAAGAGTTCTGTCGCTGACAGTGTAATTTTTTCATAGCGTGGTGCTGGCGGCGGAACTGGTGCTGGCGGTGGCGCCTGTACTACCACTGGAGCAGGTTCATATACCGGCGGTGCTGTATAGGTTGCTACGCGTACTGGTGCTGCAGGTTTATCAAAGCTATAGTTCAGGCCTACGGACAATTGCGAATTGCTGGCCTGACTGAAACCGAAGTCATTGCCACGCAGGTAGCCATGCACCTTGCGCCATTCAGCCTGAGCTGTCCACTGATCATTCAATACCAGTTGAACGCCAAGTCCGGCGCTGGCAGAAGGAGAAGTGCTGTCTGCCTGCCTGAAGCGATTATTTGTCCTGTCACGTTCTGCAGCCACACCCATGACCAGGTAAGGACGTATGGCATTGCGCGAGAATAAATACAGCACATCGACCCCAAGGGTATTTTGCTGATAGCGTCTGTCACCATCACTGGAGCGGGTATAGCTGGCACCCAGTTGCACATCCCACATTTCATCCAGCGGTTTTCCTACGCGCAGACCGACACCATAACCACGATTGCCGGCACCAAAGGTTTCATCCGTTTCTGCTGCGTGAATACTGGTACCGACGTACCAGGACGGATTGTAGTCAGCTGCGATAGCACTGCCTGTGCAAAAAATACTGGCGATAGCGCAAGGTAGTATACGTAAGTGTTTCATTATGTTCTTTCTGATGTAGTAAAAGCTGGGAAGAGGAATATTTGAAAAAGTGCCATTGAATACATGAGACTAGCCGACCTGCATGCGTCCTGAATCAGGCAGTGTTTTGACTTGCGTACTCTTTAAGCTGCGGCAAGAGTAAATGAAAGGCAATATTCCCTCAGTGCGCCAGCGCACGCTTCAATGCCTTGTTGCTGAAGACTGACAAACCAGGAAATTTTGCATGACCTGGCCGCATAGTGGAGTGCCATCATCATGGATGAAGTGAGTTCTCATTAAATCTGTTATTACGTGGCATAGCGCACATACGCTTTTACAGTTAGCGTTTATTTTGTCTTGGGTGGCATTTCATTTGCAGGTGTGAAATGCAGGTATCAGAACGTGTTTGCCATCTGTAGCGAGCGATTGTGTGTGCATCAGCGGGGTCATGGCAACATTAAGGGAAAAAACGCAGCGCAAAAAACGGAATGTACACTAGACCATGCGCATTTTGAGCAGCGCATGAGCCCCGATCAGGCCCGCACAGTAAGATCGAAAACACGTTCTTAGAACGGGCAGGGTAGCTTATACATGCTGCGCGTTGAGAGATATAGTGCAAATGGAGACAGAATAATGATGGATTTGAAATCTGGTTTTTCCATGCAGAAAGTGAGTATTTGGACAGTGCATAGCACAACGCATTTTTTCCTGAAAAATAATCGAAAAAAAGTTGATCGGGCTGCTTGTGATATTGCCCTCTAAAAATCATTTGCTGGCGAGGTTGCCTGCGGCGGAACAAAAGGTGTTGGCAACAAAGATGCATACACACGCATTTGTGGTAGGCACGGTGTTGTACCGTCATGACGAAAAAATGGATACTGTTTATTTTCCGAATGACTGTCTGCTGTCTCTGATGGCAGAAGTTAAAGAGCAGCAAGTACTGGAAATTGCTTTGTTGGGGCGGGAAGGGATGCTAGGTTATTCCGGGCTGGCAAGTCATCAACATTCTGGCTTGCGGGTAATCGTGCAACAGTCAGGCAGCGCAGATTGTATCAGTGCAGCCGAGTTCGGTCAGGCGCGAGAGCATAGCAGGGCCATACAGGAAATGTGTTTTTCTTATGCTGAAATGCTGTATGCCGAAGCCAGCCAGATAGCAGTATGCAGCCATTTTCATTTGCTGGAAGCACGTCTCGCCAGGTCCTTACTGATCATGCGTGAGCGGCTACAGTCAGATCATTTCTTTATTACCCACGAGTATCTGGCACTGGCTCTGGGGGTACGGCGGGTGGGCGTCACCAAGGCCGCCAGCGTTTTGCAAAAACGTGAACTGATTTCATACAGTCGTGGGAAGGTCAGTGTAATTGATGCAAGCGGTTTGCTGTCGGTATCCTGCTCGTGCTTTCAACGTATCATCGGACATGGAGCCTCCAAATCTTTTGCGCATGCTAAGCGGTGACCGTGAACTGATTCTCCTGGCACACAAATTATGTACGCCAGCGTACTGACCATTCTTTCTAATCAGCCTATCTTTTCAGGCATCAATCATTACTGAACCGGATGACATAAGTATGGCGTTTTTCTCTTTGGAACATAGCAAGGCAGCTTACCTGACTGATTTTATTTTATATGGCGTAGCGGTATCTTGCCTGACAATTTTTCTGGGATGGTCTGCACCTTTTTCACATCCCTGGCAGATGCTGGCATTGCTTGGCATAGGGTTGATTGCTGCTTCACTGATCGAATATCTCTTGCATCGCTTTATACTGCATGGCTTGCAGCCTTTCAGGCGCTGGCATCAAACGCATCATGCGCGTCCAACCGCCTTGATCGGCACACCTACGATTTTAAGTATTACCTTGATTGTGTTCTTTGTTTTTTCACCCGCATTGTTGTTGGGTGATGTGTTACGGGCCAGTGCTTTGACGTTGGGGCTGACCACGGGCTATCTGTTTTACACCATCACCCATCATGCAACACATCATTGGCAGGCTGATTCTTCATGGCTGAAGCGAAGAAAAATACAGCATGCCCGCCATCACCATCTGGATGCACATCCCGTTTTCTTCGGTGTTACCACCAGTTTTTGGGACGACGTCTTTGGCAGCAATGTCAGTGAACGCGTCAAGATCAAAGATAGCAATAAGTAGCACAGCTTGCCTTTTAATGAGCCCGGAGCATGGCGTATGAGATCGGATAATGAAATACTGCTGGATGTCCAGTCCGGCTTGGCCTGGGAAACTGGCATCACCGCAGCCGATTTCGCGGTTACTGTGAAAGATGGCGTGGTTGAGCTCAGTGGCAAGGTTGCCAGTTTTTCAGAGAAACAATGTGCGGAACTGGCAGTCATGCGGGTTTTCGATGTGATCGCATTGAATACGGAAGTGGAAGTTCATCTGTCGATTGGTGACGCAAGAACAGACAGGGATATTGGTCACGCGCTTGAGCGGTTGATTCAAGTTAGCGATTATCTGAACCAGGACAAGATCAGTTTCACAGTCGAGAATTGCAATGTGACTTTAAGTGGTACGCTGGAATGGGAATTTCAGCGCAATGAATTGATGCACGGGGTTGCCGGTTTGACCGGTTTGCGCGGTTTGTGTAACCAATTAAAAATCGAGCCCTGAAACACGCTGTATGAAATGAGTTCCAGAGCTGATTTCCCTTGCAAGATCAGGATATCGTGGCGGTATAGGCCGGCAGCTCTTGCAGTTGGCCTTGAATGCGGCGCACAACTGCATCCCAATCGCCGTGTTCAGCTTGCCTGAACAGGCGCATGGTGTTCGGGTACCACGGTGTATCTTCCCGATGGCGCATCCAGCGCCAGTCGCTGCCAATTCTTGGCAGTAATACCCAGCACGGTTTACCCAGTGCCCCAGCAATATGGGCAACGGCTGTGTCAACACAAATAATCAGATCCAGCGCATTGACGATGGCTGCCGTGTCGGCAAAATCTTTGATATCCGTACCCAGTGGCAGGATAGGCTGATTGGCTGCTGGCTGTAAGGCTTCCGCTTCGCCCTGGCCTTTTTGCAGACTGACAAAGCTGATGTGAGGTAGCTGCCACAGAGGGGCCAGCGTTGCCAGACCTGGCAATGAGCGGTTCCTGTCGTTTTTATGCCCTTCGCTACCCTTCCATACCAGGCCAACTTTGAAGCCCGTATCCGGTATGCGGCTTCGCCATTTTTCTGCTCTCTCCGGCAAGACTTTCAGGTAGGGGAAGGTGGAAGGAATGCTCTCTAGAGTGGTATTGAAATGGAGGGGCAAACTGAGTGCAAAACACCAGTAATCATGTACTGGCAAGGTATCGCCATCAGTCAGGATGTTGTCCACACCTTCAGCGGTTTCCAGTAATGCCTTGAGTGGTTGCTTGCAGAAGATGCTGATTTTGGCGGCACCGCCTTGTTTCAGCAATTTGATGTAGCGGATAAACTGGATGTAATCACCGAAACCCTGCTCCGGCCAGATCACCAGCGATTTTCCGTTCAGTGATTCGCCCTTCCATTGAGGAAACGGAACATCCGGCATTACGGTGTTGGATTGTTGGGTGCGAGTATCGTAGCGATATTCGTGATAAGACCAGGCTTTTGTATAGTGACCCTTGGCCAACAACAGCAATCCAAGATTGAATGATGCATTGGTCATGTCTGGATCCAACTTCAGTGCCTGTTGATAACTTTCTTGGGCCTCGTCCAGCTGTTCGCAGTCTTTCAGTGCCAGGCCGAGGTTGTTGTAGGCCTCTGCCATATCCGGTTTGAGTGCTAACGCCCGGCGACAGTTGGCTACCGCTTCGTCGAGTTGGCCAAGTGCATGCAAGGCGCTGCCGAGGTTACTGTAGGCCGCTGCCAGCTCGGGGTCGATTACCAGCGCCTGGCGACAATACTTGACCGACTCGTCCAGTTGACCTGCATCCTTGTAAACGATTGCCAGGTTGTTGAGCGTATCTGCAGAATCTGGGGTAATGGCCAGTGCTTTGTGATAACTGGCGATGGCGTCATGGTATTGCCTCAGTTTATGCTGAACATTGCCAAGGTTATACAGCGCGTCAGCAAAATCAGGCTGGATTCTTAAGGCTTCGCGGCAGCTTTGCAATGCCGCATCAAATTTTCCCAAGTCATGTGATGCAGCGCCCATATTATTGTGTATGTGCGCCAGATTCGGATTCATTGCCAGTACTTTTCTCCAGGCGGCAATGGCTTTGTCCGGCTGATCTTGGGCAATGAAGCTCAAGGCCAGATTTTCATAGGCTTCAATACTCTGGGGATGAATCGAAATCGAACGTTCTAAGCTGGCAATCGCTTCGGCAAATTTACCCTGACTGCGCAGCGTACTACCCAGACAAAGATAAGCATGTGGCAAATCGGGATTGATGGCGATCGCTTTTTTCAGCGTGGCAATAGCCTGGTCCAGGTCATTCATCTTGAACAGGGCGTGACCAAGATTGGTTAGGATGTCGGCGTTGTCTGGCTGAATACGCAGGGCATTTTTAAAATTTTCTGCTGCCGAAGCAAATTGATTGCTTTCGTAATCGATATTCCCCAGGTAATAGTGCAATTCAAGAGACTGCGGACTGATTGCAAGTGCCTTGATGACAACCTGTCTGGCTTCTTCCATCTGGCCGGTCTGGAATAGCAAGAAACACAGTTCCCGGTAAGCGAGTTCGAAGTCCGGTGCCAGTGCAATGACTTTTTCGTAGCTGGTTTTTGCAAGCGCTGCTTTCCCCTGTGCTTGATACAGGCCGGCCAGAAAATAATGGGCATCCGAGATGGATGGATCAAGACTCAGCGCCTTTTGCAGATACGGTTCTGCTTCTTCCATGCGGCCCTGTTCTTTAATCACAAAGCCAAGATTACTGTGCACCTTTGCCAGACCAGAATCAAGGGCAATTGCCTGGCGGTAGCTGGCTTCGGCGGCGGCAAGGTTCCCATCAGCAAGATAGAGATCACCTTGCTTTTTGAGTTCGGAGGCGTCTTTTTCTGCTGTCACTGAATGCAAGCCAGCAGGTGCCTGTGTCGGCAACGGCGCTGGGTCAGGAATTGTTTTTTTGCCGGAAAAAAATTGTTTGATCTTGTTCAGCATCGTCTTTATCTATGTATGCAAGATTAACGTTGAGTGACGTTTGGGTGGTTTTGTTGCGGAATGTCGTAGCATGTTTGTATCCGCGGACCGTGGTTAAGTCGATATTTCAGGTAAAGGCCACAATCCGTGTCGACGAATAGTATAACCTGCATCTAGGTCATTTTTCCTTTTGGAAAAGTGTTGTGATTGTCAATGGTTATTTAACTTTGAGCAACTAAAACTGGTCGGATAAGCCCTCATCATTGCTGGTGAAGGCTTCCCCTAACCTGCATGTTTCATAAACTGCCACAGCGGTGCCGACTGGTCGTCACAGGGTCTGGTTGGGAGCAGTCGCGATGACGCGGGCAATGCTACCCCTACCCAATAAAACAAGACATCCATGAAGCGACAGGAGGTTAAGGGTTGGCGGTGGGGTGGTCAATTCTCGACAGACCGGACGTGGCCTGGTTATGACTAGTTGAGCAACCTGGCCTGGGTTGGCAGAAAAAAGCGTTCGGTCAAGGTCTGCAGCAGATGTTTGATGGGACAAGCGTCCGGCAGATGAAGGACATCTTGCTCCTGGTCTGTCTGACCTGTACGGCGATCTTGAACAGCCTGGAGATGACCGTCGCTGGCTGTGCCTGCGATTGCGCGGCCACCCACAGGTCGACGGCACGCAGTCTTGTGGGCTCGGCCGTCGCCAGCAGCTTGACGTTGCAGGAGAACCCGAAGATAAAATCGACGTTCGGCATGGCATCGATGAAGCCCATCAATTCAGGTCCGCTAAAGAGACCGTTGCCCCGCACCAGAACGTGGGTGTCGGGGAAGTGGCGGCGAATCCGTTGCAGAACACGGCGCACGATCATCGCGTTCTCGGCGCCAAACGGTCGCTTGCCGGGCCGCAGCACCGCCGCCAACAGGCACAGGACTGGCCATCGAAGATCATTAGCGGCAGATAGCAGGTTAAACCATAGTGATGGTTATAGAACGCCAGTGGCTGCTGACCGTAGCACGCATCCTCGGTGTGATCCAGTCGAGGAGCAAGTTCTTTAGCGGGCTGGCGAAGCTGGCAATAAACTACTCGACAAGGGCCTCGCTGACGCGGTAAATGTCTTGCCGGCTGGCCGCGTGTTCGAAGCGTGACATCGTTGCTCCGGACGCCAACGCAGCGCCGTCATCAAATGGCAAGCGGGCTGCGCCCAGCTTGAACATGAGGTCGTGGCGCAGGAGGTTCGCGTCGTTGCCATCTTCGTAGCCACAGCCGATCTGGTAGATCCGCTGCGTGAGGAGATCGTGATTCGAATGGTCGAAGTAACTCTGATTGCGTCGTTCAGGCAAGGCTGCATCAATGCGCCGGGTTAAACCAATCGGCAGGTCCATCCCGAGCAAGAGCACGGGACCAAGATCGGATGACAAGCCGCCACCGGCGAAATCGGCGCGGACGCTATGGCCTGGAATGGATGCAAAACGCAGCTGTTCTGGCGTAGAATTCATGTCGGGTAAGGTGTGTTCGTGTCGATCGATGTGTTTTAGGGATAATTCACATTTTATCAATCACTTACGGCATTCTTGCCCTTTTTTATGCAAAATTCAGGATAGGAAATGTGATTTATTATTACGCGTGGTAAGTTTGCCAATGTTAATTTCTCTAAGGTGGTAGATGGAATTGCGATATAGTTTTTTTCACTAGTGTCCCAACGTTTCTCATAGTAGAGACATCTGTTTTGGTTGATTTTCGTCACAGGAGTTTCCCGATGACGGCGTAAGTAATTGATTTATTGGTGTTGTTTCAAACATGGTGAGACTCAGGATTTGTAGAATTTCGTAAAGGCTGTGAGGCAAATGCAGACGTTTCTTGACGATAGCGATGAGTACGTAAGTACAGACCGCGATCCATATTTGTGTCTTCACGGCATTCTCGCTGGTTCCCAGAAAGGTTTTGATACGCAAATGTTGCTTGATCCACTTGAAGAACAATTCGACCTGCCAACGCTGCTTGTAAAGCGCTGCGATCATCTCGGGTTTGAGAGCGAAATTGTTGGTCAGAAAAATGATGCGTTCCCCAGTGTCGTCCTTGACGACGATACGACGCAAAGTCGCCGGGTAATCCTTGCTTGCGTAGAAAAGCGGGAGTACGCCCGTTTGATCGCAGATAACGTTGCTCATCGTTCGATCGACCGGCTGCGAATACCGACGCTTGAACTGGGTATTGCTTTTTGCTCTGGTGACAAAGAAGGCACCCGTCGCATGCAGCCGGTAGAGTCTGGCGAAATCCAGATAGCCGCGATCCATCAGGTAATACGCTCCTGGCTCGATGACCAGATCGTCGAGAATATTGACCTCGTGGGTCTTGCCGTCGGTGATGTGAATGAAACTGGGAATAGAGCCGCGCAGGTCCAGCAGCGTATGCAATTTGATGGCCGCCTTGGCGGACCGGAAAGATGCCCACGGATACACCGACAGGCACAGGTCGATGGTCGTGGCATCGAACGCATAGACCGTCGCATCGAGGTCCACGCCAAACGGTTCGCTGGCGTACAACGGGCGCGCCATCGCAATCAGGTGTTGTGCCAGATCGGCATAGAATTGCCAGGGGCGCGTGGCATTTGCATTGGCAAGCGTATTGCGGGAAATCGTCGCACAGCGAAATCCCATGTGGTACGGCCGATGGGCCTGGGCGCGCAAATTGACCTCGATATCGCGCAGCGATTCCCTATAGGTCAACTGCGCAAACGCCATGGCAAAGAATTGATCCAGGCAGGAAAAATCCTTGACTTTGTGTTCGCCCCTGTGGGCTGCTACGCATCGTCGAAAGGTGGTCAGCGGCAAATACGTCATGACCTGCGAGAAAACGAGTTTGCCCTGATGCATAGGAGCCTTCGGCGGATATCCGCAAAAAGCCCCAATTCTGCACCTCGACGTTCAAATCGAGACCAGATGAAAACATCATTTTATGCAAACAAATCATTGACTTACGAACCTCTGACATGAAAACGTTGGGACACTAGTGGTTCGCACCTTAACTTTACTCCTTTGGCTAACGCCAGCGGAGGGAGGCGGCTAGACGATTATCAGGTCTCTTAAGCAAACATTCCAAGTCATTGATTTTCAATGAGTAAAAATCTCGTGTTTGCTTCGGCACGATTTTCGGTAGCGAGCCGATTACTACATTTGCATTCATACATTTTCTAAAAACCATGCTATGCATTTTGCATGGTAAGGCCACTAAGATTAGAGTTTGCAGGTGCTTTGCAGGGCAGTGCGGGCATTTGAAGCAAAATGCTGACAGTAGAATTGTGTCGATTTCACGTCTTCTTTGCAGACTTTCTCGAGAGTGCACTCCGGAGACAGGCAGGTCTTATCGCACACATTTCCTTGGTGTAGAATTGTCGTAATGTTAGCGTAGTAATCGGTTTGCTCCCGAAAATCGCGCCGAAGCAAACACTAGATACTTATTGAAAATCAATGGCTTAGAATGTTTGTTTAAGAGACCTACGGGGGCTAATGGGTGCCCCCTTTTTCCGCTGCCCGTGAAATTCAAGGCTGACAAAGTAGCCGCCTTCAGTGATATCCATGGCCAGTTTGATCTCATGCTCAAGCTCTTGCAGGCCAATGGCGTCATCAATCAGGATTGGCGATGGACCTTTGGCAAGGGCCACCTGGTGATTGCCGGAGACGTGTTTGATCGTGGCCCGAACACCACCGAAGCCCTGTGGTTATTGTATGAACTGGAAGCGCAGGCACAGGCTGCAGGCGGTGCGGTTCACCTGTTGCTGGGTAACCATGAAGCCATATCGTTTGCCGGTGATCTGCGTTATCTGAACAAAAAATACACCAGCGTAGCGCGCCAGCTCAATCTCAGTTACCTGCAGATGTTTGACAACAACAGCGTGCTGGGGCGCTGGCTGCGCAGCAAGCCGGTGATCATACAGATCAACGACATGCTGTTCATGCATGGCGGCCTGCATCCCGATTACCAGAACCTGAACATGGGTATTGCACAAGTCAACGAACAGTTTCGCAACTCACTGGGTATAAGCAAGGTACAACTGAAGGATAAAGGGGATGATGTATTGTCCTTCCTGTATGGCAGCCTGGGGCCACTCTGGTATCGCGGGTATTTCAATGCACCCAAACTCAGCAATACCGACCTTGATCAGCTTTTGCAGCAGATGCAATTACGTCGCATCGTGGTCGGTCATACCACCATGGATGGCGTGTATGCCCATTATCAGGGAAAGATCATTTCCATCGATTCCGGCATCAAGGGCGGCGTCAAAGGGGAAATGTTTTTCTGGGAAAAAGGGCGACTCAGCAAGGCCGGACTGGATGGCGTGCGTGTTGCCATACCGGATGCGCCAGAGAAGGTCCGTGCCGAATAAATAATGCGCTTATGTCGCGCTTACGACAACTGTCTGCTGACCTGGCGTGGCCATGAGAAATGGAACACGGCACCGCGTGGATGATTGCCGTCCAGGCGTATGCTGCCACCGAGTGATTCTATGGTTTTCTTGATGATGGCCAGACCCATGCCGCTGCCTTCTACCTCATCCCGTGGGCGCAGGGTCTGGAACATGGTAAACACCCGTTCCCGGTGTTCTTCGGCGATGCCGGGGCCATCGTCTGCCACGGCGAATTCAAAAAAATGCTCAGTGTGGCTGGCACGGATGAGGATTTTTCCCGATGCCTGGTCATGGTGCTTGAGCGCATTACTGATCAGGTTGCGAAACACCAGTTCCAGCGGTACCTTGTGTGTTGGACAGATCGGGAAATTGCCATCCAGCTCCAGACTGAATGGCCGTTCGGCACAGCATAGTTCGAAGACATCCCGCACCAATGCTGCGAAATCCACATGCTCTATGGTGCCGCCTAGTTGCCCGGCACGAAAGTACAGCAGCAGGTCATCCAGCAGCCTTTCCATGCGTTTTATGCGAATGCGCATCAGCCGCAGGTGTTCATCCGTATCGGCATCTATTTTACCGACCAGGTCTTCGCTGAGCCAGGTGGCCAACTGATCGACGCCACGCAGGGGTGACTTCAGGTCATGCGAAGCGACGTAGGCGAAATTATTCAATTCCTGGTTACGTCTTGACAGTTCATCGGTAAAGCGTTTTCGTTCAGAAATATCGACAATCGCCGACAGCACCTTGATGCCTTCTGCCGTATGTATCGGGTTCAGACCGATTTCCACCTGGAATTCGCTGCCGTCCTTGCGCAGACCAAACAGATCACGGCCACCGCCCATTGCGCGCGTGCTGGGTGTTGCAAAATAGCTGCTACGCAAACCTGGATGCTGTGGGCGAAAACGTTCAGGTATCAGTATTTCCATGGGCTTGCCCAGCAATTCTTCCCTGGCATAACCAAACAGTTGCTCGGTCTGGGCATTCACCATTTCCATGTAGCCGCGGCTGTCTATCATCACCATGGCATTCGGTGCTGCTTCCACGACCAGACGGAAACGTTCTTCCTGGCGCTTGCGTTCAGAAATATCCACAATCGCCGACAACACCTTGATGCCATCTGTCGTTTCTATCGGGTTCAGCCCAATTTCAACCGGAAATTCACTGCCATCCTTGCGCAGGCCATACAGGTCGCGTCCACTGCCCATGGCCCGTGTGGTGGGAACCGCAAAATAATCCTGGCGCAAGCCAGGATGATGTTTGCGAAAACGTTCGGGTATCAACAGCTCCATGGTTTTGCCCAGCAACTCTGTCCTGTTGTAACCAAAAATGATTTCGGTCTGGGTATTCACCATTTCTATACAGCCGCGCCCATCTATCATCACCATCGCATTCGGTGCGGCATCAACCACCTGGCGGAAATGCCTTTCACTTTGCGTCAGCCGGGTTGCAATACGATAGCCTTCGCTAAAATCGCGCACGATCATGGACAAACCCCTGAGGATATCCTGATGATCGCAGATGGGTGAAATGGTCAGTAGGGTGGGCAGTTCATTGCCTCCTTGGCAGCGGCGTATGGTTTCAAACTGGCCGATTGGCGTGCCCTGTTGTAAAAGTTTGACCAGTGTCGCCAGGTCGGGTAACTGTCCTTCCGGGAAAAGCAAGGCAAATGGCTGATCCAGCACGTCGGCAAGGGGGTAGCCAAAGATACGGCTGGCGGCCCGGTTCCAACTGATGATCTTGCCTTCCAGATTGCTGGCGATAATGGCATCGTCAGAACTGTTCACGATGGATGCCAGCAAACTGCTGGTATCTGCTGTCACATCATCGTGCCTGTCCGGGGGCGTAGCATCATTGCTGTTCGTCGGCACCATGGCGATATGTCCCGCTTAAAAAGTTGATTTCAAATTGCTCTGCTGATATCGGGCGGGAATAGTAATAACCTTGTAAAAGTTCACAGCCACGGTCGGTACAGAACCTGGCCTGTTCCGCGGTTTCCACACCTTCAGCCACCAGGGTCAGTTCCAGCGTCTTGGCGAAGGCAATCATCGCAGCCAGCAGACGTTCCTGCGAAGCACCGCGTCCTATGCCTGCCACAAAGCTCTGGTCTATTTTAAGGATGTGGATGGGGAAGAGTTTCAGATGGCCGAAGGATGAATAGCCGGTACCAAAATCATCCAGTGACAGTTTCAGTTTACGCGCTGCCAGTTTCAGCAAGATGCTGGCCACATGCTCCGGGTCGCGTATCAGGGCATTTTCTGTGATTTCCAGTTCCAGGCATCGCGGGTCCAGGCCACTGGTGGCCAGTGCTTCATCCACCGTGGACAGCAGATTATCCCCCTGCAACTGTATGGCAGAGACATTCACCGCGACCGACAGATGTTGTACATTCAGGTGCGGCATGCTGCGCCACTGCTGTAACTGCGCACACGCCGTGCGCATGACCCACTGGTCGATTTCAAACATCAAGCCCAGTTCTTCTGCCATGGGCAGAAAAGTGCCGGGGGCCAATACCCCTTCCTGAGGATGGTGCCAGCGCAGCAATGCTTCCATGCCACCCAGGCTGCCATCCAGAGCATGGACTTTTGCCTGGTAATAGACTTTCAACTGATCATTCTTGAGTGCATGTCGCAAGTCACGTTCCAGATACATGCGATGGCGCACTGCCTGATGCAACTGGTCAGAATAAAAATGACTCTGGTTGCGGCCTTCCTGCTTGGCACGATACATGGCAATATCGGCGCATTTCATCAGTTCGGTAGCGTCGCTGGCGCAGGAACCAAAGACGGCGATACCTATGCTCATCGTCACATCCCATTCCAGACCTTCCAGCAGTATGGGTTTTTTGAAGGCTTCGACAATGCGGGTGGCCAGTAAGATGGCATGATCCACTCGGTCCATATCCTGCACCAGCACCACGAATTCATCGCCCCCCAGCCTTGCCAGCAAGTCACTGCCACGGGTAGTAGTACCCAGCCGGCGTGCCACCTTGATCAGTAACTGATCACCAACGGCATGCCCATACGTGTCATTCACATTTTTGAAACGATCAAGATCAAGCAGCAGCACCGCCAGCTTGCCGTGCAGGTTTTCCCGCTTGGCGCGGCAGACGGCAAATTCCAGTGCGCGTTCAAAATCATAGCGGTTCGCCAGGCCGGTCAGCGCATCGTGTTCGGCCAGATCTCGCAACTGGTCATAACTGCGATTGAGTTCAGTTTCCAGCTTGTGACGGTGGCGTGCCTGATGTACGGCGCGCAGCAGGCGGCGGGCGTTGACTTCTTCTTTCAGCAAAAAATCTTGTGCGCCTGCCTCGATCGCCTGCTCTGCCAGGGTAACGTCTTCCTGATGGGTCAGCATGATAATCGCAGCATGATGTATCTTGTCCAGGCGCAGGCTTTTCAATACTTCTATACCGTCGCGGTCAGGCAGGCGGTAATCGAGCAGGATGACGTCAAATGCGGTTGCCTTGGCTTTCAACAAGCCGTCCAGTGCATTGCTGGCTTCTACGATATTCACGCTGACCGGCACCTGCTTCATTGCCCGTATGACAGAGCGGCGATCCAGTTCATCATCATCGATAATCAGGATGTCCAATGTGGATGTTTGTACAGGTAGATTCAGCATAAAAACTCGCGCTGGCAGGTAAGCGTGGCATGTGCAGGCAGGTACACATCTCTGCCCAAGTTGATTTTTCTTGCATATTGAATCAGCATAAAATCTCCCTCAGGCAATCGGCAGTTCGACCAGACGCCAGTACCTGTCCAGCATCTCGATCACATTCATGAAACCGTCGCCTACATGCTGTTTGACGATGTAACCGGCAACGTGTTGGGAATATGCCAAAACTTTGTCCTGATCATCTTGCGAAGTGGTCAGCACAAACACCACGGCAGATGACAAGCTCTTGTCCAGCCGCAGTTCTGCCAGCATTTCCTGGCCGTTCATGCGTGGCATATTGATGTCGAGCAAAATCAGGTAGGGGCGGGTGATGCCATTTGGCTGGCGCAGGATTTGCAGCGCTTCTATTCCATCATGCGCACGGACGATGGGGTTGACGATTTTCAGTTTTTTCAGTGCGCGTTCTATGCCCAGCACATCGACATCGTCGTCATCAACGATGAGTATCGTGACTGGTTTGGTTTGCGGGATGCTGTCTATCATTGGGCACCTTTCACCGACATGCGCTGCTAAATAATACTTTGCGGAAACATTAATGCAATGTAATTTCTATAATGCGACATAAAAACAGCTCGTTGCAAAAGCTTGAAATGAGCGAATTAACATTCATATTATTCAAATATCAAGAATAGTGCAATATTGTTATTATGCATTGCAGTTTTTCGATGGCCTATGGCAAGGCTGGCCTGGCACAGGCTATGAAAGATGGAGGGGGATGGATGCTGAAAGACGATTAAAGGGGGCTAATTAATGCAGTTCAAGGATGTCAGCCACAGCTTCACGCAATTGAGTGACCAGTTCGGGGTCCATATACTTGTAGTCATCCGGAATATCCAGCACATGGATGACTTTGCCGTTCAGCACTTGCCGGTGTTCGGCAAGCAGGCGTGACTTGTGTTTTTCTTCCATGACGAAAATGACATCAGCCCATAGGATGTCATTCATGGAAACCTTGTGCCTGGCATTTGGGCTGGTACCGCCCGAGCGTGCTTCCACCATGGGATGGCGGCGCCAGACCTGTTCTGCAGTTGGACTGCGCCACTGATTTCGACTACAGACGAACAGAATATGCATGAGATTATTCATCAGTTCAGTGCTTCACGCATAGAGATCAGTTTTCAGGCAGTGATCACCGCTGCAGTCATGGGCGAGCACAAGGCCCAGCCCAGCGCTGTGTAGAGCGCCATACCCTCTTCGGTCGCTACCAGTACACCAGTATCAGCCTGCCTGGCGAATGCATGGTTATTTAATATCTGCATCAGCAATTTGCCCAGGCCTTTACGTCGGTGCGAGGGCTCCGTCACGATCTGGTCAAAAACCGCATGGCGCGCAGTCAGCGCCATTCTGCCGGTGGCTGCAATCTGTCCATCCCGGCCAAGGGCCTTGATGCTGACCGCCTGTTCGTCGCCGCCCAGCTGTATGGTATAGCTGGGCGGTATATCGACATCAATGTGGGCAGTGATGGCTTTGCACATCAGGTATTCGGCTGGTTTGAGCGTCCAGCGCGGCGGTAGCAAAGCGCCAATTTCACTTACCGGCGCACAAACCTTGATCCAGGTATCGGGCGCACTCAGTTCATGTGCCAGCAATTGTATGGCAGACAGTGCATGACCCTGCAAGACATAGCGTTCCAGATGACCGGGCAGGCCGACATGGATCTTGTAGCCGTGTCCCGCCAATGCAAATGCGGCCTCGGTACCACGAGAAATCGTCCAGCCATGGACCCAGGCACTGAGCAGGTCATTCTTTTGCTTTTCACTGAACTGGTTTGTAGAGGTCATGGCGACTCATTGATGTGGGACGGCGGCACAGGTGACAACCACTTCGGGATGACAGAAGATGCAATTAAAAGGCTGGCATTTTTTTCAAGGTAGCACGTTCTACGGCACCGTAGCGCTCCTTGTCACTCTTGTTCTGGAATTTTGTCTCATATTCAAGGACATCATCATGGAAGGAAAAATCTTCCCTGATGTCGTAATCGACGTCCGACCATCTGGCGATCCAATACCCTTTGTTGCCCTTGATCCTGATTTCCTTGAGCACGGCTTTTTCCTTGACGATTTTACCATCCAGCATGGTCGCTTCCATCAGCATGCTTGAATCGGTATTGAAGCTCATATTGATGCTCTTGATGCCGATGTTCGCCAGTGACAGCACATTTCCATTGGCCATGGTCACGGCATATTTTTCGTAACGGTATTTGCCGGCAATCAGCGCAATATCATTGGCGAAGCTGCTGGTGGTCAGCACGGAAAAAAGTAAGGCAATCACATATTTCATGGTCTGGTATCCGTTTGCATAAAAATCATAGGGAATGTTGGCCTGTAAATGATAGCACTACCCCGTTGCCTTAACAGTAACCGGGTAGGAAAGCGTCAATTCCTGCTGTGCGACATCTATTTACCGGCTTCCTGCGCCAGCTTGCGCATGGTTTTCAGTGTGGCACCAGGGGTGATCAGATTACCGTCATAACGCAATTCTATCAATGCAGGCAAATTGTGCTGGCGGCTATGTGCGAGTGCACGTTCCAGTGCCGGTGCGAATTCTGCCGTGGTGTTGACCACTTCCCCACTGGCACCAAAGGCGCGTGCCAGCGCTGCAAAATCAGGATTGTGCAATTCGGTGCCTGATACGCGGGCAGGGAATTCCTTTTCCTGATGCATGCGTATGGTGCCATACATGCCATTGTTAAAGACGATGATGATGACACCAGCCTTGTATTGTACGGCGGTGGCCAGTTCCTGACCGTTCATCAGGTATTCACCATCGCCGGCGAAAGTGACGACGGTACGCTGCGGATCGATGATTTTGGCGGCAACACCTGCTGGTACGCTATAGCCCATGGCACCGGAAGTTGGTGCCAGTTGCGTACGGAAACCACCATACCGGAAATAACGGTGGGCCCAGGTGGCATAGTTGCCGGCTCCATTGGTGATGATGGTATCTGCCGGCGCCAGTTGCATCAGATCCTGCACGATGTGCCACAGGTTCAGGGGGGCGTTTTCTGTAGCGAAAATGGCTGGTTCGGTTTGCCATGCCTGCAAATCTGCCCTGGCTTCGCCAACGCTTGCATGCCACTTGCTGGCAGCATCCAGACTGGCCATCTCTGCCAGGGCTTCGGCAATTTCTTTCATGCCGCTGTTGATCATCAGATCGGCCTGATAGACGCGGCCCAGTTCCAGCGCATCGCTGTGGATATGGATCAGCTTTTGTTTGGGCAGCGGGGCTTCCAGCACGGTATAACCGCCGGTTGTCATTTCACCCAGACGCGGGCCGATGGCCAGGATCAGGTCGGCGTCCTTGATTCTTTGTGCCAATTTGGGGTTGATACCTATGCCTACGTCGCCGATGTAATGCGGGTGCGCATTGTCCATCAGGTCCTGAAAGCGGAAGGTACAGGCTACCGGCAGGTGATTGCTGACCGCAAATTCACTGATGTGCTGGCAGGATGCAGCATCCCAGCCAGTACCGCCCAGCAAGACCAGCGGGCGTTGCGATACAGTCAGCATATTGCGCAGTTGCGCCAGCTGCTGCGGCGAGGCCGATGCCTGTACAGGTGTGTAACGACGGGTGTCTGCCACGGTGGCGACCTGTGCCAGCATGTCTTCCGGCAGGGCCAGCACAACCGGGCCGGGGCGGCCACTGGTCGCCACCTGAAAGGCGCGGGCAAGGTATTCCGGCACGCGGTCTGCCCGGTCAATTTGTGCTACCCATTTCGCCATCTGGCCAAACATGCGGCGATAGTCAATTTCCTGAAAGGCTTCCCGTTCGACAAAGTCATTGCCAACCTGGCCTATGAACAAAATCATCGGCGTCGAATCCTGATAGGCAGTATGCACACCTATCGATGCATTGGTAGCACCTGGCCCGCGTGTGACGAAGCAGATACCGGGTTTGCCTGTCATTTTGCCGTAGGCATCTGCCATGAAGGCCGCGCCGCCTTCCTGCCGGTTGATGATGAAACGTATCGGGCTGTCATGCAGCGCATCCAGCACTGGCAGGTAACTTTCGCCAGGTACGCCGAATACGGTATCGACGCCATGGATTTGCAGTGCATCCACAATCAATTGACCGCCCGAACGAGATTTCAGCATGATAGAAAATGGTAAAAGGAAAAACACTACGCTACCAGAAAGCCTGCTTAATTTGCATTGTAATTCCGGCTTTTAGACTGAATTATCGCTGAGTAGGATACAATAAGGCGTGAAGCAGGCCAGACAATCGCTGGTTGCCATGATTTATCATGGTGACGGGAGGAAGGTCCGGACTCCATAGAGCAGGGTGACGGCTAACGGCCGTACGTTGAAAACCAGGGTGCAAGCCAGGGTATAAGACGAGGAATAGGGCCACAGAGACGAGCGTATTAAGTTACGGTGAAACGCGGTAACCTCCACCCGGAGCAATTTCAAATAGGCACGCGTTGATGTGGCTCGCGGAGCGTGCGGGTAGAAAGCTTGAGCGGCGGAGCAATCCGTCGCCTAGAGGAATGATTGTCATAGCAGATGGCAGCAATGCCTGATGCCGTAACAGAATCCGGCCTACCGGCCTGCTTTATTTTTTGTTTGTCGCAGCACAGTGTTTTCTTCGGTCTGTCGCTGCATCGGTTCCAGGTCCATTTTCAATCGATTATTCCTCGTTTTCCTTTTTACTTCAGACACTATGTGCGGTTCGGTACATAAGCGTTGTCTGATGACTCGCAGCTCAGCCTCAGCCTGTTGACTGTCTCCACCAAGCATCATTCCTTGCAAGCAAGTCATTGTTCTTAAAATACCGGTGGTACACTGGGTGCACAGAACAAACCGACGCATTTCAAACTAAACTATTGCATACGCATGGAGACTGGTGGCATTCGAAAAGAGCGTGACGCGCCCATACTGGCCATTGCGCTTTGCATTTGCCTGATCGCTGCTGCGATCATTGGGCAGAGCTGGTGGTCAATGGCGCAAGACAAGTCGCTAACGATCAACGCTGCCCAGGAACATAATTTCCTGGCAGTCCGTATTCTCGAAGAGCATGCCAGTGAAGTCCTGAACGATGCCCGCCAGGTCGCCAACGTGGTCAGCGACGAAGTGATGACCGAAACCAGGCTGCTCCCGGATGATGAAACCCTGATACGCCGGATGTTGCAGAGGCAGCGCCAGGAATCCGAGTTTATCAGCAGCATTTCCCTGATCAATCTGGGAGGCAAACGCTGGGTCTCCAGTGAGAAGGGCGAGCCGCCAGCGGAAGCGCAGCATAGCCTTGGCCATCTCACCTACCTTCTCGACAATCCTGCCGATACTAAGGCCGTACTTGGCAAACCCTTCAGGTTGGCAAAAAACGGGCATTGGGTACTACCTATCGCAAAAAGCTTTTTTGACTTGAAAGGGCAGCGGCTGGGCCTGATACAGATCGATGTCGATCTGGCTTATTTTCAGGATTTTTATGAACGTATCGCCCAAGGCAGCGGGGCCAGGATTGCCTTGCTTGATGAAGCCGGCCATACCTTGACCGGGACGGCCGATGTGACCAGGTCCGACAAGGCAGGGGAAGTCTTTCCGGCATCAGTCGTCGAGCAGATACGACAGAATAAATCGACTGAAGGCGTGCTCAGGGGCGATAGCTCTGACGGGCTTGATTCGCTGACCAGCTATCGCAAGATCAGCGAATTCCCACTGACCCTGCTGTATTCCAGAGAGATGAAGACTATCCTGGCCGATTGGGACGCCAGGGTCACACAAAAGATCATCGTGACCTCGGTGACAGCGGGATTCATTTTTGGCCTGGCATTGCTGCTGCTGTGGCAGATCCGGCATTTGCGCGATTCCAGAAGTCGGCTGCTGGCCAGCGAAAGCCGTTATCGCCACCTGTTTCAGGGGGCGCAGGATGCCATTTTGCTGATAGGGCGCGACTACATCTACGTAGATTGCAATCCGGCGGCGGTCAGTCTGTTTGGATTGAACAGCATGAGCGACGTGGTCGGGCAAAAGGTAGGCCGTTTTTCAACCACTGTCCAGCAGGTCAGTGGTCTGGATAGCCGTGACAAGGATATTTTGATCGTGACCCTGATTGACCGTGCCTTCAAGGGGGAGTCACCGCGCTTCGAATGGTCAACTGTACGCAATGAACAAATTCAATACAATGAAATTTCCCTGACCCGGGTAGAGGTCAATGGCGAGGCACTGATATTTTGCGTGGTCAGGGATATCAATGCGCACAAATACACCGAGCTGCTGATAGAGGGGCAAAATCAGTTGCTGCAACTGATGAGTGGTGATGAAGATTTACCCTTCATACTGGAAGCCATCAGTCAGTTCGTTGAAAAACTCTGCCCACACTGGCGTTGTGGCATACAGTTGCTGTCAGAAGACAGGCGCAGCTTTGCTCAGGCAACTGGCAGCCGTTTTCCTGGCGTCTTGTTGAAACAGATTCCGGGCATGACCGTTACCCATGGCAGTGGGATCTGGTCCGAGGTGGTGCTGACCACAAAACTTACCTATCTGCCTGATTTTTTGCATGCCCCTACCATGCAGTTTGTCAATGATGTGGAAACCCTGTCTGAGTTCGATTCCTGTGCCGCATCACCGATTTTTGGTAAAAATGGTCAGTTATTGGGAAGTTTTACCCTGTTCTCTTATAGTAAACAGGCCTTGTGTGAAAAAGACCTGGGCTTGATACGCATCACCGTCGATATTGCCGGTATTGCCATCGAAGGCCGGCGCTCGGAAAAGAAAATCCTGCAGCTGGCCCATTATGATGAATTGACTGGCCTGCCCAACCGCTTTCTGTACAACCAGCATTTGTCACGTTCACTGGCCATTGCCGAACGTAACCGCAGTCAACTGGCGGTTCTGTTTCTGGACCTGGATCGCTTTAAAAATATCAACGACACCTTTGGGCATGACGAAGGTGACCAGGTCTTGCGCACGGTTGCCAGCAGTTTCCGTTTGTGCCTGCGTGAATCGGACATCATTGCCAGGATAGGTGGCGATGAATTTATCCTGCTGATAGACCAGTTCAACGAAACCAGGGACCTGGGGGATGTCGCCGACAAGTTGCTGTTTGAGGCCGCCCAGCCGTTTGAAATCAATGGTCAGGAATGTCAGTTAAGCGCCAGTATCGGCATCGCCACTTTCCCGGCAGATGGCAAGGACGCCCAGACCCTGCTGAAAAATGCCGACATCGCCATGTACCGGGCAAAAAACAAGGGCAAAGACAATTACCAGTTTTATGCCTCGGAAATGAATACCCATACCGTGGAAAGACTGGCATTTGAAGCAAGATTGCGCAAGGCGCTGGAAAGACGGGAATTCGTGGTTTACTACCAGCCCAAGCTCGATGTCGTCAGTGGCCGGATAGTCGGTGCAGAAGCGCTGGTGCGCTGGAATCATCCTGAACGAGGATTGTTGTCACCGGTAGACTTTATTGCCCTGGCAGAGGAAGCGGGACTGGTGGCCCGTCTTGGCATGCTGGTACTGGATATTGCCTGCCGCGATATTCTAAGTTTCAGGACCGTGGACAAGAATTTTGGGCGGGTTGCCGTCAATTTATCCGGTGCCCAGTTCAATGACGCCCATATGCTGGATGAAGTCAAAAGTGTCGTCGATTTTTGGCGCGTACCCTCGAATTCCATCGAATTCGAGATTACCGAAAGCATGGTCATGCACAACCGCGAGCAGGCAATAGCGCTGATGGATGGCCTCAAGGATGCCGGCTTTACCCTGTCGATTGATGATTTCGGTACCGGCTATTCTTCGCTGGCCTACCTGAAGCGCTTCCCGGTTGACAGTGTCAAGGTGGACCGGTCCTTCATCAAGGATATCCCGGACGATCCGAATGACACGGCGATTGTCATGGCCATCGTCGCCATGGCGCATACACTGGGCATCAAGGTCATTGCCGAGGGAGTGGATTCAGCCACGCAACTTGCCACTTTGCGCGAATGCAAGTGCGACGAATATCAGGGCTTCTACTTCAGCAAGGCGGTGACCGACAAGGAATTCCTGCAGCTATTGCAGCGCCAAGCCAGGCTGAGCATGCCAGGCAACTAGTGCAGCACTGTACTAGCCCTGGTTACCGGC
Source organism: Undibacterium sp. Di26W (assembly GCF_049340265.1). NCBI lineage: Bacteria > Pseudomonadati > Pseudomonadota > Betaproteobacteria > Burkholderiales > Oxalobacteraceae > Undibacterium > Undibacterium sp. Di26W. Next base: position 105,701 of record NZ_JBMPOR010000003.1, read on the forward strand.
TTGGCGACCACTTCATGCGTGCCTGGGCGGCATCGCTGGTCTGTCGGCACGAAGATACCTATCCCGCATTAATCCCCCGTCAATACCAGCATCCTGCGTATGTGATCATTTTCGCAAAATACCGGCTCTTGCTGGCAGGATCGTGCACTTTGTATGATAATGCCGGGCGTTTTGGTTTTTGGTCCCGTTTCGGCAGTAGAAAGTTTTACCTCAGACAAGTTTCCTTTCTTTGCAGCATTTCACTTGCCTAATACCCGTTTCATTATGGTATCAGCAGGCAAACACATGGTTATATGTGAGATGCTACCTTCACTATATTTCGTAAGTCTCTAATTTATCAGGATAAATTGGAAACGCACTACCTCAAGTAGTTGCGCTAAGTCATTGACTTCATTAGAGAATTTCCAAATTTACCTCTGAAATGTGCTTGACCACGCTCAAGTCATCCTCTAAAGTGGGCAATAGTGTGAAAAAGTGTAATTTTGTGGAACAAATATCCGAAATTCGCTTACATTCCAGACTTCATTTCCAAATTGAGTTTTTAAGATTAATCGGTACGACAGGTTTTCAGGGTAAAGGTAGACAGCGTGTTTCAGGGGGCGTCCTCACTCAATCTCGATGCAAAAGGCAGAATGTCCATTCCTGCTCGGCATCGTGACGCGCTCAATGTGCAATGCGAAGGCCGTATCACCCTGACCCGTCACCCGGATGGATGCCTGCTGTTGTTTCCGCGTCCTACCTGGGAATCCCACCGTGAGCAAATCGCCGCCTGGCCTATTCAGGCACGTGACTGGAAACGTATTTTTCTTGGCAACGCCTTTGATGTGGAAATGGATGGTGCCGGCCGGATTCTGGTCGCGCCTGAATTGCGCAATGCCGTTGGCATGCAGCGCGATGTCATGCTGCTGGGCATGGGCAGTCATTTCGAGATATGGGATGCCGGCAAGCTTGCAGAAAACGAAGCGAAGGCCATTGCTGGCGGCGCTCCTGATGTATTAAACAATTTTTCTTTCTGATCGCGGGCAATGAGTATTCAGCAAGCGGCAGATTTTACGCACCAGACCGTGTTGTTGCATGAGGCTGTAGACGCCCTCGGCATCACGGATCAGCGTGCCAGCGGAATATATGTAGACGGCACCTTTGGCCGTGGCGGGCATAGTCGCCTGATCCTGTCGCAACTGGCCGCCGATGGGCGCCTGATCGCCTTTGACAAGGATACCCAGGCCATTGCCAGCGCGGCAGAAATTCGGGATACGCGTTTCCATATAGTGCATGACAGTTTTGCCACCATAGGCCAGGCCTTGCCGGACTGTGGTGTTGGCAAGGTCGACGGCATTTTGATGGATTTGGGCATTTCATCTCCCCAGGTGGATGACGCTACCAGGGGCTTCAGCTTCCGGTCAGACGGTCCGCTGGACATGCGCATGGATACCACGCGGGGCATCTCGGCAGCCGAATGGCTGGCGACTGCTGAAGAACAGCATATTACGGAGGTTATAAAAGATTATGGGGAAGAACGGTTTGCTTTTCAGATTGCAAAGGCGATTGTTGCTCGCCGGCAAGCAGAGCCCATTCGTGGGACACGACAGCTCGCAGAAATCGTCGCACACGCCGTCAAAACTCGCGAGAAGGGTAAAGACCCGGCAACTCGCACCTTTCAGGCTATACGGATTTTCATCAATCAGGAACTTGAAGATCTCGAAATAGGCCTGGCAGCAGCGTATGCGGCATTGGCACCGTATGGACGGATGTCGGTGATCAGCTTTCATTCGCTGGAAGACAGGATAGTGAAGCAGTTTTTCGCATCCAAAGTGAAAATGGAACAGCCGGATCGTCGTTTGCCGATCCGTCATGTAGATTTGCCGCAGCCACAAATGCGCCTGTTGAACCGCATCAAGCCGTCCGAGGCGGAAGTGAATGCCAATCCGCGTGCCAGGTCAGCCATCCTGCGGGTTGCCGAGCGTTTGCCGGAGGCTGCATGAGTACCCGTCTCAACATCATGTTGGCGATAGCACTGATTGCCTGTGCGCTGTCGCTGATCAATTCACAATATCAGGCGCGTCGCCTGTTTATCGAATTGGAAAGAGAACAAAGCCTTACCAAGCAATATGAATTGCAATGGACGCAACTGAAACTTGATCAGTCCACCTATGGCAAGCATTCCCGCATCGAGGCGACTGCGGTACGTGAGCTGAATATGGTGGCAGTAACACCAGACCGCACGCAATACCTGAAAGCGGTGGAGGAAAAATGAGTCGCACTGCCAACGTCCCACGTACCGCTGCTGCACGCGGTGTAGCCTTCTCATCCAGCCCGGTGCTGGATGTCAAGCTGCCGACCTGGCGTTCCCGCTTCATTCTGTTTCTGTTGTTCGCCGCCTTTATTGCCCTGATGCTGAAAGCTCTGTATTTGCAGGGCTTTGACAACGACTTCCTGAAACAGCAGGGTGCTAACCGCTATGCCCGTACGCTGGAATTGCCCGCCACCCGTGGCAAGATTACTGACCGTAATGGCCAGGTGCTGGCTTCGTCGGTGCCGGTCAAGGCCATCTGGGCCATTCCAGACGATGTGCTGGAAGCGCCCAAAGAAAAGATACAGCAGCTTGCCCAGTTGCTGGACATGACAGAAGCTGAACTGCGCAAGAAGCTCGATTCTGACCGTCAGTTCGTGTACCTGAAACGTCAGGTGGAAACAGAGGTGTCCGACAAGGTAGTGGCCCTGGGCATACCCGGCATAGAAACCCGCAAGGAATACAAGCGTTTCTATCCCGAAGGCGAAGTTATGGCCCACGTGGTCGGCTTTACCAATGTGGAAGACATCGGACAGGAAGGCATAGAACTGGCTTCAGAAAAAAACCTGGCCGGCAAAACCGGTAGCCGCCGTGTCATCAAGGACAGGCTGGGGCATATCGTTGAAGACATACAGGCAATCCGCGAACCGCATGACGGCAAGGACCTGACCCTGTCGATAGATAGCAAGATCCAGTACATCGCCTTCACCCACCTGAAAGAAGCGGTAGAAAAACACAAGGCAAAAGCTGGTGGTGCCGTGGTGCTGGATGTGAAAACCGGTGAAGTGCTGGCACTGGTCAATCTGCCTACCTATAACCCGAATGATAGGTCGGTATTGACTGGCGCCCAATTGCGCAACCGCGTCATGACCGATACCTTTGAGCCAGGTTCGACCATGAAACCAATTACGGTCGCCCTGGCGCTGGAATCGGGACGGGTTACACCAGATACCATGATACAGACAGCACCAGGTGTGATGGCGATCGGCCCTGCACTGATTCATGATGCGCATAAGCAAGGCATGTTGTCGGTTGCTCAGGTGATACAGAAATCTTCGAACATAGGCACGGCCAAGATGGCCCTGCAAATGCCGCCACAGGAAATGTGGGAAATGTTTACGACAGTAGGCTTTGGGCAGCAACCGAAATTTGGTTTCCCCGGCGCAGTTGCCGGTCGCTTGCGCAATTTCAAGAGCTGGCGCCCGATTGAACAAGCCACCATGAGCTATGGCCACGGTATTTCCGTATCCTTGATACAGATGGCCAGGTCCTACATGATTTTTGCCAGAGATGGCGACATGATACCGCTGACCTTCCAGAAATCTGCTGAGACCCCGACCGGGTCTCGTGTCATTTCCGAAAAGACGGCAAGACAATTGCGCGCGATGATGGAATCCGTCACCGAACCAGGTGGCACCGCTACCCAGGCACGTATCGCCGGCTACCGCGTCGCCGGCAAGACCGGCACTGCCCACAAGCTGGAAGGTGGGCGCTATGTGAATAAATACATCGGTGACTTTGTCGGCTTTGCGCCGGTATCCAATCCGCGCGTGATTGTAGCCGTCATGATCGATGAGCCGAGCGTTGGTGGGTATTACGGCGGCACGGTCGCCGCCCCGGTTTTTGCGGCAATCACGGCCAATATTTTGCGGTCGATGAACGTGCCGCCAGATTCATCAGTCGTCAATATTATTCCTGACAACAGCGTACAGGAAAGCATGTGATGACTAATAAAAATATAACTATGAATGAATTGCTGGACTGGCTGAAACAAATTGCGCCTGAGGCGCTATTGCGCTCAGACTCGCGCAACATCAACAAGGGCGATATATTTTTTGCCCTGCGTACCCACATCAATGACGGGCGGCAGCATATCGCCCATGCGGTGGCGAATGGTGCGGCAGCCGTCGTGCATGAAGCTGACAATTTCACCTGGGATGCAAGCATTGCTGTCCCCCACCTTGCAGTAGAAAGCCTGCTGGCGTTGGCCGGACCAGTGGCGCATGCTTGGTATGGCCAGGCTGACAGTGACTGGTTCAATGTTGCCGTCACCGGCACCAACGGTAAAACCTCGTGCTCACAATGGATAGCCCGCGCACTGTCTCTGAATGGCACGCCATCCGCTGTTATTGGCACCTTGGGCACGGGTATCTACAATAATGGCACGGCAGGGCAATTGGTAGAGACCGGTTATACCACGCCGGACGCCATCGGCCTGCAACAGAAAATTGCTGAACTCAAGCAGGACGGCGCACAGGCGCTGGCCATTGAAGCATCTTCCATCGGCCTGGATCAGGGGCGGCTGAACGGCTTGCATTTTGATGTCGCGGTGTTGACGAACCTGACGCGCGATCATCTTGATTACCATGGTGACATGGCGACGTATGCTGAATCAAAAGCAAGTCTTTTTGATTGGCCAGGCTTGGGCATGGCGGTGCTTAATCTGGATGATGCTTTTGGTTTGCAACTGGTACAGCGTGTACAAGCTGGCCATACTGCTACCCGTATTATAGGTTATAGCCTGGAAAAGAATACTGTTCCCGGCATCGAGGTGCTGACAGCCAGTAACCTGAAAACCAATTATGCCGGCACCAGCTTTCATCTCGAATCACCTTATGGGTCTGGTCTGGTCAAGACTCAACTCATAGGCAAATTCAATGTCAGCAATATCCTGGCAGTGATGGCAGTGTTGCTGGGCAAAGGCGTGGCCTGGAACAAAGCCGTGTCCATCATAGAAAAACTGAATCCGGTGCCTGGCCGCATGCAATTGCTGGGCACGGCAGGACATGTCATGGTGGTCATCGATTATGCCCATACGCCTGATGCACTGGAAAAAACCCTGGAAGTATTGCAACAAGTCGCCCAGGAAAGAGACGGCAAGTTGTGGTGCGTCTTTGGCTGCGGTGGTGACCGTGATCCCGGCAAGCGTCCACAGATGGGCAAGATAGCCGAAAGTGCCAGCCAGGTGGTAGTGACCAGTGATAATCCGCGCAGCGAAGATCCGTCTGCGATTATCCAGGACATCCTCAAAGGCATGAGTGGCACCCCGCAAGTCATCGAAGACCGGGCAAATGCCATCCTGTATGCGATTAAGCATGCAGATAATCACGACGTCGTTTTGCTGGCCGGTAAAGGGCATGAAACCTATCAGGACATCAATGGCAAGAAATGGCCATTTTCTGATGAAGAACATGCGGCTCTGGCCCTGGCGACAGTTGCCACCAGCGGCAATATGAAGAGGGGGAGCTGATGCAATTTTCCCTGCATGATCTGTTGCCGGCGATAAAAGGTGCAAGCCTGCAAGGCAATGCCACCAAGGTCACCAATGTCATCATTACTGGCCTGACCACAGATAGCCGCAAGATACGCGCTGGCGATGTATTCGTTGCCTTGCGTGGCGAAAATTTTGATGCGCATGATTTCTTGCCCCAGGTCGCAGCGGCTGGTGCGGCAGCAGTCATTGCCGAAGCCCTGCCTGCGGGATTCGGCTTGCCTGCGCTGGTGGTACCTGATACCAAACTGGCGCTGGCCGAAGTGGCCCGTTTCTGGCGTCAGCAATTTACCCTGCCTGTCATCGGTGTGACCGGCAGCAATGGCAAGACCACCGTCAAGGAAATGATTGCCTCTATCCTGGCCGCAGCCTTTGGGCCGGATGGCAGACTGGCGACCAGCGGCAATTTGAACAATGAAATCGGCGTACCGCTGACAGTCATGCAATTGCATGCCAGCCACCAGGCCGCCGTGATAGAAATGGGCATGAACCATCCGGGTGAGATTGCCTTGCTGGCCTTCGCCGCGATGCCTACCGTGGCACTGGTCAACAATGCCCAGCGTGAACATCAGGAATTCATGCAGACCGTAGAAGCCGTAGCAAGAGAAAACGGTGTCGCCATCCAGTCTTTACCCGATACAGGTGTGGCCGTATTTCCTGCCGGTGATGAATACAGCACCTTATGGCAATCCTTTGCGTCTGAACGTGGTCAGCGTAAAACCCTGCGTTTTGGTTTGACCACCGATGCCGATGTGCAGGCTACGTATACCCCCAGCGTATTCGGCAGTGATCTGCAAATGCTGGTGGCAGGGCAAGCTCTGTCAGTCAGGCTGAATGCCGCCGGCAAACACAATGTGTTGAATGCACTGGCAGCGGCAGCATGCTGCCATGCGATCGGTGTCAGCAATGCCGCCATCGTCGCCGGGCTGGAAAATTTTGCGCCAGTGAATGGTCGTCTGCAACGCAAGCAGGCTGTGTGCGGCGCAACGGTCATCGATGATAGTTATAACGCCAACCCGGATTCGGTCCGCGCCGCGATTGATGTGCTGGCACAGATTACTGGCCCGACCATACTGGTACTTGGTGACATGGGTGAAGTCGGCGAAAACGGCGCGCAATTCCACCAAGAAATTGGTGATTATGCCCGCCAGCGTGGCATACCGCGCTTGCTGTTATTGGGTGAATTGGTGGCACATACTGCCAGCGCCTATGGTGACGACGCTCAGCATTTCGCCAGCATGGAAGGCTTGTGCAAGGCGCTGGATGAACAACTGGCGGCGGATGCCACGGTGCTGGTGAAGGGGTCGCGTTTCATGAAAATGGAAAGAGCCGTTGCGCATCTGCTGACAGCAAACGAAAACAAATACGAAACAAATACATTACAACAAAAAACAAAAGGGGATCACTAGCATGTTGCTCTGGTTGGCTGAACTTTTCAAGCAGGATATAGGCTGGCTGCGCGTCTTCGGGTTTATTACCTTTCGCGCCGTATTTGCCACGATGACGGCCATCTCGATAGGTATTTTTGCCGGCCCTGCAGTCATACGCATGCTGACCCGCATGAAGGTCGGTCAGGCTGTGCGCAGCTATGGCATGGAAACACATCTGGTCAAATCCGGCACCCCGACCATGGGTGGGGTACTGGTCCTGATTTCCATCGGCATTTCCACCCTGCTGTGGGGTGATTTGGGTAACCGTTTTATCTGGGTTGTGATGATCGTTACGCTTGGTTATGGGGCAGTCGGCTGGGTCGATGACTATCGCAAGGTGGTCTATAAAGACCCGGAAGGCATGCGTTCGCGTGACAAATTTTTCTGGCAATCCCTGATTGGCCTGGTTGCTGCTTTTTACCTGGCGTTTTCGGTATCAGCTCCCAGCAATTCAAAGGTGATGGAATTGTTTATTGCCTGGATACAGTCCGGTTTCAATATGGACTTGCCGCCGAAAGCAGATTTGATGGTGCCTTTCTTTAAATCTGTCAGTTATCCACTCGGCGTCTGGGGTTTCATCGCGCTGACCTATTGCGTAATTGTCGGCACCAGCAATGCCGTCAACTTTACTGACGGTCTGGATGGCCTGGCCATCATGCCGACCATCATGGTAGGTTCAGCCCTGGGGCTGTTTGCGTATCTGACGGGGAATGTTGGCTACGCCAAATACTTACTGATACCCCATATCCCGGGTGCAGGCGAATTGTTGATTTTCTGTGGCGCGATGGCGGGGGCCGGTTTGGCTTTCCTCTGGTTCAATGCCCATCCGGCCCAGGTATTCATGGGCGACGTTGGGGCGCTGGCACTCGGTGGTGCGCTGGGTACGGTGGCTGTCATCGTCAGGCAGGAAATTGTCTTGTTCATCATGGGCGGCATTTTTGTTGCCGAGACACTGTCAGTCATGTTGCAGGTATCGTATTTCAAATACACCAAGAAGAAATTTGGTGAAGGCCGCCGCCTGTTTTTGATGGCACCGCTGCATCACCATTTTGAAAAGAAGGGCTGGAAGGAAACCCAGGTGGTTGTACGTTTCTGGATCATCACCATGCTGTTGGTATTGCTGGGTTTGTCTTCACTGAAATTACGTTGAGTTGTAGTGCCGTGTACTAATCCTGTGCGCAGAGTGTCAGAAGTTTGTTGTTTGTTTTGATTGATAGAAATAGTGGTTATGGATTTTTCGGGAAAACATGTCTTGGTTCTGGGTCTGGGTGAAACCGGGCTGGCAATGGCGCAATGGCTGCTGCGCGCCGGCGCACGCCTGCGTGTGGCCGATACCCGCGAAGCCCCGGACAGGTTGGCCCAATTACAGAAACTTCAGGCACTTCCTGAGCAGATCGAATTTATTGGCGCTGCCTTCGACACCACATTGCTGGACGACATTGATCTGGTGACCGTCAGCCCCGGTTTGTCACCCTTGCGTGAACTGCAAGACCTGCTACCGGCAGCCAATGAAAAATCCATCCCGGTCTGGGGTGAAATCGAATTGTTTTCCCAGGCACTGCTGGCATTGAAGGCAGAGCGCGACTATCAACCCAAAGTCATCGCCATCACCGGCACCAACGGCAAAACCACGGTGACCAGCCTGGTCGGCTTGCTGGTCGAACGTGCTGGCCTGACTGTCAAAGTGGCTGGCAATATCAGTCCGGCGGTGCTCGACGTATTAAGAGTATGCCTGGAACAGGATGCCTTGCCCCAGGTCTGGGTGCTGGAACTGTCAAGCTTCCAGTTGCATACGACGCATAGCCTGCAAGCCGATGTCGCTACCGTATTGAATATCACCCAGGATCACTTGGACTGGCATGGCAGCCTGCAGGCTTATTGCGCCGACAAGGCACGCATTTTTGGCGAACAGACTTTGCAGGTATTGAACCGTGATGATGCGCTCGTCATGTCCATGGCCAAATCACATGCGAATGCGGTCAGCTTTGGTGTGGATGCACCCAGGCACCTGGCGGATATGGGCCTGCTGAATGAACACGGCATGGGGTGGCTGGCTGTCGCCAGTGCCGCTGAAGATGCGCCAGTGGTGACGAATAGCCGTCGCAAGAAAAAAGAAGTGGAAGAAATTCCTACCATGGTCACCCGCCTGATGCCGACAGATGCCTTGCAAATCCGTGGTCAGCATAATGCCGCAAATGCCCTGGCTGCGCTGGCTCTGTGCCGTGGCATAGGCTTGTCGTTCGCACCTTTGCTGCATGGTTTGCGTGATTACAAAGGCGAACCGCATCGTGTCGAGCAGGTTGCCCATGTTGCCGGCGTTGATTACATTGATGATAGCAAAGGTACGAATGTCGGTGCCACCGTGGCTGCCCTGAAAGGTTTGGGACAACAATCCGATGCCTTGCACAAGCGCATCATCCTGATTGCGGGTGGCGAAGGCAAGGGGCAGGATTTCTCTCCTCTGGCAGACCCGGTTGAACGGTATACCAAGGCGGTCATCCTGATCGGCAAGGCCAAAGAAGAATTGCAGCAGGCGCTGGCAGTTACCAACGTTGCCTTGCATGTTGTCGCCAGTTTGGAAATGGCAGTCCAGGCAGCTGCTGAAATCGCCGCTGATGGCGATATCGTTTTACTCTCGCCTGCTTGCGCCAGCCTCGACATGTTCCGCAATTATGCGCACCGCGCCCAGGTATTTGTGGATGCAGTACGTGAAATTGCACTGGCACGGGGAGAGGTGTGCTGATGAAACAGCTACTATTGCCCCTGCAAAAATGGTCGTCAAAGTGGTCACCCTTCGGTAGTCCCCCTGTGACTACCAATCTGGCCAGCCGCTCCAAGATGATGGACTATGACCAGCCCCTGGTCTGGGTCACCGTCACCCTCATGCTGTTTGGCATGGTGATGGTGTATTCGGCTTCGATTGCATTGCCAGATTCACCCAAGTATGCAAATTATAAAAACGCGCACTTCCTGCTTCGCCAGGCGCTTTTTGTAGTCATCGCCTTGATTGCCAGCGCATTGGTTTTCCGCATTCCCATGGCGATCTGGCAAAAATATGCGCCTTACCTGTTTGTCGGTACGCTGGTGTTGCTGGTTGCGGTGCTGATACCTGGACTGGGCAAGGGCGTGAATGGTGCCAAGCGCTGGCTGTCATTCAAAGTATTGAATCTGCAGCCATCCGAATTGATGAAGCTGTTCATGGTCTTGTATGCCGCCGACTATACCGTGCGCAAGCAGGAATACATGCACAAACTGACCAAGGGTTTTGTTCCCATGCTGGCGGCGGTGGCTGTGGTGGGCTTGCTCCTGCTGCTGGAGCCTGACCTGGGTGCTTTCGGCGTCATCGTTTGTATTGCCATGGGCATCTTGTTTTTGGGCGGTATCAATGGCGTCTGGTTTGGTGGTATTGCAGCAACCCTGGTCGGTATTTTCACTTCGGTGATTTTGCTGTCACCCTGGCGGCGTGAACGTATTTTTGCCTACCTTAGTCCGTTTGAAGAAGATCATGCACTGGGCAAGGCGTATCAGCTCACGCATTCTTTGATTGCATTTGGCCGCGGTGAATTATTTGGCGTCGGCTTGGGAGCCAGTGTGCAAAAACTGCATTATCTGCCGGAAGCACATACTGATTTTCTGCTGGCTGTCATCGGAGAAGAGCTGGGCTTCGTTGGTGTCATGGCAGTGGTGCTCTTGTTTTACTGGCTGCTCAAGCACGCATTTGAAATCGGCCGTCAGGCCATTGCCCTGGACCAGACTTTTGCCGGGCTGACCGCCAAGGGTATAGGTATATGGATAGGTGTGCAGGCTTTTATCAATATGGGTGTCAACCTGGGTTTGTTGCCGACCAAGGGCTTGACCTTGCCCTTGATGAGTTATGGTGGATCAGGTGTCATGATTAATTGTGTAGGACTGGCGATACTGTTGCGCGTGGATTATGAAAACCGCGTCCTGATGCGAGGGGGCCGCGCATGAGTCAACTTATCCAAAAAATGCCAAAGAAATTGCTGATCATGGCAGCTGGCACCGGTGGACATATTTTCCCTGGTCTGGCGATTGCCGACATCATGCGTGAACGTGGCTGGCAAGTCAGTTGGCTGGGTACGCAAATCGGCATGGAAGGCCAGATTGTGCCCAAACACAATATCGCCATGGACAATATTGACTTTTCCGGCCTGCGTGGCAAGGGCTGGCAACATACTGTCAACGGTGCTTTCAAACTGGTCAAGAGTTTCTTTAGCTGCTTCAGCATCATAGGTCGCCGCCAGCCAGACGTGGTATTGGGTATGGGCGGCTATGTCACAGTACCTGGCGGCATGATGGCAGCCTTGCGCGGCAAACCTGTGGTCTTGATGAATGCCGATGCTGCCTTGTTGTTGTCCAACAAGGCTTTGCGACCTTTCGCCAGCAAGCTATTGTTTGGTCTGCCATCAGCAACCGTGCATGCCGACCAGAAAACCGAAGTGATCGGCAACCCCATACGCAAAGAGATTTGCGAATTGCCGGCACCGACCCGGCGCTATGCAGAACGCAGCGGTTCCTTGCGCATACTGGTGGTTGGTGGCAGCCTGGGTGCCAAAGTATTGAATGATGCCGTACCTTTGGCAGTGGCCTTGTTGCCAGAAGCGCAGCGTCCGCACATTACGCACCAGTCGGGCAAACAGCATATAGACGCACTGCGCCAGAGTTATGCGCAGGCGGGTGTGCAGGCTGAAGTGCTGGATTTTATCGATGATATGCCACGCCGTTATGCTGAAGCAGATCTGGTGATATGCCGTGCCGGTGCGATTACCGTATCTGAATTAACTGCGGCCGGTGTGGCCAGCATACTCGTGCCTTTCATGGCCTCGAGTACCTCACACCAAAAAGAAAACGCTATGTGGATGGCAGGGCAGCAGGCCGCTATCCATCTGCCACAAAGCGAATTAAACCCGGCCTTGCTGGCAGAAAAATTAAAAGCACTGGACAGAGCGCAATGCCTGACGATGGCTGAAACAGCCTATGCCCTGGGGCAGCGCGAAGCCAGTGCAAACATCGCCCACATTCTGGAAACATTAGCATGAAACACAAAGTCAAACACATCCATTTTGTCGGCATAGGCGGCTCAGGCATGAGCGGTATCGCTGAAGTCTTGCTGAATCTTGGCTATACCATTTCCGGTTCTGACCTGGGCAGCAATGCTGCATCAAAACGCCTGGCGCAATTGGGCGCAAAAGTGATGCTGGGTCACACCGCAGAAAATATAGACGGCGCAGATGCCGTGGTTACCTCGACCGCGGTCAAGGGCGACAACCCTGAAGTCATCGCCGCCCGTGCCAAACATATCCCCATCGTGCCACGCGCGATGATGCTGGCCGAGCTCATGCGTTTGAAAAGTGGTATCGCCATCGCCGGTACCCATGGCAAGACCACCACCACCAGCCTGGTTGCCAGCGTATTGGCGCAGGGCGGTCTTGATCCCACCTTCGTGATTGGCGGCTTGCTTAATAGTGCCGGTGCCAATGCCAAACTGGGCAGTGGTGATTTCATCGTTGCAGAAGCAGATGAATCGGATGCCTCTTTCCTGAACCTGCTGCCGGTGATTGAAGTCATCACCAATATCGATGCCGACCATATGGAAACCTATGGCCATGACTTTGCTCGTCTGAAGCAGGCTTTCATCGAATTTACCCAACGCCTGCCATTTTATGGCGTGGCTGTTTTGTGCCTGGATGATGCAAATGTGCGTGAAATCATGCCTTTTGTGTCGAAACCTATCGTCACCTACGGTTTTCATGAAGATGCGGATGTGCGTGCCGTAGATGCCACCGCATCGGGTGGCAAGATGCATTTCACCGTGGTGCAAGATGGCTATGAGAATATGCAGGTCAGCCTGAACCAGCCTGGCATGCACAATGTACAGAATGCCTGCGCCGCGATAGCGATTGCGCGTGAAGTTGGTGTCAGCGATGAAGCCACACAAAAAGCCTTGAGCGACTTCAACGGTGTTGGCCGCCGCTTCACCCGTTATGGCGAAATCGCATTGGCAAATGGCGGCACGTTTGCCCTGGTCGATGATTACGGTCACCATCCGGTGGAAATGGCCGCAACGCTGGCAGCAGCGCGTGGTGCGTATCCGGGCCGCAGATTGGTGCTGGCTTTCCAGCCGCATCGCTATACCCGTACCCGCGACCTGTTTGAAGATTTTGTGCGTGTGATTTCCAGCGCCGATGCAGTGGTGTTGGCAGAAGTGTATGCAGCAGGTGAAGCGCCAATACTGGCGGCAGATGGCCGTTCCCTGTCCCGTGCCCTGCGTGTCATGGGCAAGGTAGAGCCAGTATTTGTCGAAGATATGCAAGAAATGCCTGACAGTATTTTGCGGGTATTGAAAGACGGCGATGTGGTCATCGTCATGGGTGCGGGTTCCATAAACGCTGTGCCAGCAAAACTGGCACAGCCGGTATGAAAAACTAAATGATCAAAATATCATGAGCGAATTGAATTTGAAATCACTGGGAAAAGTAGGCGTGCTGTTTGGTGGCCGTTCGGCTGAGCGCGAAATTTCCATCATGTCCGGCACAGGTGTATTGCAGGCGCTGCGCAGTAAAGGTATCGATGCGCATCCGTTTGATACGGCTGAACGTAGCATTGCTGAACTGGCGGCAGAGAAATTTGATCGCGTATTCATCGCCCTGCATGGCCGTTATGGCGAAGATGGCAGCCTGCAAGGCGTGCTGGAACAATTGAACATCCCCTATACCGGCAGTGGCGTGATGGCATCGGCTATCGCCATGGACAAGATATTTACCAAGCGTATCTGGCAAACCCATGGTCTGGCCACTCCGGCTTATGCGGTACTGACACCAGAAACAGAATTGCGCCGCGTTCCTGATGAACTGGGCCTGCCATTATTCATCAAGCCGCCACATGAAGGCTCTACCCTTGGTATTACCAAGGTCAAAGGCTATTCCGACATGCAGGAAGCCTATACCCTGGCAGCGCAGTTTGATGAAGTGGTGCTGGCAGAAGAATTTGTCGAAGGTCGCGAATTAACCGTGGCGATATTGGGCAAGGGCAAGCAGGCCTATGCGCTGCCGATTACTGAAATCGTGGCACCAGAAGGCAATTACGATTATCAGAACAAGTATTTTACCGATGACACCAAGTACTTCTGCCCGGCACCACTGGACCAGGCATTGACGGACGAGATACGCAAGATGGCGGTGGATGCCTATCTGTCACTGGACTGTGAAGGCTGGGCGCGGGTCGACGTGTTATTGCGCAAGTCGGATAACAAGCCTTTCCTGCTGGAGATCAATACTTCGCCAGGTATGACCGGTCATTCGCTGGTGCCGATGGCAGCAAAGGCAATAGGGATGAGTTACGAAGATTTATGTGTAGAGATTTTGAAAACGGCAAGCCTGAAGATCAGATCTGAAGTAAAAAAATAAAGCGTTTGAAACTGAAAAATGTGGCATGACACCAAATTGATGAATAACACGGCAAACGCATTGTTTGTCCTGGTGTTGCTCGTTCTGGTGATATCCAGTGTGTGGTGGGTGATACAAAGGCCGTTTTTTACCCTGCGCGTGATCAGGGTGGAAGCTGCAAATGTTACTAGTGTTACGAATGATGCGAATGATGCGAAGACAGCCAGTGATGGTGCCTTGCGACATGTGAATGCATTGACGATCAGGAACACAGCCCTGCCTAAAATCAGGGGCAATTTTTTTACAGCCAATCTGGATTCAGTACGTACCGCTTTCGAAGCCGTGCCCTGGGTGCGCAAGGCCAGTGTGCAAAGGGAATGGCCAAACAAGCTGGTGGTAACACTGGAAGAACATATTGCCATGGGCACCTGGGGTGAAGCTGGCCAGTTGATTTCGGTGAAAGGCGATGTATTCACCGCCAATTTGGCAGAAGCAGAAGAAGACGCCGACCTGATCGCCCTGAGCGGGCCGGATGGTAGCGAGAAAGAAGTATTGGCGCAGTATCTGGATTTTAAGAGTTGGTTTGCCAAAGCCAACCTGGAACCAGAGTCAGTGAATTATTCCAGCCGCTATGCCTGGAGCCTGAAGTTGAACAATGGCATGCAGGTACAGTTAGGCCGGGTGCAGGATGGGACGACGCTCAAAAGCAGGGTAGAAAAATTGATGACGATCTATCCGCAATTGATCGCCAGTTTGCAGGACAGTATTGAAAGTGTGGACATGCGTTATCCGAATGGCCTGGCGCTCAAATCGAGTCATAGCAATATCGGATCAAAAAAGCAAACAAAAGCAAGTGGAAAGACATGACAAAAGACGCTAAAAATCTGATCGTTGGTCTCGATATCGGCACCTCAAAAATTGTGGCGGTGGTGGCAGAAGTCATGCCGGATGGTCGCCATGAAATCATAGGTCTTGGGCAACATGAATCCAAGGGCTTGAAAAAAGGGGTGGTCGTCAATATCGAAGCGACGGTGGAATCCATACAGCGGGCGCTGGAAGAAGCTGAACTGATGGCTGACTGCAAGATCCGTCATGTCTATACCGGCATTGCCGGCAGCCATATCCGCAGTTTTAATTCCAGTGGCATGGTGGCCATCAAGGACAAGGAAGTGACCGCAGCCGATGTGTCACGCGTGATCGAAACTGCCAAGGCAGTCAACATCCCGACTGACCAGCAGTTGCTGCATACGCTGCCACAAGAATTTATTGTGGATAGCCAGGACGATGTACGCGAACCGATAGGCATGAGCGGCATCCGACTGGAAGTCAAGGTGCATATCGTCACTGGTGCCGTATCGGCCGTGCAGAACATTGTCAAGTGCGTGCGCCGTTGTGGCCTCGAAGTATCTGACCTGATCCTGCAACCGATGGCATCTGCCGAAGCGGTGCTGACCAAGGATGAAAAAGAACTCGGTGTGGTGCTGATTGATGTCGGCGGTGGTACCACTGATGTCGCGGTATTCAGTGAAGGTGCCATCCGTCATACCGCCGTCATACCGATTGCCGGTGACCAGATCACCAATGATATTGCGATGGCCCTGCGTACACCGACATCCGAAGCAGAAGAAATCAAGGTGCGTTTTGGGGTCGCCAAGCAGGTGTTGGCAGACCCGTCGGACACACTGGAAGTACCTGGTCTGGGGGATCGCGGTCCACGTTCGCTGTCACGTCAGGCATTAGCTGCCGTGATTGAACCGCGCGTCGAAGAATTGTTTGCGCTGGTGCATCAGGTCGTACGTGAATCCGGTTATGAAGATGTGCTGTCTTCAGGCATCGTTTTGACCGGTGGTTCTGCTGCCATGCCGGGCATGGTTGAAATGGCGGAAGATATTTTTTTGAAGCCGACCAGATTAGGTATGCCAGCGTACAGTGGGCAGTTGGCAGATGTGGTACGTAGCCCGCGCTACGCCACAGTTTTGGGGTTGTTGTTGGAAGCAAAGAAGCAGTATTTGCGTGGTCATCTGGTCACCCGGCAGGAAGGTTCTGCCAAAGCGGTCTGGCAACGCATGAAAGAGTGGTTTTTAGGGAATTTTTAACTTGTATTTTGTATCTAAATTGGTGTAGTCATTTTATAATAGTTCGATCTACAGTTATTAGTCGCTAGTCGTCACAATCGGTGATGCCTAGCGACTGATAACTGCCTACCTGGAGGAGTCATGATGGAGTTCGATATGGTTGATAACGCCACACAAGGCACCGTAATTAAGGTTGTCGGCGTGGGCGGTGCAGGCGGCAATGCAGTTCAGCATATGATTAACAAAGGCGTTTGCGGTGTTGAGTTCATCGCTGCCAATACAGATGCACAGGCGCTGTTGCTGTCGAAAGCGCATAACGTCATACAGATCGGCGAAACCGGTTTGGGTGCCGGCATGAAACCTGAAGTCGGTCGCAAGCTGGCGGAAGATTCCCGTGCGCGCATTGAAGACGCATTGCGTGGTGCGCACATGGTCTTCATCGCGGCCGGTATGGGTGGTGGTACAGGTACTGGTGCCGCACCTATCGTTGCTCAGGTTGCCAAGGAATTGGGTGCCTTGACAGTGGCGGTGGTATCCAAGCCTTTTTCTTATGAAGGCAAAAAATGCATGGACATCGCGGACGAAGGTCTGGAAGCGCTGTCCCAGCACGTGGATTCACTAATCATCATTCTCAACGAAAAACTCGAAGAGATTTATGAAGACGACAGCATGATTGAATGGCTGCAGCATGCCGATGATGTACTCAACAATGCCGTTGCCGGTATTGCAGAAATCATCAATGTGCCTGGCCATATCAACGTCGATTTCAATGACGTGAAAACCATCATGGGCGAGCAGGGCAAGGCCATGATGGGTACGGCAACCGCTTCCGGCGTTGACCGTGCACGTATTGCAGCCGAACAGGCAGTTGCTTCACCGCTGCTGGATGGTATCGATCTGTCTGGTGCACGCGGTGTGTTGGTGAATGTGACGGCCAGCCGTGGTCTCAAAGGTAAAGAGATCAAGGAAGTCATGGCAGCAGTACGCGCCTTCGCCGCACCGGATGCATCCATTGCGCAAGGTATTGCGTATGACGACACCATGGGTGACGACATTCGCGTAACGGTCGTGGCAACGGGTCTGGGTCGTGGCAAGAAAAATATCCAGCTGGTACAAACACCGGTATTGCGTACAGGTACCCATAATGAACCAGTGATGTCCAGCCCTGTCATGACATCCGGCACTATTTCCGCCGGCAATGTTGGAACAGGATTTGATGGCCTGAGCAAACCGGCAGTATGGCGTCGTGAATCTGCATCAGAAACAGTGCGTGCGCTGGAAAAAAATGGCATGGAAACATATGACATTCCAGCCTTCTTGCGCAAGCAGGCGGACTGATGTTTTCAGTCTCCAGAACAACGCCAGTTCGAAAGAAACTGGCGTTTTTTGTTGGTAGACCAAAAAACTAGACCAAAAAGCTCACCACAGAGACACAGAGAAAAACAAGAGAAAAAAGAGAAACGAAAGAGAAATGAAAGAGAAAATCTTACCGATATAAAACTCTTCTATCTTTAGCGTCCAAGAAATTCAAATTCATTTTTTTCTCTTGTTTTTCTCTGTGCCTCTGTGTCTCTGTGGTGAGAGGTCTTAAGCATTATCCTTTTAACTTCTGCAAGAAAATCCTAGCTCAGGCATACTGGCGTCCTTCAGTGTCGGTGTTGATGTAGCGCAAATTTCTCTGTTTTACAGAGAAGGCCGCATTCAGCAAGGCATTGAATATCCGAATACTTATCTAGGGAGCATAAAATGACAATCAAGATTGGCGATACCCTGCCTGAAGGCAGTCTGGCAGAATTTATTGAAGTGGAATCCGAAGGATGTTCACTGGGACCGAATACTTTTAATGTGTCAGACCTGACCAAGGGCAAGACTATCGCGATTTTTGGTTTGCCTGGTGCTTACACACCAACTTGTTCCGCCAAGCATGTGCCTGGCTATATCGCCAATGCAGCAGCCTTGCAAGCCAAGGGCGTGGATGAAATCTGGTGTATCTCCGTGAATGACGCATTCGTCATGGGCGCATGGGGCCGCGATCAAAAAGCCACTGGCATCGTACGCATGATGGCTGACGGCAATGCCGCTTTCAGCAAGGTGCTGGGCCTGGATGCTGATTTCACTAAATTCGGCATGGGCACACGTTCACAGCGTTATTCCCTGCTGGCAGTAAATGGCGTGGTCAAGCAGCTCAATATTGAAGAAGGCGGCAAGTTCGAAGTATCGAACGCAGAAACACTGCTGGCACAACTGGGCTAATTTTTATCCAGTCATCTTCAGTATGAAAAAACGGCGCTGCACCTGAGCGCCGTTTTTTTTGGGCCGTACCTATTGCTTAATCCAGTGCTTTGGACATGATATGTGACTGTACGCCATAGCCTTGCGCCCTGTAAAACGACATGGCGTTTTGATTGAAGTCGAATACTTCCAGCCGCACTTCTACTGCCTGATGCGCGCGTCCCCAGGCGGTAGCAGCATCCATCAGCATGCGCCCCACGCCTTTTTGTTGATGCTGGTCCGACACCACGATGGTGCCGATGCGGCAGATGCGTCGGCAATACAGAAAAGGGATAGTCATGTTTTCATGCCAGCTGACGGTAATGAAACCGATCACTTTCTCATCCTGGCAAGCCAGCAGGGCGCAGGTGTGGGCAGCCTGAAAAGATGCCTGCCAGAACAGGCGATCAAGTTCACGCTGGTTGTGCTTCACAAAAATATGCGGCGCATGCGCATGGTGTTGCGCATTGATCTGATCACTCAGCACACACATGGCCTCGACGTCTTCAGACGTGGCTTTGCGGATGGTAACTGTTGTTATTTGTGCATGCATTGATTTTGCTTTTATCCAGTTTTAGAACCTGTTTGCGATCTTAAGCGCGGGCGCAACCGGAGTCCACGCGGGGCTCATGCGCGGATCTTTACCCCACTGACGCTCGCTCGCTACAGATCATAAACACGTTCTTACGTGGGAAATCATACTAACCGATATAATAGCGTGATGTTAAAACAACGAACAATCAAACATCAGGTCAAGACCATAGGTGTCGGTTTGCATTCTGGCACCAAGGTGGAACTGGTCATGCGCCCGGCACCGGTGGATACTGGCATCATCTTTACACGTACTGACCTGGTGCCACCGGTTGTGTTGCCGGCACAGGCGCTGATGGTGGGCGATACCCGCATGGCATCGACGTTGTCGAATGAAAACGGCAAGGTGTCTACGGTAGAGCATTTGTTGTCTGCCTGCGCCGGACTGGGTATCGATAATTTATATATCGATGTCAGTGCCGAAGAAATCCCTATCATGGATGGTTCGGCTTCCTCCTTTGTGTATCTGTTGCAGCAGGCCGGCATGCAGGAACAGGCCGCAGCCAAGAAATTCATACGAGTGCTGAAAACGGTGGAAATCCGTGAAGGTAGTGGCAAATCGGAAAAATGGGCCAGGCTGGAAGCTTTTGATGGTTTCAAGCTGCATTTTTTCATCGAATTCAATCACCCGGCTGTCGATGGAACCGTGCAGACAGCGGAAGTGGATTTTGCCCGCGCCTCCTTCGTACAGGATGTGGCACGCGCACGTACTTTTGGCTTCATGCAGGATGTGGAAATGCTGCGTGGCATCGGTCTGGCGCGTGGTGGCTCGATGGAAAACGCCATCGTCATGGATGAATACCGCATCCTGAATTCAGATGGCCTGCGCTTTGACGATGAATTTGTGCGCCACAAGATACTCGATGCAATCGGCGATCTGTACCTGATCGGTCATCCCTTCCTGGCTAGTTATACCGCACACAAATCCGGTCACGGCCTGAACAACCAGTTGCTGCGCGCCCTGTTGGCGGACCCTGCAGCGTATGAAATTGTCAGCTTTGATGATGCCGGTATGGCACCACCAACCTATGCGACACAAGTGGAACGTGAATGGGCTGTGGTCTGACCAAAATGCGATTGGTCTGTCTTGGTTTGTCAAAAAAAGCCTTTGATCCAGCGTTTACCAGCTTATTGTGCCAACTTATTTTGTAACATTAATTAATAAAATTATTGCTTTTTTGACTTTTCAAATTTAACAGGTTTAACCCTGTCCACCAGTCCGGTGGCGTTGCAGTAAACGCCCCAGCGCCGCTCGTAAATCAGCGTTTTGCGAGGTCTTTTCCAATGTCTGTTCCAACTGACCAAATGCCTGCAAAGCCTTGCCGGAAAAAGCTATTTGCTTTACGGCAACGGGTTTTTCAACGACCCGCTTTACTTGTACTTTGATACGGATTGCGTTAATCTGCCATCCCCGTTCTTGCAAATTTACTTGCAATTTCGGACATTGTTGTTTCAATTTAGTCGCCAGTGCGGCATTGGGAGCAGATAGAGTCAGTTGTCCTTCAGACACCTGCATGACCTCACAAGTCTCGAAGATCGGTGGCAATATTGCCCCGCAATCTTTTTGCAGCGCCAGATTGCGCTGCACCGTGGGTAGTAGCGAGGCAATTCTATCGTTACTGCGCAAAAAGTCGGCGGCACCGCTGGCACCTGGCACTTTGCGGCCACGTTTGATGTTAATTGGGTAAGAGGGACGTGATGATGTTGACATGCGCTATACCTTACCACAAAGACGTCATGCTAATTGTCGCAAAAGCTGTTGCAAAGGCGGTCGCAAAGTCAGTTCCAAAGGCGGCCGCCAGGCGGGTCGCCAATAAAACAGTTTTAAGAGGAGCATATTGATGCAAATCATTTTGATGCACTCCCGTTTTACCCAGGCCAAATCCGTGACACTGTCGTCACGCCATGTCATTTTCGGCCTGTTCAGCTTCCTTCTGATTACAACCTTGTGCGCAGCCGTGATGGCGGCATTGACCCTGCGGCTGGCCAGTGCAGATTTGCCGGTATTGCGTGACCTGGTACCGGTCGCCACCACACAAGTGAGTGACAAAGACAAGTATATGAAAGAAAACCTGGCTGCCATGGCTACCAAACTGGGCGAGATGCAGGCCCAGTTGATACGCCTGGACGCCCTGGGTGAAAGGGTGCAGGGCCTGGCTGGCGTCAAGCCGGAAGAATTCAACTTCAAGGAACTGCCCGGACGCGGTGGTCCTGAAGTGACTTCACAGCCAGCCAAAGAATTGAACATGGAAGAGTTCCAGGCGGCGCTGGATGCCATGTCGCGTGATGTCGAACACCGGTCCGACTACATGAACGTGGTCGAGACAAAATTGATGGGTTTCAAAGTGCAATCCAAGCTCTTGCCCACCATTCAGCCTGTCAACGTTGCGTATAATGCATCCGGTTTCGGCTGGCGGCTTGATCCGTTTTCTGGTCGCAGTGCGTTCCATGAAGGCATCGATTTTTCCAGTCCGACCGGTACACCTATCGTGGCTGCCGCAGGTGGTGTGGTGGTAGCGGCAGAATACCATCCGCAATTTGGAAATATGGTGGAAATTGATCACGGTGGCGAGATCATGACGCGTTATGCCCATTCATCCAAGGTGTACGTCAAACTGGGTGATATCGTGAAGCGTGGTCAGCATATTGCCGATATCGGCTCCACTGGCCGGTCTACCGGTGCACACTTGCATTTTGAGGTGCATGTCAAAGGCGTACCACAAAATCCCCATAAGTTCCTGTCTGCAGGGGCAAATCAGGCGAATCTGGCGGCCTTGAATCAAAAATAAGCTTGAGTTTGCGGGATTTGTCTCCAACTCCAGACTTATGTCTGGCATTCATATATGCTGCCTTGTCAGTTTATCAGGCGGTGTTTGTAGCTATTTGGATGCCGCATGGTAAAATCACAGGTTAGCCTATTGTTGCTGTCGAATTAATCATTTTGCGGCCGCTTTTTTCAGAATTTAACTTTCCGTCCATAGCATGTCATTACTGACCAAGATATTCGGCAGCCGCAATCAGCGGCTTTTGAAGCAATACCAAAAGACTGTGCGTGAGATCAACGCACTGGAACCCCAGTTCGAAGCCTTGTCAGACGAGGCTTTGAAGGCCAAGACCGGCGAGTTCAAGACGCGTGTTGCCAACGGGGAGACGCTGGACAATATCCTGGTTGAAGCCTTTGCCGTCTGCCGCGAGGCCAGCAAACGCGTGTTGAAAATGCGCCACTTTGATGTGCAGATGATAGGTGGCATGGTGCTGCATTACGGCAAAATTGCCG
This sequence comes from Undibacterium sp. Di26W, assembly GCF_049340265.1. Classification (NCBI taxonomy): domain Bacteria; kingdom Pseudomonadati; phylum Pseudomonadota; class Betaproteobacteria; order Burkholderiales; family Oxalobacteraceae; genus Undibacterium; species Undibacterium sp. Di26W. Next base: position 128,312 of record NZ_JBMPOR010000003.1, read on the forward strand.
AAATGGGCACTGGAGAGGGTAAAACCCTGATGGCGACTTTGCCTATCTACCTGAATGCACTGTCCGGCAAGGGTGTGCATGTGGTTACCGTCAATGATTACCTGGCGCAGCGCGATGCCGAATGGATGGGCATACTGTACAACTGGCTGGGCCTGAGCACAGGTATCAATCTGTCGCAGCTCGATCATGACGCCAAGCAGCTCGCCTATGCGTCTGATATTACCTACGGCACGAATAATGAATACGGTTTTGATTATCTGCGCGACAACATGGTGTATGAAGCCAAGGATCGTGTACAGCGCAGCCTGAATTTCGCCGTCGTCGATGAAGTCGATTCCATCCTCATTGATGAAGCGCGTACACCGCTGATCATCTCGGGTCAGGCAGAAAACCATACTGAGCTGTATTACAAAATCAATGAAGTACCGAAACTGCTGACCTTGCAGATCGGTGAAGAAACACCGGATGGCAAGGGCAAGATAGAAGTCCCCGGTGACTACACCAAGGATGAAAAAGCCCACCAGGTATTGCTGACCGAAGCGGGTCATGACAAGGCCGAACGCATCCTGACGCAAATGGGCCTGCTGCCGGAAGGCGCTTCCCTGTACGATGCCGCAAACATCACCCTGATCCACCATCTGTACGCTGCTTTGCGCGCACATGCCCTGTATTTCAAAGACCAGCACTACGTGGTGCAGAATGACGAAATCGTCATCGTCGATGAATTTACTGGCCGCATGATGACGGGCCGTCGCTGGTCTGATGGCTTGCATCAGGCGGTCGAAGCCAAGGAAGGCGTGCGCATCCAGAATGAAAACCAGACACTGGCTTCCATCACTTTCCAGAATTATTTCCGCATGTACGCCAAACTGTCAGGCATGACAGGTACGGCAGATACTGAAGCCTATGAATTCCAGGAAATCTATGGCCTGGAAACCGTCGTCATCCCGCCAAATCGCCCATCCCAGCGTAAGGACAGGCAAGATCAGGTGTACAAGTCGGCGCAAGAAAAATACGGTGCCATGCTGATCGACATCAAGGATTGCTATGAACGCGGTCAGCCGGTGTTGGTTGGTACTACCTCGATTGAAAATTCGGAACTGTTGTCCGGCATCCTGACCCAGGCAGATTTGCCACACAATGTGTTGAACGCCAAGCAGCATGCACGTGAAGCGGAAATCATTGCCCAGGCCGGTCGTCCCAAAGCCATCACTATCGCTACCAACATGGCCGGTCGTGGTACCGATATCGTGCTGGGTGGTAATGTTGCCAAGCAGGTGCAACTGATCGAAGCCAATCCCGATTTGTCGGATGCAGACAAGTTTGCGCAATCGCAAAAACTGCGCGATGAATGGCAATCCCTGCATGAACACGTGGTGAATGCTGGCGGCTTGCATATTGTTGGTACCGAACGTCATGAATCCCGTCGCGTCGACAATCAGTTGCGTGGACGTTCTGGTCGTCAGGGTGATCCGGGTTCTTCCCGTTTCTATCTGTCCCTTGATGACACACTCTTGCGCATTTTTGCTGGTGACCGCGTACGTGCCATCATGGACAGGCTGAAAATGCCGGAAGGCGAACCGATAGAGGCAGGTATCGTGTCGCGTTCTATCGAATCAGCACAGCGCAAGGTGGAAGCCCGCAACTTCGATATCCGCAAGCAATTGCTGGAATATGATGACGTCGCCAATGACCAGCGTAAAGTGATTTACCAGCAGCGCAATGAATTGCTGGAAGCGCAAGACATGTCGGAACTGATTTCTTCACTGCGTCACGGCATGTTCCATGACATCGTGCGCGAATATGTACCGGCAGAATCGGTGGAAGAACAGTGGGATATTCCTTCGCTGGAAGCAGTATTGCGCAATGAATGGGCGCTTGATATCCCACTGGCGACAATGCTGGCGGAAGAAGCCAATCTGAATGATGACGACATCATGGAACGCGTACAAAAAGCGGCCAATGATGTGTACCAGGCCAAGCTGGACATCGTCGGTAAAGATTCCTTCGCAGGGTTCGAGCGCAGTGTCATGCTGCAAAGCATAGATTCACACTGGCGTGAACATCTGGCGGCACTGGATCATCTGCGTCAGGGCATACATCTGCGTGGTTACGCCCAGAAAAATCCGAAACAGGAATACAAGCGTGAAGCTTTTGAACTGTTTGGACAGATGCTGGACCAGATCAAGAATGAAGTAGTCAGGACCGTGGTGACCGTGCGCATACAGTCTCGTGAAGAGATAGAAGCAGCGGAAGAACAGTTGGCGCAATCACAGATTGAAAACGTGCATTACCAGCACGCCGATTTTGATGCCGATGCCTCGGCGGAAGAAATAATGGCACCAGGTGTCGTTCCCGATGATGGTCAGGCAGAAGTTGGTTATGCCTTGAAAATTGGCCGCAACGATCCTTGCCCATGCGGTAGCGGCAGGAAATTCAAGCAGTGCCACGGCCGACTTGCCTGATTGTTTGAGTAGTTTGATGGCCTGATCAACCGCATGGAAAGACCAAAGGGACGAAGCGATTCGTCCCTTTTTTGCGGCTGTCGCATTCACAAATTTTGTTGGTAGACAGCTAAGAACATGTTTACGATCTGTAGCGAGCAAGTGTACGTGCATCAGCGGGATGAAGAGCAGCGCAAAAAGCGGAATGTACTTATAGTACATGAGCATTTTGAGCAGCGCATGAGCCCCGCGTGGACTCCGATTGCGCTCGCGCAGTAAGATCGTACACAGGTTCTAAAGCAGATTGCCCTGTAAATCACGCACAAGTTGCAGTAACTTCGGGCGTACTTCATGCAATAGAAATTCCTTGCTCAACAGGAAAGCCGGGCCGCCACAGTTAATCGCCACCGGAGCTTGCCCGGCACCAGGTGAGAAACCGATGGCGATAGCGTTCACATCCGTTTGCCAGTCGCCGAAAGAACTGCAGCAACCAAATTCCGTCACCTCCCGCAGGCTGCGCTGTATGCCAGCTTCCAGCTCTGGCCACAGGTCTGCCTGTGTACTGCGGATTTCTATCAATACAGATTCACGTTCAGGCACCGGCAGGCTGGCCAGCAGCGCACGTCCCATGGCGGTGGTCGCAACCGGGATGCGCGAGCCTACGTCCAGGCTCAGGGTCAGTGCATTCTGGCTGCGGCAGTTTTCTATATAAATCATGCTGAGCCTGTCACGCATACCCAGTGACACCATGCCCCTGGAAAAGTCTGCCAGTTCCTGCATCAATGGGCGTGCCAGTTGGCGCACATCGAGTCGCGCAATCATGGCGCTGCCCAGCGCCAGGGTGGCGGATCCCAGACGATATTGTCCCTGGCTGGCGACGTAATGCAGGTAGCCCAGCTTGGTCAGGGTATAGGTCAAGCGCGATACCGTGGACTTCGGTAACTGGCAACGCTGGGCAATTTCCTGATTACCCAATGCCCTGTCACCGGGGCGAAAGCAGGCCAGTACATCGAGACCACGTGCCAATGCGGTAACGAAGTGGCGGTCTTCCTTCACGGGGCTGGCTGGGGTGTCATCCATGTTTGCTGGTCTTCGCTAAAAATTAATAAGCCATCCATAAGCCAAGCTGTTTATGCAGTCGCCAAAAGGCTTGACCTTGACAAGGCCCGGGCCTACAGTGGAAATGGATGTAATATTTTGGAATATAATTCTGCAGTGCAGAATAGCGTATTTTAAACCCGTTGCTTATGGACGTGCTTAGATTTGCAATTGTCTATCCTGGTATAGCCAGGATAATCAGGATAATCATGGACTTGAATTTCACCTCAGCCGAACTGGAATTTCGCCGCGAAATCCAGGATTTTTTGCAGCAGGCGCTGCCTGCAGATATCCGCCAAAAAGTCAGGCATGGCATGCCGCTGGAAAGGCAAGATTACCAAAGCTGGCAACAAATCCTGCACGCACGTGGGTGGGGCGGCAGTTCCTGGCCGGCTGAATTTGGTGGAACGGGCTGGTCAGCAGTGCAACGCTATATTTTTGAAGAAGAATGCGCGGCGGCCGGTGCACCGCGTCTGCCGCCTTTCGGTATCAAGATGGTGGCACCGGTCTTGATGGAGTTTGGCTCGCCAGCACAGCAGCAGCGCTTCTTGCCCAAAATTCTGGCGGCAGAAGAATGGTGGTGCCAGGGTTATTCAGAGCCGGGCTCAGGCTCTGACCTGGCATCCGTCAACACCACGGCAGAGCGCATGCGCGACGCAGAAGGTGAATATTACCGGGTCAATGGCCAAAAGACCTGGACCACGCTAGCCCAGTATGCAGACTGGATATTTTGCCTGGTGCGCACCGACCGTGAGGTCAAGCCACAACGTGGCATTTCATTCCTGCTGATCGACATGAAGTCACCGGGGGTGACGGTCAGGCCCATCATCACCATGGATGGTGCGCATGAAGTCAATGAAGTCTGGTTTGATGATGTCAGGGTACCGCTGGATAATCTGGTCGGCAAGGAAAATCAGGGCTGGACCTATGCCAAATTCCTGCTGGGACATGAACGCACCAATATCGCTGGCATAGGCATGGCAAAAAGAGAATTGACCCGCCTCAAGCGTGTTGCTGCCCAGGAATGGAAGAGTGGCCGGCCCTTGATAGAAGACGCCCAGTTCGCTGCGCGTCTTGCACAAGTGGAAATTGATTTGATGGCGCTGGAAATAACCAATCTGCGCGTACTCTCGGCTGAAGAACAGCAACGTGCACCGGGACCAGAGGCTTCCATCCTCAAGATCAAGGGTACCGAAATCCAGCAAGCCATTACCGACATGCTGATGCAGGCAGTAGGTGAGCAGGCACTCGCACTCAGGGATAGATCGGATATGTCAGAAGTGGCGAGCTCACTCGCCATCAATTACCTGAATATGCGCAAGTTATCGATTTATGGTGGTTCGAATGAAATACAAAAAAATATTATTGCCCAAATGATCATGGGCCTGTGAACCCGGAATAGATAAGGAACGCGAATTCACATGGCGCAAACATGCTTCGCAGCGCAGCAAAATGCCCTACAATGTCGGCTTGATTTCAACGCAAGGAAACTATCATGGCCGTCAATTCCCCCATTCCTGTTGCTGCTGACCTGAAGCCGGTGGCAGGTATTCGCCTGGGCTATGCCGAAGCAGGCATACGCAAAGCCAACCGCAAAGATGTGCTGGTGATGGAATTGGCTGCGACGGCCACGGTGTCAGGTGTGTTCACCACCAATCGTTTTTGCGCGGCGCCGGTGCAGGTATGCAAGGCCCATCTGGAAGGCTTGCTCATGAGCTCTGCCCCCATTCGTGCGCTGGTCATCAACACAGGCAATGCGAATGCGGGTACGGGTGATGCTGGCCTTGCTGCGGCCAATGCGACCTGTGCGGCCCTGGCAGAATTGCTGAATTGCGAAGCGGCGCAGATTTTGCCATTTTCCACAGGCGTGATCCTGGAACAATTACCCGTCGACAGACTGGTTGCAGGTTTGCCGAAAGCCATAGAAAACCTCAAGCCAGATAACTGGTTCAATGCAGCAGAAGCCATCATGACCACCGACACCCAGCCCAAAGCTGCATCGGCAACCGCCAGCATAGGTGGTAAAACTGTCAGCATGACCGGTATCAGCAAAGGGGCCGGCATGATCAAGCCGAACATGGCGACCATGCTGGGTTACCTGGCACTGGATGCCAAAGTGGCGCAAAACGTGCTGGATCACCTGGTCAAGCAGGCGGCTGACAAATCCTTTAATTGCATCACCATCGACGGCGATACCTCGACCAATGATTCCTTCATGCTGATCGCTACAGGTGCCGGTGAAGTGGAAGTAAATGATATTGATACGCCGGAATATGCCCTGCTGGCAGAAGCCGTGACGGCACTGTCGCAAAAACTCGCCCACATGATCATTCGTGATGGTGAAGGTGCGACCAAGTTCATCACCATTGCCGTGGAAGACGGACGTGATGTCGAAGAATGTCGCAAGATTGCCTATTCCATTGCCCATTCCCCGCTGGTAAAAACGGCATTCTTTGCTTCTGACCCAAATCTCGGACGCATCCTGGCAGCGATAGGCTATGCCGGTGTTGGCGACCTGGATGTCGGCAAACTGAATTTGTACCTGGACGATGTCTGGGTTGCCAAGAATGGCGGTCGCAATCCCGATTACCGTGAAGAAGATGGTCAGCGCATCATGAAGCAAAGTGAAATCGCCATACGCGTCAAACTGGCACGCGGTGACGCACAGGCAACGATATGGACTTGCGACCTGTCGCATGATTATGTGTCGATCAATGCCGATTACCGTTCCTGAACTCTTTCCCGAGTAAGCAGCCATGACCCAGCTGGATCAATTTTTATCCCGTGCAGAGCATTTGCTGACCCGGCTGGAAAGCTTGCTGCCGGTCGCTTCGCCCGTACCTGACTGGCAATTGGGCCATGCGTTTCGCTGGCGCAAGCGCGGCGGGCAAGGCTATCTGCAAGTGGTGCGTCATGTGTCAGATATTGCGCTGGACGACCTGTGTCACGTCGCGATTCAAAAAGCCCAGATAGAACAAAATACGCTCCAGTTTGTACATGGCAAACCGGCCAACAATGTCTTGCTGACAGGTGCACGCGGTACTGGCAAATCTTCTCTGATCAAGGCTTGCCTGAACCAGTTTGCCGACCAGGGCTTGCGTCTGATCGAAGTCGACAAAACTGACCTGGTGGATTTGCATGACATCGTTGACCTGATCGCCGAGCGGCCAGAACGCTTCATCGTATTTTGCGACGATTTGTCGTTTGAAGAAGGCGAGGCCGGTTACAAGGCCCTGAAAGTCGCACTCGATGGCAGTATCGCCGCGCAATCGGACAATGTACTGATTTATGCCACGTCCAACCGCCGCCATCTGCTGCCGGAAAAAATGTCCGACAATGCCAGTTATAAATATAGTGATGACGGTGACTTGCATCCAGGGGAAACGGTAGAAGAAAAAATTTCCCTGTCCGAACGTTTTGGCCTGTGGGTATCGTTTTACCCTTTCAAGCAAGATGATTACCTGGATATCGTCGCCCACTGGTTGAGTACCATGGGTTGCAATGCAGAACAAATCACCGAAGCGCGTGGCGATGCCCTGCGCTGGGCTTTGCAACGTGGTTCACGTTCTGGTCGTGTTGCCTGGCAGTTTGCCCGCGACTATGCCGGTCGCATGGCGGAATCCTGATATGACGGCAAAACCTGTGGATGTCGCCGTCGGCATATTGATGAAAGCCAATGGTGACGTCTTGCTCGGACAACGGCCAGCAGGCAAACCTTATGAAGGTTACTGGGAATTCCCGGGTGGCAAGGTAGAGGCGGACGAATCCATACTGGCCGCGCTGAAACGTGAATTTGTAGAAGAACTGGGCATACAGATTGTATCTGCCGAACCCTGGTGTGGTGTGGAACATATTTATCCGCATGCCCACGTCCGGCTGCATTTTTATATCAGCCGCGAATGGCAGGGCGAGCCACAAAGCCTGGAAGGCCAGGCCTTTGCCTGGCAGGGCAGCGTTGCTGTCTCACCTTTACTGCCCGCCACCATTCCCTTGCTGGAATGGCTGGATCTTTTGCGTCACGATTCACTACAACTGACTGTTATCTAAGTTTGCCCAAACTGCCTGACTTCATTGCACGAAGGTTACGGTATGGAATTTTTCTTTTAAAAACTCACCATTGACGAGCAGTGAATCGGCATTGTTCTTGTAAATGTCGGTGGCGATTTTTGACAGTTGAGTTTCAAGTAAATCCAATTGTTCGAGTAGCAGCTGCTTGCAGGTTTTTCCATTTTCTATGACATGCATGGTGGCAAAGGCGGTGGGCAAGAGCACATAGTTTTTGATTGTTTGCGGAAGATCACGATTGACTGCATTGATGAGCAGGCTGACATAGTTCATGGCGACTTCGCCAGAAAATATCTTGGGCGCCAGTTCCTGCAAGGTGGTTTGTATCCTGTGCAAGCGTTCCACTGCTTCATGCGGCAAACGTGACTTCGATTCCCGTATCAATGCATCGACACTGTCAGTCAGGCTACTTTGTGAATTCTCATTCTTGATTTGCAGTTCCAGTTCTTTATCCGCAGGAATGGCCAGCCAGGCGACGGCGTATAAGCCGACGACGATGGGTAACCACCAGTCTAAAATCACACCTGTGAAATACATGCCCAACCCCAGAATGGCCAGACAACTGCCCAGCAGGTTCTGGGTGCTATACAAAAATAGCAGCGCGCGCATTTTAAAAGTCAGGGCCTGCATTATTGGTATCCGCGAATTTCTTTAAATATGGTTTGCAAGCTTGCCTTGCGGCTGTCAAACATTCTGCCACCAGAAAGGTCTGCCAGGTTTTTCAATTCATCTGGTTCGGCTTCACCAAACAGGACTGTGAAAATCTTGATGTCTTTTTCATTGTCTGGCAGGGCTTTATACCACTGAGCAAACTGCTTGTAATCCATACCGTCATTGTTGATACCGTCGGTCATTACGATGATGGAATAAAAGCGCGCCGGGTCATTGCGTTTGCGCTCCACGGCTTCGGTATAGGCCAGTTGGGTTGCCGAAAAGATAGCCGTTCCACCGTCAGCGCGCAATTGTTGTATGCGTGCCGCGACGGCAGCCAGCGTTGCCTGATTGGCTTTATCCTCGCTACCCATATCAAAACGCTGTGAGCTTTCCACGCTGTTATTGAATGGCAGGATGATGATACGTTCCCGGTTGCGGAATCTTGAAAAACGGCCACTGATGGATGTGTCAGCACCCGACAATCCCTGCATGGCAGCTTTCAGGTCTCTGATCCTGTCACCCTTCATCGATCCACTGGTGTCAAGCACGAATGTGCTGTCGGTAGGCAAACGCAAATGATTGTCGAAGGCAGTCAGTATGGCGTCGACGACCGCCAGCTTGGCAGGGAAAGATAACTCGGCCAAGGCTTGTTTTGGTGCATCGGTAACGGCGACATCGGGATTGACAGGGTGTCGCAAGGTTGAGCTGTACATTGCCTGCTGGAACTCGGTGCCACGCAAATAACTCACCACTTTGTCATACGCTTCCCGTTTGGCCGGGTTGATCAGCATGATGGGATAGTCGGCAGTCACTATCCCATCCTGTGGATAAACCAGCACCAGTTTTTCTTTCAACGCGGTATTGCGGTTCAAGGTTTGCAAAGTGGATGCATAGTTGATGATACCATCGACCTTGTCCTGTTCACGTAAATACGCTTCCGCCAGCCAGCCTGAACTGCCGGCTGTCAGTCTTTGCGCCTGAAAAAAAGCACTCAGGCGTTTTGCATTGATATCTTTTTCTTCCAGCGCATCGCCCTGGCCAGACAAGGCGGCGGCAAGCCCAAGCAAACCTGAGAAGCCGGTGTTGGAAGATGAAGGACTGGTCATGCCGAAGGTGAATTTCCCTTGTTTTGCTGCCTCGGCGATATCTTTCCAGGTGACCTGGGAATTGTCCTTCCAGCCCAGTGCTTTAGCCTTGCTCTCTTTTAAACCCAATACCACGGGCGTCAGCATGGTTCTTTCTGATGCCAGTATTCTGGCCCTGGCTGCGGGCACCAGCATTGCATATTTATTGCTGGCCAGCCAGGCCAGATCGATTTGTTCGCCAGACTGTAATTTTTCTACTGCCTCCAGCGTACCTGTGTACTGTAACTGCAATTGAATGCCGGTTGCCTTGCTGATAGATGGCAGTAAAGGTTCGATGTCTTTGAGTTCGGAGCCAGCCATGACAGTCAGGGTAGTAGCGGCTAGTGCTGCGTCTGGCTGATTATGTTTGGCATCCTTGCAGGCGGCCAGGGAGAATATCAACAGTAAAGTGAGCCATTTCGCCAAGAGTCTCATGCCTGTTCCTTAGAGTTTGACCGGACCTTCGGGTGCGGTTGATACCATGGCCGTGCGGGCTTGTTCTGCTCTGGTCTTGTCCAGATATTGCTCGGTGCGGGCAATTTGTTCTTTCAGCATGGCGTTGTTTTTGCCCATGTTGTCGACGGCAAGGGAACGGAAATTATCCATCGCATCCATGGCTTTGAATGTGTTATCAAACATTTCCTGTATTTTTTGTATGCCTATCAAAGGATTGGCGGCAAATTCGCCGGTTTTTTCCACATGCCGCCCCAATTGTCTTGATGTTTCCGTCACCAGGTCACCTATGGTTTCACTGACGCCACTCAGCATTTCCATTACCTGTATCTGATTGCCGGTGGCGCGAGCGACTGTTTGCGCGGTTGCCATTGCTGACATGCCGGTAGTGGCAACGCGATTACAGCCATTGACCATTTCACGCGCGGTTTTTTTTAGCAGGTCCATGGACAGATAGCCATTGACGTTGACCGCCATCTGCGTCTGCATGTCTTGCAGGTTTTGGCGTGCGTAAAACAAGACTTCCTGTTCCAGTGCTTTGGCCCGCAAGGGATCGCTGTCTTTGATCGCTTCAACATGATCGGCGATATGTTTGTCTAGCTGCTCGGCGAAATAGATGGCACCCTTGAGTTTTTGCATTGCTTCCCAGAGCTTGGTCTTCACCAATTCAATTTCTGTGGCATCCCGCTGCATATCGTCACGTGCCGCATAGATTTGTGTCATCAGGGTTTGCAACTGCGAACTGGCAGTCTGGAACTTACGAAAATAGGCTTGCAATTTGTTGCCAAACGGAATGAGTCCCAGGATTTTGTTCTGACTTAACAAATCGCCCTGCTTGCCAGGATTTAACTCATCGAGCATGCCACGCATGTCTTGTATGGATTTGAATGCCGCCGAATTTTCTATGCCGACAAAATTGCGCTCCATGAAGCGTCCTGTCATCAGAGAGGCCGCGTTGGAAATTTCCTCTTTGCCGAGTCGAAATGCCGAATCCAGTTTGGTCTGAAAGTCTGCACTTTGGACATCGTCTTTTAATATGCTGTTTATGTACGCAGTCACCTGCGCATCAATCTTTTCCTGAACTTCGGCTTTCAACGGCACCATATCAGGTGCTTTTTTTTCTGCAACGGGAGTCAATACTTCTGGTGGTGTCAACGTCATGCTGCTTTCTTGGGCTTGTATGTCAGTCATTTCTTGTCCTCGGTCGGGAAAGGCAGATTACTGGAATTTCTTTTCTATGGTCTGGATCATGCGTTCCAGGATTTCAAAACTGGGTGGGTCGATGACATCCACCAATGACGTGGGCGCCTGCAATTTTTTGTTCTGCAAAAACTCGCTAAATTGATCTGCGTTGGCGGTGCGATATCCATATTCGGTCGCCAGTTTTTGTAGCGCAGGATCCGTTGCCAGTGCCTCGCCAACGCGGCGGCCATTTTCATTGAAAGGCACGACGATATGTTTGGTGTAGATAGTCGGTTGTGGATACAACAAGACCATGTCAGCGTTCGGTTTGGGGCGTTTGGACTGATATTCGAGGAACTGGCTTTCATAGATCATGACCAGTGGTGCTTTGCCCATACCCATGGTCGTGTAGTCTTCAAAGGGCCCGGAGCTGCTGGATTCTTGCAGGCCCTGACGCAAGAACAGGGAAGAGACAAATGGCAATACTTTGTTGGCTTGCTCGTTATCGTCTACGACATTGTTATCGTTGGCGACATAGCTGGCCAGTGACAGGTACATCGCTGCCGAATTGGATTTCCTGACATCGGTAGAGCTGATCAGTATGCTTTTGCCGGTGTTGTAAGCCGTATTGTCTTTCAGCTCGCGCCAGCGGGTACCTTTCTCGCTTAAATTCAACAATTTCTTCATGTCGACGATGTAGTAAGCATCGTTGATTTTTTTGACCAGACCTTCTTTTTCCAGCACGGGCACCAATTGCACCCACGAGGCAATCGCCATGGGGGTAAAAAAAGTGGGGTAGACCTGTTTTGCCCGTGCTTTGTTTTGCAAGGCCAGTGCAGCCGGTGCACCAGCGGGAAATGCGAAGTCATAGGTGCTGAAGTCGCGCGAGATAATTTCGCGTGAACCCACTTTTTCGACTTTGACGCGCAATCCCTTGCTGGCCAGAATTTCTATCACCCTGGGATCCGAGAAGTAGGATTCCTTTTCGGAGCCGACCATGCCCTTCACTTCGACCACGGCGGCCGAGACTAATTTTGCTGCTTCAATTGCATGATTTCTTTGATAAGAAGTATATGTTGCAGCACCTATACCGATAAGTAATACCACGGCAAGGAGTGGTCCGAGTACACGTTTAATTTCCATTAGGCAATAATCCCGGCATATTAATTCATTACATCCAGAATTATGCGCATACATTTATGACAGCTTCAAAACATGGAAGCTAATTTCCAGAGTAATCAACTGTTTTCTATTGCGTAGTTTCCACAATTGCCCATGGAAGTAGAGACGTGAATCATGCGTTTCTATTTCGTAAATGAGTTGGTGTATTTGTTTTGATACAGTGTATTTAAATGAATACATTGTGTCATTTTGTGTACATTATCTGGGCTCGAATCTAAACTTAAGGTATCTGAAAATTTATTACTGTCTTGATTTCGATACAGTTTTAAATCTTTTTTCTAATCGCACACAGTAAGTTATTGAATTTATTCAATATTTTTTCTGGGCACAGGGTTTGCTTCAACGAATCACGGTAGATAACGTGATGGAGTGGTGAAATATGATGCAAGTAGCTGGAAAAGCAGGTGCAGTACTTCGTATTGATCTTGCGGCAATACAGGATAACTATCGCTTTTTATGTGGCAAATTGGGCTCAGTACCATGCGGTGCAGCGGTCAAGGCTGATGCATATGGTCTGGGTGTATTGCCTGTTGCGCAGGCATTGCTGGCAGCATCGTGCCGGCATTTCTTTGTGGCACATCTTGAAGAGGCTATTTTCCTGCGCCCACATTTACCGGCAGACGCCCAGCTTTATGTCATGCATGGTTCACCACCGGGATATGAAACTGAATTCCTTGAAAATCAGTGCATACCGGTACTAAATAGTGTGGACCAAATAAGATCCTGGCGGCAACTCGTTGTGAAGTTGCAACGCTCATTGCCGGCTATCGTGCAATTTGACACGGGAATGGCACGTATGGGCTTATCGCCTTCCGAATGCGACCAGGTATTTGCTGACAAGCAATCATTGGACGGTATCGATGTGCAATACATCATGAGCCACTTGGCCAGTGCGGAAGACCAGTCCAATCCCATGAATCAGCGCCAGCTGGCCAGTTTTAATTCCTTACGCGCACGCTTACCCGGTTGCAAGGCCAGTCTGGCCAATTCGTCCGGCATTTTCCTGGGTAAAGATTTCCATTTCGATTTGGCGCGCCCAGGTGCGGCTTTGTATGGGGTTGCACCGATAGCAGGCCAGCCCAACCCATTAAAGCCGGTTGCGCATTTGCAGGGCCGCATCATACAAACCCGTGAAATTCCGGCTGACACTGGCGTTGGCTATGGATCAAGCTGGCGCAGCAGCCAGACCACTCGCATTGCGACCGTCGCTGTCGGTTACGCCGATGGCTGGATGCGCAGCCTCAGTAATCGTGGCATTGCCCATATTGCCGGCCAGGCAGTACCTATGGTCGGCAATGTCTCGATGGATACCATTACCCTGGATGTGACCACGGTGGCCGCCGAACACCTGCTGCCAGGTACGCTGGTCGACCTGATATCCGCCGACAATACGGTGGATCAGGTGGCCGCCAGGGCCGGCACCATAGGCTACGAGATATTGACCAGTCTGGGGGCTCGCTATGAACGCACTTACAGCAATTAAGCCTGCGGCAGCGCCGGCAACAAAAACCGAGAGCAGAATAAATAAGAGAATACACAACAGAATCAGAATGGGAGAGGCAGCATGAAGGTAGTCATATTGGGTGCAGGTGTCATAGGAACGGCATCAGCCTATTACCTGGCCAGGGCCGGGCATGAAGTGACCGTGATAGAACGCCAGCCGGCAGCAGGCTTGGAAACCAGTTATGCGAATGCTGGCGAGGTGTCGCCCGGCTATTCTGCTCCCTGGGCTGGTCCGGGTGTCCCCCTGAAGGCCATCAAATGGCTGTTGATGCAGCACAGTCCGTTGGCGATACGCCCCAGCTTTGATCCCAACATGTGGCGCTGGGTAACGCAAATGTTGATGAACTGCACGACCAGGCGCTACGAGATCAATAAGGGCCGCATGCTGCGCATGGCCGAATACAGCCGCGATGTCTTGCAGCAATTGCGCAGCGATACCGGCATCAGCTATGACGAACGCACCCAGGGTACCTTGCAGTTGTTCCGCAACCAGCAGCAACTCGACGGCTCCGAGGCAGATATCGCCATCCTCAAACGCTATGACGTTCCGTATGAAAAACTCGACAAGGCCGGTTGCCTGAAAGTTGAACCGGCGCTGGCGAACGTACAGGAAAAATTTGTGGGTGCCTTGCGCTTGCCGGGTGATGAAACCGGGGACTGCTTCAAGTTCACCCAAAATCTATCGAAACTGGCGCAAGAACTTGGTGCGCAATTCAAATATGGCGTCAGCATACAAAGATTGGTCAAGAACGGCGATACCATCAGCTCTGTCATTACCTCGGAAGGTGAAATCAAGGCTGATTGTTTCGTACTGGCCCTGGGCAGTTATTCACCGATACTGTTGAAAGAACTGGACATCAGGATTCCGGTTTACCCCATCAAGGGTTATTCGATCACTGTGCCGATCACCGACGCGCATAAAGCGCCGGAATCCACCGTCATGGATGAAACCTACAAAGTGGCGATCACCCGCCTGGGTGACCGCATACGGGTGGGCGGCACCGCAGAAATCACAGGCTATAACCTCGATCTGCGTGCCGAGCGTCGCGCCACGCTGGAACATTCCGTGACTGACCTGTTCCCCGGTGGCGGTGATGTTGCCAAGGCGGAATTCTGGACCGGCCTGCGCCCCATGACACCGGACGGTACGCCGGTGATAGGGCCGACACCGTATCGCAATCTGTATCTGAACACCGGGCATGGCACCCTGGGCTGGACCATGGCCTGCGGTTCCGGTCAGTTTATTGCAGACATCGTTTCCGGCAAACGACCTGCCATTTCGACCGAAGGCTTGTTCATGGATCGTTATGGCAGCGCGAATCGCCCTATTTTTGTTACCAAGGAGTTGGCATGAATCAATTTGAAGAATTACTTTCATCGACCCAGGTTTTTTCTGATGCCAACCTGAACGCGCGCTTTTATACGGCGATAGAATTGCTGGCGCAAATCATGATGGTGATGCCGCGCACCGCGAATATCACCACACTGGCTCAGGCTACGGGTAAAACCCCGCGCCTGATACGTTCCATCCTGGCGACATTGAGCAAGGATGATCTGGTCAGCCGCGATGCCAAGGAAAAAGATGCCTGGCATTGTCGGGATTGCAATGGCATTATTACCCTGGCCGATGTGTATCGCTGTTTTGTCATGGCAGAAGAAAAGGCGGCTGCCAAGGCAATAGAAAAACAGGCGCAGGACCAGAATCAGGAGCAGGAACGGGGGCGGGCACAACAGTTCCAGGATGCGGAAATGCAGCAGGAAAGACGCGCTACCCGTACTTCCAGCCAGCAAAGTGTGGATCTGCTGATGATGCAAGTTAAAATGACACTCAACCGTGCAGTCTTGCAGCAACTGGAACAATTTGACCTGGGACGCTTGCGCGGCCTGGCCTCAAACAGCGCATTCCGTCGCCAGCATGCGCGTCCACGTGGATATATTCCAGAACCCTTTTAAACCGATACCGAGCCCCATTCATCCAGCATGCGCATCAATATCCAGTTCAAGGACCGTGTCGGTATCGCCCATGAAATCCTGGCGGTGCTGGCGCGCCGTGGCCTGAATGTGGTGGCGGTGGAAGTGGACCCGCCGCATATTTATATCGACAGTCCGGAATTGCTGGATTTCATGCTGCCATCCCTGCAGGCAGACTGCCAGCAGGTACGTGGTGTCGGTGACATCAAGGTACTGGACGTCTTGCCCGGCATACGGCGTCGCCTGAATCTCGATACCATGATGGCTGTCATGGAAGACCCAGTGCTGGCCATCGATGCCGGTGGCCATATCGTGATTGCGAATGGTGCCGCTGCCACGGCAGTCTGCATGACAGAAACCGAGCTGTGCCAGCGCAAGCTGGATCAGGTGCTGGACGAGGCAGGTATCCTGGAAGAACTGCTGACCAGCGGTTTTCGCCTGCCCAGCCGTGAAGTCATACTCAACGGCGAACCGTATTTCATGGATGTCACGCCGGTATCCGAACCCCAGGGCTTGGATATTGCCCAGCATGGCCGCTCAGTCGGTGCCGTGCTGACCTTTCATGCACCGACCCGCATCGGTGGTCGTCTGCATGCCCTGCAACATTCTGAAGGCAGCGGCTTTCATTTCATTATCGGTGAATCCGAGCAGATACGTGCCTTGAAGACCCGTGCCGCCAGGGTTGCGGTAGTCGATGCTCCCTTGCTGATCACTGGCGAGACCGGCACCGGCAAGGAATTGCTGGCGCAGGCCTGCCACGGTATCAGTGGCCGTAGTAATGCCCCTTTCCTGGAACTGAATTGTGCTGCCTTGCCAGAAAGCCTGGCAGAAAGTGAATTGTTTGGGTATACCTCGGGCGCCTTTACCGGTGCCCAGCGTGGTGGTAAACCCGGCCTGTTTGAAATGGCAGATGGCGGCACCGTGTTCCTGGATGAAATTGGCGAAATGTCGCTATATTTGCAAGCCAAATTGCTGCGTTTCCTCAATGATGGCAAATTCCGTCGCATAGGCAGTGACAAGGAAGTCCGCGTGAATGTGCGCATCATCAGCGCGACCCACCGTAACCTGCGCAAGATGGTACAGGAAGCTAGTTTCCGCGAAGACCTGTTTTACCGGCTGAATGTATTGCATCTGGAAATGCCAGCCCTGCGCGAGCGTCCTGACGATATTTTGCCCCTGGCCAGGCATTTTATCGAACGTGCCTGTACCCAGGCACAAAAGCCCGTTTGCCGGCTCAACTCGGCAGCCTGTGCCGCCCTGGTGTCTAACCACTGGCCAGGTAATGTCAGGCAATTGCAGAATGTCGTGTTCAGGGCGATTACCATGTCGGATCAGCGTGTGCTGGATGCCGCCGACCTGGATTGGGCAGAAGGCAGCATTACTGCCGATGTGGTGAAAGCCGATGTGACCGAGAGCTGGGAAGATTCGGTGAATGCATTTGAGCGCAGTTTGCTGGAATCGATGTATCCGCACTACCCATCCAGTCGTAAGCTGGCTATGCGCCTGGCAACCTCGCATTCCATGATCGCCACCAAGTTACGCAAATACGGCATCCCGCAAAAGCGCTAGTGCAACACTGCACTAGCCATATCTTGCACTATCGGGCACAGACGGCCTTATTCTGCCAGTTCAGGGTCTTCGGGCAGATTGACGGCAGGTATCGTATATTTCTCTTCAGCCCAGGCACCCAGATCGATTTGTTTGCAGCGTTCAGAACAAAATGGACGCCAGCGGTTCGCTTCTATCCATTCCACCTTGTTTTTGCAGGTGGGACAGTCAACAAAAGTGGCCATAGTTAAAAATTACAGAGAGTCAGGTCAAATGGGATATCGTTTTCAAAAGCCTTGGGTTTCATGTCGCCATCTTGCGACATATAACGTATCCACAACATATATTTATTGGCAGAAATTTCAGGGATAGCCCCCAGTTCCTGGGCGACACTGACGCGCAACAGCTGGTACACCTTGCCCTGTAACATTTGCTGGTAACTGCCGGCCTGGGCAATCACTTTTGCAGTGGAACCAGATTCGCGCAACAGGCGCAGGACCACATTGATGGCACCAAACAAGGGCGCAATCGGGGCAAACCAGGCACTGATGTCGGAATAGCGTTTTTCGGCGGAATTTTTTTGCCATGCATGGTAGCTGGGCAAATCGAACTCGCAGGCACCACCCGGGATAATAGTGCGCCCACGTATACTCATCAGCCATTCATTGTCGCGCACATTCTGGCCCGTCTTGCCAGTGCTGCCCGCCAGGGCGGTGCTGGCACGGTCGACGTCATCCAGTATCTGGTCGAGCATGTCGGCCTGTACATTCGGATTGGATCTGAAACTGATGAGTGTGTGTTTTTGTCTGTCGAGTTCTTGCAAGAGATCGGATTTCAGGTCGGCACGACCGGCAACTTCCAGCATTTCGAAAATGGTGGCAAGGGCAACGTGATGCTGCATGGGATCAGACTGATGTAGGAAAAATGTAAATTTTTCGTATAAGTCTTCCAGCCGCAATAACGTGCGAATACGCTCGTTAAAAGGGTATTCGTAAACAATCAAAATAGTTTCCCTGTCAAAATTAGTGCTAATTCAAGCTGCACATGATTTTGAACCATACTGTGTGAAATTACAAACATCGTGTGCAGATTCCTTCAAAAAAATTTTATGCATCAACGTGTATTACTTCACACAGTACACCTATTTTTTCATCTCTGCATACGCCAGGTATTGTTGATGCAGTTGTACTACCTGCGTACGGATAATTTCCAGCGGCCCCTGGTTCGCGATGACGTCGTCTGCCGCCGCCAGTCTTTGCTGCCGGCTGGCCTGATTATGCATGATGGCGAGCACCTGTTCCCGGTTCAGGCTGTTGCGTGACATGACGCGCCGGATTTGTGTTTCTTCGTCACAATCAACCACCAGGACGCGATCTACCCGGCTTTTCCAGTTACCCGATTCCACCAGCAGGGGCACGACAAAAATCAGGTAACTGCCGGTGGCAGTACTGGCAGCTTTCTCGGTTTCCTGGCGGATGAGTGGATGCAGTATGTTTTCCAGCTTGTGTTTCTGCGCCGGGTCAGAAAATACCAATTCGCGCATGGCCGACCTGTCCATGGCACCGTCCGCAGTCAGCAAGTTATCGCCAAATTGCGTCAGAATGGACGGTATGGCCAGCCCGCCAGATACGGTGAGCTGATGGGCTATGACATCGGTATCAATCAGGGCCGCACCCAGTTCACCGAGGATATTGGCAATGGTGGTTTTTCCACTGCCTATGCCACCGGTCAGACCAAGCGCAAAGCGGGCAGGCATTACATGATGCCCAGGTAATAGTCGATGATCTGATGTCCCCAGACCAGGGCAATCAAGCCTGCTCCCGCCAGGTAAGGGCCAAACGGGATTTGTGATTCCCAACCCAGTTTGCTCAGTATCATCTGGGTAATACCGATAAAGGCACCTACAAATGAAGAAAATAATATGATGACCGGCAACATGCTCCAACCCATCCAGGCCCCAAAGGCTGCCAGCAGTTTGAAGTCACCGCCGCCAAAGCCATCACGCTTTCTCAGCAGTTTATAGATTTCATTGACTATCCACAGGGCCAGATAGCCGGCAGCAGCGCCAATCACGGCATCTTTGAGTGTAGCGAAATAGCCATTGATATTCAGTAGCAAACCTATCCACATCAAGCCCAGGGTCAGGTCGTCTGGCAGCAACTGGGTGTCAATATCGATGAAGGTCAGGGTGATCAGTATCCAGACGAAAACCACCGCCGCCATGCCATTCACACCGCTGCCAAAATGCCAGACCATCCCTGCCGACAACAGGGCGGTGAATAGTTCTATCAGCGGGTAGCGTGGTGAAATGCGGGCCTTGCACCCCTTGCATTTGCCACCCAGCACCAGATAGCTGACCACCGGGATGTTTTCCAGGGCGCTGATCTTGTGTCCGCAGTGTGGGCAGGCCGAACGTGGCACGACCAGATTGTAACTATCGGTATGGGGTTTGGGCTGATCGCGGGTTTCGGCGAAATAATTGTCTTCAAACCTTTGCATCATCTTCGGCAAGCGATGGATGACGACGTTCAGGAAACTCCCGATCAGCAGGCCGAGCAGGCCAAAAAACAGCGTGCTCAGCCAAAACCCAGGGGCCGCAAACAAAAGCAATTCCAGCATCAGACCACCGAACCCAGTTTGAAAATAGGCAAGTACATCGCGACCACCAGGCCGCCAATGACCACACCCAGAATGGCCATGATCATCGGTTCCATCAGACTGGACAGGGAAGCAACGGCTTCATCCACTTCATCTTCGTAAAAATCGGCAACCTTGCTCAGCATGGAATCCAGCGCACCCGATTCTTCACCAATCGCCACCATCTGCGTGACCATATTCGGGAAAACGTTCGAGTTTTGCATGGCGACGGTCAGGCTGACACCGGTACTGACTTCAGTCTGGATTTTGATGGTGGCATCCAGGTAAACGGCATTACCGGCGGCACCGCCAACAGAATCCAGCGATTCAACCAGCGGCACACCGGCGGCAAACATGGTGGCCAGCGTACGTGTCCAGCGCGCAATTGTGGCTTTACGAATCACATCACCAAAGATGGGGGCCTGCAACAGCAATCTGTCCATGGTCTGCTGCATTTTCAAAGAGCGCTTCCAGGACTGCATAAAGAAGTACACGCTGCCGAATAAGCCACCAAAGATCAGGTACCAGTATTTGACAAAGAAATCGGAAATCGCCATGACAAACAGGGTAGGTGCCGGCAAATCCGCACCAAAGCTTTTGAATACCTCTTTAAATGCCGGTACCACCCAGATCATGATGACGGCGGTCACAATGAAGGCAATCCCCAGAATGGCGATAGGGTAAGTCAGGGCAGATTTGATCTTGGCCTTGATGGCCAGGGTTTTTTCCTTGTAGATGGCAAGGCGATTCAGCAACTCTTCCAGAATACCGGCCTGTTCACCAGCACCGACCAGATTACAGAACAGCGGGTCAAAATACAGGGGGAACTTACGAAAAGCCTGGTTCAGGCTGGTACCGGTCTCGACGTCGCCACGGATATCCTGCAACAACTTGGAGACGGAGGGATTGGAGTGGCCTTTGGATACGATATCAAAAGACTGCAGCAAAGGCACACCGGCTTTCATCATGGTTGCCAACTGTCGTGTGAACAGGGAGATGTCTTTCTCAGTAATTTTTTTGCCGGTACTATAGCTTTTCTTTTTCAGCTTGGTAACCAGGATACCCTGGCGGCGCAAGGTGGCGTTGACGATGGCTTCGCCGCCGGCGCGTAATTCACCCCGTACGGATTTACCAAACTTGTCTTTTCCTTCCCACGCATACAAATGTTCTTTGACTTGTGATGATCTGACGGACTTTGCCGGATTAGTTGCCATATGACTGTTCTCTTATTATTCGTTGGTACATCCGAGCACTTCTTCTAGACTGGTCAGACCCTGCCTTACTTTCAACAGTCCTGACTGACGCAAATTCCTGATGCCTTCGCGTTGGGCTTGTTCTTCAATTTCCATTGCACTGCCACTGGCCAAAATGATGCGTTCTATCGATTCGGAGATAGGCATCAACTGGTAAATACCGACGCGACCCTTGTAACCACCACCACTGCAGCGGTCACAGCCAACCGGGCCATAGGGTTTCCAGGTACCGTCCAGATCGTCATCCTTGAAACCGGCCTGCAGCAAGACTTCATCCAGTACATCGACTGGTTTTTTGCAGGTGCAGAGGCGGCGCGCCAGCCTTTGGGCGGTGATCAGGATGACCGAAGACGCGATATTGAACGGGGCCACGCCCATATTCATCAGACGTGTCAGGGTAGCTGGCGCATCATTGGTATGCAGGGTGGAAAATACCATGTGACCGGTTTGCGCAGCCTTGATGGCAATATCGGCAGTTTCCAGATCACGAATCTCACCCACCATGATGACGTCAGGATCTTGACGCAGGAAAGACTTCAGGGCAACCGCAAAGGTAAGACCGGCTCTGTCATTGACGTTGACCTGGTTAACCCCGGGCAAGTTGATCTCGGCCGGATCTTCAGCGGTCGAGATGTTGATGCCGGGTTTATTGATGACATTAAGGCAGGTATACAACGACACCGTTTTACCAGAACCGGTTGGGCCAGTTACCAGCACCATGCCATAGGGACGCTGAATCGCATCCATCAGGATGGCTTTGTGATCCGGATCGTAGCCCAAGGCATCAATACCCATCTGCGCCTGGGAACCGTCCAGAATACGCATAACGATCTTTTCGCCAAACAGGGTGGGCAGTGTGCTCACACGAAAGTCGATGGACTTGATGGCGGACAGCTGCAGTTTCATGCGGCCATCTTGCGGGATCCGTTTTTCAGAAATATCCAGCTTGGAGATAACCTTGATACGTGAAGCCAGTTTTTCCTTGATGGCCAGCGGCGGCTGGGCAATTTCCTTCAGTTCGCCATCAACGCGGAAGCGGATGCGATAGAATTTTTCAAAGGGTTCAAAATGCAGATCGGAAGCGCCCATGTTGATCGCATCAATCAGCATCTTTTGCAGGAATTTAACGACCGGGGCATCATCAATTTCTATTGCCTGGTTGTCAGCGGCAGCCTGAGTAAGGTCGTCTTCCTTGAATTCGAGTTCAAAGTCATCGCCGGCGATGTCAATCAGGGTCTGCTCTGAGGTTTTACCCAGTCTTTCCAGCAGTTTGACCAAGGCATCATGCTGCACGATGATGATGTCAACGCCCAGGCCGGTCTGAAACTTGACCTGATCCAGTGCCGAGTTATTGGTCGGGTCAGAAAGCGCGAGCGATACCTTGTTGCCTTTTTTTGCGATCGCAATCATGCGCTGTGCCTGCATGAGCTTGGGGTCTACCAGCTTTTCCGGTATCAGTGACTCATTGACCAGCGATAAATCCAGCAATGGATAACCAAACACATCCGAGCAAAATGTCGCCAGGTTGCGTGCATTGATAAACCCGCTTTGCAGCAAGCCATCAATGAAGGTAGTTTTGTCGAGCTGGGCCTTTTTGCTGACGACGTCAACCTGGGCCGCAGTCAATAAATTGGCCTGCGTCAGTGCGCGCGCCAAACCAGAGGTCGGGGTGAGAGAAGCTGAATTTGGTTGGACTGCGGACATAGGGTCTTTTGAGTAAAATTTACCAATACAATCAGTTGCCTTAGGATAATGCAACTAAGCCCGTTATTTGTAAAGGCGTTCAGGGGAAAACCCGGTATCTAAGCAGCAAATACGCGGCAAAACGATCTAGATTGTAACTTTCGTAGCATGTTGCCTGCTGTTCGTTACACTCGTGTTACAAATTCTGCTCAGTTGTCAGCGGCGTTAGCAGTTGCATTATCAGATCAGTCCTTAGTTCTGCTGCCCACCTCAAATTTGTTCCGGGTCATCCCTGAATTGACGGCATTTTGCAGGATTGCGTAGGACGACGGTGCCTGCAAAAAATTAATGGTTGCGACCTACCGCAAAAGCGCATAACTGCACCATGGCCTGTTTGTACTTGCTTTCTGGCAGGGTGGCGATGGCGGTGGCAGCGCGATCGGCTGCTTTTACCGCTTCATTCTGTGTATAGGCCAAGGCACCGGAACTGGTAATGGCACTCAAAATGGCATCAAATTTAGATTCGTCGCCATGTTCTATGCAGGCTCGCACCAGTTCTTGTTCGGCAGCATTGCCGTTCTTCATCAGGTAAATCAGGGGCAGGGTAGGTTTGCCTTCGCGCAAATCATCGCCTACATTCTTGCCTATATCCTCGGCATTGCCGGAATAATCCAGTACGTCATCTATCAATTGAAATGCAGTACCCAGTGAACGTCCGTATTCGCCGGCGGCTTCAATTTCCTGCTCACCGGCACCGGCAATCAGGGCACCGATCTGGGCGGCGGCTTCGAACAGCTTGGCTGTTTTGGAGCGTATTACCTGCAAGTAGCGTTCTTCCGTCACGTCTGGGTCATGCATATTCAACAACTGCAAGACTTCGCCTTCGGCAATCACATTGGTGGCGTCTGCCAATATTTGCATGATTTGCATGTTATTGATGGATACCATCATCTGGAAGGCGCGTGAGTACAGAAAGTCACCGACCAGCACCGATGCGGCATTGCCAAACAAGGCATTCGCTGTCTTGCGCCCGCGCCGCAGTGAGGATTCATCCACCACGTCATCATGCAGCAGGGTGGCGGTGTGGATAAATTCGACTATCGCCGCCAGCTCGTGATGATGCTTGCCCTGATACTGGTAGGCATTTGCCACCAGCAAGACCAGTACCGGTCGTATCCTTTTTCCGCCTGCGCTGATGATGTATTCGGCAATCTGATTCACCAGCGGTACTTCAGAATGCAGTTTGTTGCGTATGACCTGGTTGACTTCCGACATGTCGGAAGCAATAAGTTCGGTGATGGGATTGGGGTTGTTTGTGGCAGACAAGGGGGAACCTGCAAAAAATCCAGAATGGCCAAGATTATACGACGCCATGCCATTGTTTTGCTTGAATTGCACCAGGGCTTCCGGCTTTATTATACTTTCTGGTCATTAACGCCCCGGCTTTTTGCCGCGGCGAGGCCTGCGCTGCTGAAAAAATATGCAAATAGTCTTTGACGCTTATTCGGGAATTATGTACAATTTGTGGTTTTCCCGATTTCCCAGATGGTTTTTTCAGTCCGGCGGGAGAAAATTCCTAATTTTTATTCGATGAGGTTTCACATGTACGCGGTCATAAAAACCGGAGGCAAGCAATACAAAGTTGTCGCTGGTGAAAAACTTAAAGTAGAACAGATACCTGCAGACATTGGCTCCGAAATCACCATAGATCAAGTGCTCGCATTGGGCGCTGGCGAGACCATTAAATTTGGTGCTCCACTGGTCACAGGTGCTACGGTGCTGGCTAAGGTTATAGATCACGGTCGTCACGACAAAGTGCGCATTTTCAAAATGCGTCGTCGTAAGCATTATCAGAAACGTCAAGGCCATCGCCAAAACTACACTGAATTGCAAATCGTATCTATCAACGGCTAATCCGTAGATAAGTTAATTTACCTGAACTTAAGGAGCTAATTAAATGGCACACAAAAAAGGCGGCGGCACCACGCGCAACGGCCGTGACTCAGAATCGAAACGCCTGGGCGTTAAAGTTTACGGCGGCCAAGCTATCAATGCTGGCGGTATCATCATTCGTCAACGCGGTACACGTGTACACGCTGGTGAAAATGTTGGTATGGGCAAAGATCACACTTTGTTCGCTCTGGTTAATGGCAAAGTACAATTCGCGATCAAAGGTGCAGCACGTCACCAGTTCGCAATTGTCGTTCCAGCGTAATGCATTGAAGTAATTCAAAGCAGGGCGCAAGCCGGTATGTAGAAAAGGCTCTGCCATTGGTGGAGCCTTTTTAGTTTCAAGAAATCCTGTATAAATCGGTTGCTACAAGTGGTAGCAAAGATTTATACAAGCTTTTTTAGGTGGTAAAAATGAAATTTATTGATGAAGCCAGGATAGAAGTGATCGCCGGCGATGGTGGCAATGGCGTTGCATCCTTCTGTCGTGAAAAATTCCGTCCTTTTGGTGGACCGGATGGTGGTGATGGCGGTCGTGGTGGCAGTATCTGGGCAGTAGCAGATCGTAATATCAACACCCTGGTTGATTATCGTTATTCCAAATTGCATAAAGCCAAAGACGGTGAAAATGGTCGTGGTGCAGACTGCTATGGCAAAGGTGCGGATGACATCTTCCTGCGCAT
Organism: Undibacterium sp. Di26W; assembly: GCF_049340265.1. NCBI lineage: Bacteria > Pseudomonadati > Pseudomonadota > Betaproteobacteria > Burkholderiales > Oxalobacteraceae > Undibacterium > Undibacterium sp. Di26W. The sequence continues at coordinate 153,742 of NZ_JBMPOR010000003.1, forward strand.
GCCGGTTGGTACCCAGATTTGCGACAGGAATACCGATGAAGTCATTGCAGATCTGACTGAACATGGCCAGCAAGTTGAACTGGTTAAAGGTGGCGAGGGCGGCTGGGGTAATATCCACTTCAAGACTTCCACCAACCGTGCGCCACGTCAGCGCTCTGATGGTAAAGAAGGTGAGCGTCGCGAATTACGCCTGGAATTGAAAGTCCTGGCCGACGTAGGTCTGTTGGGTTTGCCAAATGCCGGTAAATCCACTTTCATTACTGCGGTATCAAATGCACGCCCCAAAATCGCTGATTATCCTTTCACGACCCTGCACCCGAACTTGGGTATGGTGCGTGTCAGTCATGAAAAAAGCTTCGTCATCGCCGACATTCCTGGTCTGATCGAAGGTGCTGCTGATGGTGCCGGTCTTGGCATACAATTCTTGAAGCATTTGCAACGCACAGGCTTGCTCTTGCATATTGTTGATCTGGCACCGTTTGATGAAGCTGTTGACCCAGTCAAGGAAGCCAAGGCCCTGATCAAGGAATTGCGCAAATACGACGAAAGCCTGTATGAAAAGCCGCGCTGGCTGGTGCTCAACAAGCTTGATGTCCTGACTGCAGATGAACGCAAGAAAAAGGTCAAAGATTTCGTCAAGCGTTTTGCCTGGAAAGGCCCGGTCTTTGAAATTTCCGCCTTGAATCGCGAAGGCTGCGAAGAACTGGTGACTGAGATTTACAAGTACCTGGAAGAAAAGCGTACGCATGAGCAGCGTTCGCAAGAAACCACGATGAAAGAAGAAGCGCAGGGTATCTTGTCCATTGATCCGGATGATCCGCGTTTTAAAGTACTGGAAGACTAATAAAAAACCTGGTGAAAGCCAGGTTTTTTTACGTCTGCCATCAACTGCTCATCAAATGCCTCGTACCCGCTAAGGATTGAATATCAATGACTACTTTGATATTGGAATAATTTCTTTTTAATAATGGAAATCCCATAAAAAATAGAATATGTCGTTTAAATCTGAATTAAATTTAGATTGCAACGATACTATCCATATAAAGTATAATTTTGATTTACTGCGAGCTGGTAGCGCAGTGACATTACCAAATTCACATTCGTATTCATTTATGCAATCTGTCATTCAGCAAGCAAAACGTCTGATTATCAAAGTAGGTTCATCACTGGTGACCAATGATGGCAAGGGTCTGGACAAGCAGGCCATTGCCAGGTGGGCTGCCCAAATTGCCGGTCTGCGCGCCATGGGCAAGGAAGTGGTGCTGGTTAGTTCTGGCGCGATAGCCGAAGGGCGGCAACGCCTGGGTTTTGAAAAACGGCCGACTGCCATTCATGAACTGCAGGCTTGTGCTGCCGTCGGCCAAATGGGTCTGGCACAGATTTATGAAAGCAGCTTTCGTGAACACCAGATAGGGACGGCGCAGATTTTATTGACGCATGCTGACCTGGCTGACCGCGAGCGCTACCTGAATGCACGTTCTACCCTGTTTACTTTGCTGCGCTTTGGCATTGTCCCCATCATTAATGAAAATGATACGGTGGTCACCGATGAAATCAAATTTGGTGATAACGACACCCTGGGTGCACTGGTGGCAAACCTGATCGAAGGCGATGCGCTGATCATCCTGACTGATCAAAAAGGCTTGTACACAGCCGACCCGCGCAAGGACCCGAATGCCACTTTTGTGCATGAAGCCAGGGCGGGTGACCCTGCACTGGAAGCCATGGCGGGTGGTGCCGGCTCCAGCCTGGGTAGCGGCGGTATGCTGACCAAGATACTGGCAGCCAAACGCGGTGCCAGCTCGGGTACCCATACCGTCATTGCCTGGGGCCGCGAAGACAATGTCTTGCTGCGCCTGGCGCAGGGTGAGAACATAGGCACGCAACTGATTTCGCAAATGGCACCTCTGGCAGCACGCAAGCAATGGATGCTGGACCATTTGCAAACCCTGGGTCAAATTGTGCTGGATGCCGGGGCAGTGCAAAAATTGACGCGTGAAGGTAAGTCCCTGCTGCCTATCGGTGTGTTGGATGTGCGCGGCGAATTCAGCCGCGGTGCGGTGGTGACTTGTTGTGATGAGGCGGGCAAATCAATTGCCAGAGGGCTTAGCAATTATTCAAGCGCCGACGCCCGCCGCATCAAGCGCCATGCCTCGGCAGAAATTGCATCCATACTTGGTTTTGTGGAAGAGCCGGAGTTGATACACCGCGACAATCTTGTTTTGTTATGAAAAATGGGCGCTGAATTCAGCGCCCATGTTCATCCCGGCTATATCATTTTAATAATATGACATTTTCTTACCGCGCAATTTATCCAGCAAGACATTGACCTTGCCCGCTATTGTCCGGCCTTCGCAAAAATATTCCGAAAACAGGGTGCTATGCTGCTTGTTGGCACCGGTGCTGGAGATGGTGTCCCATTGGTTGCGGCGCGAGCGTGACCAAGTGCCGTCCGGGCGTCCAAAGGCATACAGTTTGACTTCATATGACTGGCAACGCAGACCTTCGTAGCTGACGTTTTTGGCACCGCCGGTGCTGGTGGCTACCAGGGTATAGCGGATGGTGCCATCGCTTGCCACCAGCAGGGACTTGGTATCAATCGCAAAAGACTGGCTGCCGCTTTTGTAAAAATTCAGCAGGTTTTCAGCTTTTGGTGCTTCTGGCAATTGCAGGGCAACTTCGCGCCATTCCTTGTCATCTTCATCAGGTTCTTGCGCGTGGGCCAGAGAGGATGACAACAGCACAGTGCAAAACAGGCTGCTTGCCAGGTGGCGTAATGATAGTGTTGGCATAAATTATTTAGATTCTTCCGGCTCGGTTTTCTTGGTGTCGCGATTCGGTTGCGCTTGTTGCTGATTACGCAAATACCTGTTGCGGTTGGAATTCGGGTGCTCGGCCCGGTGTACGTAGCGTGATAATTCTTGCAAGGCCAGTTGATACACGCCTCGCTTGAATTCGATCACCACGTCCAGCGGTACCCAGTAGTCATGCCAGCGCCAGGCATCAAATTCCGGGTGCGTGCTGGCGCGCAGATTGACATCGCAATCACGGCCTATCATACGCAACAGGAACCAGATCTGCTTTTGTCCACGGTAATGCCCGCGGATTTCACGCTTGATAAAATGGTCTGGCACCTCATAGCGCAGCCAGTCGCGGGTGCGACCGATGACTTTGACGTGCTCTGGAAGCAGTCCGGTTTCCTCTTCCAGTTCCCGGTACATGGCCTGTTCCGGCGATTCACCATATTTGATACCACCTTGGGGGAATTGCCAGGAATGCTCGCGCACCCGCTTTCCCCACCAGACTTCATTGTTGGCGTTAAGCAAAATTATGCCAACGTTTGGGCGGAAGCCTTCACGATCCAGCATGTTCAACCTCAAAACTTTCTGTGGCTAAACGGCTTGCTCCTGCAATAGACAGCGTAGAGAGCGTTTGTTTCGTCGAAAAACACCGCATTTTTCAGCGGGCAACGTCAAGCGAGGCGAACAAATCGCAGTTTCCTTCATCAAATGTGCAAAGAGTGGGCGCATTAGCCAGCTAATCCTTTAAAATTGAGTTGATTATAACCCTCCATTTAAAAAGAATCACTGTCATGCGTGCTACACGATTTTTTATTTCCACACTGAAAGAAGCGCCTGCCGATGCCGAGATCGTCAGCCATAAACTGATGATGCGTGCAGGCATGATCAAACGCCTGGGTTCTGGCATTTATAACTACATGCCCATGGGCCTGCGTATTATTCGTAAAGTTGAAAACATTGTTCGTGAGGAAATGAATCGCGCTGGTGCGGTTGAAATGCTGATGCCGGTGATACAGCCTGCTGAATACTGGCAGGAAACCGGTCGCTGGGACAAATTCGGCCCGTTGATGATGCGCGTGAAAGATCGCCATGGCCGTGACTATGTGATACAGCCTACATCGGAAGAAGTCATGACCGATGTCGCACGTACCGAAATTCGCTCCTACCGTCAGTTGCCGGTGAATTTTTATCATATCCAAACCAAGTTCCGTGATGAACGTCGTCCGCGCTTTGGTCTGATGCGCAGTCGTGAATTCACCATGAAGGATGCGTATTCCTTTGATCGTGATCCGGCGGGCATGCAGCAGTCCTATCAATTGATGTATGACGCCTACACCCGCATTTTTCAGCGTCTGGGCCTGCAGTTCCGTGCCGTGGCGGCGGACAATGGCGATATCGGTGGTTCTGGCTCGCATGAATTCCACGTGATTGCCGAAACCGGCGAAGATGCGCTGGTGTATTGCCCAAGCTCTGATTACGCCGCCAATATGGAAGCCGCCGAAGGCGTGCCACTGACAAATGAACGTGCAGCAGCCAAGGCTGAACTGAGCAAAACCGCCACACCCGGCAAGGCCAAATGCGAAGATGTGGCCGCCTTGCTCAATATCCCTTTACAGCACACCGTGAAATCCATCGTCCTGACCGTTGAAGATGAAGAAAAAGGCGAGGCCGGCAAACAACTGTGGCTGCTGCTGCTGCGTGGCGATCATGAATTGAATGAAGTCAAAACCGGCAAGATACCTGGCCTGGCGAATTATCGCTTCGCCAGTGAATCGGAAATCCTTGAATGGTTTGGTACGCCACCAGGTTATCTGGGCCCGATCAACACCAAAAAACCGGTCAGGATCGTGGCGGATCGTACGGTTGCCAACATGGCCGACTTTGTCTGCGGCGCGAATGAGGCTGACTTCCACTTTACCGGTGCCAACTGGGGCCGTGACATTCCTGAGCCGCTGGTTGCCGACATCCGCAATGTGGTGGCTGGCGATCCTTCACCCGATGGCAAGGGTGTGCTGGCGATACAGCGCGGCATTGAAGTTGGCCATGTATTCCAGCTTGGCACTAGTTATTCGCAAGCGATGAAGGCGACGTTCCTGGATGAAAACGGCAAACCGCAATTGCTGCAAATGGGTTGCTATGGCATAGGCGTCACCCGCATCCTGGGGGCGGCAATAGAACAGAATTTCGACGACAAGGGCATAGTCTGGCCTGCTTCGATTGCACCATTTGAAGTGGTCATCTGTCCTATGGGAATGGACCGCAGCGAAGCCGTCAAAACTGAAACAGAAACCCTGTACCAGGCTTTGCTGGCGGCAGGTGTGGATGTCATTCTGGATGACCGTGGTGAACGTCCAGGTGCCATGTTTGCAGACTGGGAACTGATAGGCGTGCCGCATCGCGTGGTTATCGGTGATCGTGGCCTGAAAGAAGGCAAGCTCGAATATCTGGGACGTCGTGATACCGAAGCCAGCAATGTAGCGGTAACTGAAATGCTGAGCTTCATCCAGTCAAAATTGGCGGGAAATTAAGTCACAGGATGAAGTATTTTTTCTTGCGCTTTTGCGTGTGGCGCGAAGGAAGTCCTGGCGATAGCCATCAGCCTGAACTGCAAGGCCAGCGGGGACGATGGATGCAATCCATCGTCTGCCTGGCGATCTGCCTGTTCGCCTTTTCTGGATTGCCGGCCCAAGCCGGTAATCAAAAAGAAGAAGCGATGGCAGATGCCGTGCGGCTGGCGCTGGCCAAAGCCATTTCTGATTCGACGCCACCCAAACCCACCTTCAGTAATATCGAAGAACGTATCAAATACATCAACTGGCTGGGCGAAATGTCTTCGCGTCTGAAGCGGCGTATTCCCGACATGCAGACCCGCCGTGAGTTACTCGAAGCGATCTGGTATGAATCCAAACGCGCTGGTCTTGACACTGCCATGGTCATGGGCCTGATACAGGTGGAGTCTGCTTTCCGCAAATATGCCACCTCGGTGGTCGGCGCGCGAGGCTATATGCAGGTCATGCCTTTCTGGTCGCGTGTGATTGGCGATGGCGATGCAAAAAAGCTGTTTCAGATGCAAGCCAACCTGCGTTATGGCTGCTCCATCCTGCGCATGTATATAGACATGGAAAAGGGCGACCTGTACCTGGCCCTGGGTCGCTACAATGGCAGCCGAGGTCGTCCTGAATATCCTAAAGCCGTGTTGGCCAACTGGAAAAACTGGGAATTCAGCGGTGACAGCGCATCGCAACTTCGCAAGTAGCGTGCTGCGCGACGTCGGGGCCAGTTAAACAATCCCTTGAAAAATTGGCGGGCCAAGCATGGCCTGTCATTTCAAAATACTGAGTCAGCGCGAATCGCCTCCAGATTTGCCCTGTCGCCGGCGGCTCCGGTTACCGGCATTTGCTGGTGCCTGCGCAGTGCAGGCTGTTTATTCAGATGAACCAGGGACCCGCATGCAGGCACTTTACTACCGCAAAGAAATTGGCAGTGCAGACTGGCTGAAAATCCTGCAATCACGCTGGCAAATGCTGGCAGTGGTAACGCTAGCCCATCTCTTGTTATTCGTGTTGTGGCCCACGACCCGCCTGCATAAAAGCGATAGTTTCCTATCCCGGGCTTTGTGGGTGAGAATGCTGGAAATACCGGCACCGCCCAAGCCCGGACAGGCTGTGCCGCTTGTCAAACAATCGCTGCCGGTCAGGCCGCCGACGGTGGTGAAGACCCCTGCTACTACCGCTACTACCACCACTAACGCTGCGGTTGCAGGCAGCACAGAAGTCAGTCCGACTACCTCTCAAACTACGGAGCCGGTCAGTCAAACCACCGCACCTGACATGGCTATAGAGAATCCCGTCACCCTGCAACGCGATATCCGCAGCATCATCAAAGGAGTGGAGCGTGAAATGCCGAACCGCATACTGACCGCTATCCGGCCAGAAAAATCTTCCATGGTCGCATTTGCCATCAATGTCGAAGCTGCAGCCCGCCCGCGTGGCACAAGCTATAAAAACATAGTCATGTCAGACGGCACAGCGATGACCAAGGTCACGACATCTGCCGGTTCATATTGCGTAATAGGAGCCAAACCAGGAGCCGATATCACCAGGGCACCAGGTATACGAACAGTCAGTTGCGGCAGTTATTGAATATTATTCAGGACTTACGAAAAATTGGCCGAGCAAGGCGTGGCGACGAAGGCAGTACTTTAGTACACGGCTCCTAGGAGAGGAGCCGCAACGCAGCTGGGGCGGTTTTGCGTAAGTCCTATTATTGAATATTTCAGGATCGGGGGGCGGATGTGCAAATGCCCGGCCTGGCAAAGGCCAGTGTTTGTCCTGTCGCTGCAATCTGGATAGACGGTTCACTGTAAATCGGAGAATAAGAATGCTGGTACTCGACTACCGCAGCAAGGCAAAGCGCACTGACTGGCAGATATTGGCGGCAGTGCTCTTGTTTCATGCCGGCCTGTATGGCTTGTGGCCAGTATTGAAGGCAGGTATGAATGAAGAGAAAATCAGGGCGGGAAACCTGATTTTTCTGGATTTGCCGGCACCGGCCAAACCATCAATGCAACAGCCGGAAAAAAAAGAAGCAGTAAAGTTGGCCACAACCCAGTCTTCATCCTCACCACTGCCGGTCAATGAGCGCCCCGGGTCTGCTACAGCAAGCACGCCAGAGCCTGTAACACCAGACATCCGTATAGAGATGGAAGCCCAATCCAGTCCTCAGCCCAGTGCGGGCATCAATCGTGATGTAGGGGAAATTTTTAAAGGACTGAAAAAGGATTTTCAGGAGCGTGAGCGCTTCGCCAGCAAAGCAGTCGTCGATCCCATTACAAAGATGGGAGAGCGCATAGGCTTGTCAGGCACGGTCAATCGCGTGGGCGTCAAGCATGAGGTGCATATACTGGGCGATGGTCGCCCGGTATCAAAAGTCATTACCCCCTTCGGCACCTATTGCATACTGCACCGCAAGCCGGGTGAGATCATCGGCAACGAACTGGCGACTGTGCCAGTCACCTGTGGGAATTTGTGATTACCACAAAGAAGACTGGGAGCCGATCCAGGGAAAGTAACAAGAAACAAGCAAGAAACAAAAATGCCCGCGCGATGCGGGCATTTTCGTTTGGGACAGGACTGGATGCTTCCCTTTAAGTCTCCCAAAGCAACTTCGGAATCTGCTACTAAAAATCAGGACAGATGACCGGAAATGAGTTTAGTCATTTCAAACATGGACACTTGTTTCTTGCCACCGAAGACGGCTTTCAACTTGTCATCCGCGTTGATGTTGCGTTTGTTTGCTTCATCTTGCAGTTTGTGTTTCTTGATGTATTCCCATACTTTTTTAGTGACTTCAGTACGAGGAATTGCTGCTGCACCGATGACTGCTGCCAGAACTGGAGAGATCGTCATTGGTTTCATGAACGCTGCATTTGGCTTGCGTGCTGCTGCTGGCTTGGCTGCTGCGGCCTTTTTAGGAGCGGCTGCTTTTGCTGCTGGTTTAGCAGCTGCTTTTGGAGCGGCTGCTTTCGCTGCCGGTTTAGCCGCTGGTTTGGCTGCCGGTTTTGCTGCTGTTTTCTTTGGTGCTGTTGCCATAAATAGCCTCCTTCACAAATTTCGTGGACGGAGCTTTGATCGTTTTGAAAAGCTCCTGCATTGCGTCACTTCACGCATCGCTAATAGTGGTGCGGTTTTTACAGGGATGCAAGTGTTTTTTGCTGGTTTTTGTCGAAAAAGTGCAGGAATTTGCCTGTCGTTGGATTTACGCCTAAAAAAAAGCCGGATAAGCGGCCATTCTGGCTGCTATCCGGCTTCTTTCCTCAGAGGGAAACGCAGAGGGAAATTTGCGCTTTCCTTCAGCGCTTTCCTGGCATCATTCCCTTCATGCCGCGCAACATTTTCATCATGCCGCCGCCGCGCAATTTCTTCATCATGGATTGCATCTGGTCAAACTGGGTCAACATGCGATTGACCTCCTGTATCTGTACACCGGCACCGGCAGCGATACGGCGCTTGCGCGAAGCCTTGATCAATTCCGGCTTTGCCCGCTCCTGCGGGGTCATGGAATTGATCATGCCTTCCATGCGGCGCACCTGTTTTTCGGCCTGGTCCATATTCGCGCCACTGGCGGCTTGCTGCATCTGCGCTGGCAGTTTGTCCATCAGATTGGACAATCCGCCCATATTCTTCATCTGCGAAATTTGCAGTTTGAAGTCGTTCATGTCGAATTTGCCGCCATCCTTGAGCTTGTGCGCCAGATTCTGGGCAGCTGCCACATCCATGCCTTTTTGGGCGGATTCGACCAGCGCCAGGATGTCGCCCATGCCCAGGATGCGATTTGCCATACGGGTGGCATCGAAAGATTCCAGGCCGTCGAGTTTTTCAGCTACGCCGACAAACTTGATCGGCTTGCCGGTGATATAACGTACCGACAGCGCCGCACCACCACGCGCATCACCGTCCAGCTTGGTCAATACCACGCCCGTCAAAGGCAGGGCATCGTTAAAGGCCTTGGCGGTATTGACGGCGTCCTGACCCAGCATGGCATCGACCACAAACAGGGTTTCTATAGGATTGACGGCGGCGTGAACGGCAGCAATCTCTTGCATCATCGCTTCGTCTATACCCAGGCGACCAGCGGTATCGATGATCAGTACATCGTGGTAATGTTTTTTGGCGTAGTCGAGGGCGGCCAGAGCTATATCAACCGGGTTATCCGTTGGCAGGGACGGGAAGAAATCGGCCCCAACCTGTTGAGTGACTGTTTGCAACTGACCTATCGCCGCCGGGCGATAGACGTCGGCGGAAACAGTTAATACCTTTTTCTTTTTTTGCTCGCGCAAATATTTAGCCAATTTACCGACGGTCGTGGTTTTACCGGCACCCTGCAAACCGGCCATCAGGATAATCGCTGGCGGCTGGCAGGCAAAACTCAGTTGCGAAGCATCTTCACCCAGATCTGCCCCCATCAGTGTCGCCAGTTCTTTCTGGACGACGCCAACCAGGGCCTGACCCGGGGTCAGGGAAGAAATCACTTCTTCGCCCATGGCCTTTTCTTTGACGCGGGCGATCAGTTCACGTACGGCGGGCAGGGCAACGTCGGCTTCCAGTAAGGCCATGCGTACTTCACGCAGCATGTCGGCGGTATTGGATTCGGTCAGGCGGGCTTCGCCGCGCATGGTCTTGACGACCTTGGCAAGGCGCTGGGTAAGGTTATCGAGCATGTTTGCTTAAAAAATCTTGAGTAAAAATCAATGGAATGCAATGACCTGCTTCAGTTTACTTATATTTTTAATAATATAAGAAGCTGGCTATCACCATACAGAGTAGCTTTTGTCAGCACAAAGTGCTGCAGTGGCTATGTCGTTCAGTGATAGTCTGCAAGACAGGCAAGAATAAACCGGCATTTTACCTGATCATCAAGACCCACTCAGGCATTTCGCTTTTTGGCAGGGACGGCAGAATTTTGAATTCTGGATTTTCAGAATGTGTCTATGTAATTTGTGTGATTTTCCGCACGCATGCGGGAAACTACGGATGCATTTCCATGTAGACGGGAGTTAAATCCCGTAGACAGACTTCATTTCTATACGTGGTATGAAGTCTGCTAATAAGAGCATAGACAGCATATAAAAAATAGCTGCTCATCAATCAGGAGACAAACATGAAACGACTTCAACGTGCGTGGCGTTTGCCGCGTGCTCTCGGCTTTTGCGCCCTTGTTCTCATCCCCGGCTTGTTCCCTGCCGTGTCCCAGGCGGAAGAGGGGGTGACTGATACTACTATATTGATAGGGCAGACCGTCGGCCTGACTGGCCAGATCGCCGGCCCCGTCAAGGAAATGAATGCCGGAGCCGCCGCCTATATTTCACAGGTGAATAAAGCGGGTGGTGTCAATGGCCGCAAAATTGAGTTACGCATCCTGGATGACAAGTTTGACCCCGCCATTGCTGCAGCCAATGCCGAAACCCTGGTCAAGAAAGAGCATGTCTTTGCCCTGTTTCAAAGTCGCGGCACGCCGCATACCCAGGCTATCCTGCCGGTCCTTGTTGCCAATAAAATCCCGCTGATCGCGCCAAGCACCGGTGCGGCCGTGTTTCACGCCCCGGTGAATCACTACCTGTTCAATGTGCGGGCAAAATACCAGGATGAAGTCAAAAAAGCGGTGGAACAGTTTTCTACCATAGGCTTGAAAGACATCGGCATCGTCCATGTGGATGACACGTTTGGCGGTGATGGCCTGGCTGGTTTCACCGCCGCCATGGGCACTTTCAAATTGCAGCCCTCGATCATCGCCAAGTATGACAGGGCCAAGCCGGATGTCGCCAAGGCCGTGGATGAGGTAATGAAATCACCAGCCACGGCGCTGGTCATTGTCGGTTCTGCCACCACCGTGTCGGAAATCATACGCAGCCTGCGCGCCAAAGGCAGTGCCATACAAATCATGACCTTGTCGAACAATGCCTCGCAATCATTTATTGATTCACTGGGGCCGGCGGCCATCGGTATCATGGTGTCGCAGATTATGCCGGCACCACACCTGGTGTCGAGCATACTGGGGCAGGAATTCAAAGCCATCGCCAAAGAGCATGGCGTGACGGCCTCTTATGCCGCGATGGAGGGCTTTGTCTCAGCCAAAGTGCTGGTGGAGGGCTTACGTCGTAGTGGCAAGACGCTGACGCGAGAGGGCATGGTGCGTGCGCTGGAATCCATGCACAAGATAGACCTGGGTGGTGTGACGGTCACTTATAGTGAACGCGACCATAGCGGCAGCGAATTTGTTGAATTGACGATGATAGGACGGGATGGCAAGTTTGTGCGCTAGGCAAGTCGTTGATGCTTGCACCAGCATGCATCCTTTTGCGGTGGCAGAAAGTGCGAAAACACCGACAAGTGCCGTCTGCTTATCCGGGACTTCGCGTTGGCGTTCGGCATGGGGCAGCGAAAAGTGAATAAAATCAATGATTTATCAGATGATATAAGCTGGCACAATATCTGCTATTCATCCTGAGTAAGTAAAAATCAAATCAGAAATTCACCATTTCAAGGAGACAAAGATGTTCAAAAAGATTTTACTCGCCAGTGTTGTTGCTTCCAGTTTGTTAGCCGCTACTGGCCAGGCTCAGGAAGTCGTCAGACTGGGTAACCTGAAATTCGCCCATTATGGTGCCGTGTCCTACATCAAGGAAATCGCACCCAAATGCGGTATCAAGGTTGAAGAACGGGTGTTCGCCAAGGGCCTCGATGCCATGCAGGCGGTGATCGCGGGTGAGCTGGATGTCGGTGCGGTTTCTTCCGAGGCAGTGATTTCTGCACGTGCCAGTGGTACGCCGATTTACCTGGTTGCCGGTTTTGCCAAGGGCGGTGCGCGCCTGGTGGGACGTACTGATCTGGGCCTGAAAACCGTGAAAGACCTGAAGGGCAAAAAAGTCGGCGTAACACGCGGCGGTATCCAGGATATTTTGCTGGCAGCCGAACTGTCGCAAAATGGCCTGACGTATTCTGATCAGCCTGGCAAAGATGTGCAAATCATCTATCTTGGTTTCCCTGACCTGAACCAGGCTTTGCTGGGCAAAAACATTGATGCCATCATGCAGTCCGAACCTTACTCTTCACAAGCCATAGGCAAGGGCTATGGCAATGAAATCATCAAGCCGTACGACACACCGATAGGTGAGCCGGTACGCACCATGGTCATGACCGAGAAGTTCTATAAAGAACGTCGCCCGGTAGCAGAAAAATTCATGCGCTGTTTTGTTGAAGCCACCAAAACCTTTATCGAGAACAAGGAGCTGGCTGAGAAATATGTGCGTGAAACCATGTTCAAAGGCCAGGTCAGCCATGAAGATTTTGTGAATGCCATAGAAAACTCGCCTTACACATATGACGTCACGGCAGAGCATATACAGATCACCACCGATCTGATGCAGAAATATGGCGTAGGCAAAATGGCCAAACCACCAGTAGCCAAGGATTGGGTGAAAACCGATCTTCTGGAACAAGCGAAGAAGAGCTTGAACATCAAGTAAGTCACCAGTTTGAGTCCGGGCGGGAATCATGTATATGAACGCTTCCCCGGCTCATCAACTCTTGAAGGAAAAATCATGAAATTCAAATGGCGTGAAATGGGCGCGGGACTGATTGTGCCTGTCATTCTGATTGCGATCTGGCAATTGGTGACCAGCATGGGCTGGGTCAATGCACAGGTATTGCCTTCGCCTGTGGCGGTGGTCAAGAAATGGATAGAGTATGCGTCACCCTATGAAGCGCGTGATGCGGCCACCACCAGTTGGCTGGCCTGGGCGTTTTCTGGTGAACTGATACGTGACACCATGGGCAGCATGTACCGCGTGCTGGTGGGATTCGTCGTCGGGGCTGGCCTGGCTTTGCCGTTGGGATTGGCCATGGGTTCCAGTCAACGCGCCTATGCATGGATGAACCCGTTGCTGCAGGTATTGCGGCCGATACCGCCGATAGCCTATATTCCTCTTTCCATCCTGTGGTTTGGCCTGGGCAATCCGCCAGCCATTTTCCTGATCGCCATCGGTGCTTTCTTCCCGGTGCTGATGAATACCATCGCCGGTGTGCGTCATGTCGATGGCATTTATATCAGGGCAGCCCGTAATCTGGGTGCCAGCCAGTCCACCATGTTCCTGCGTGTGATGTTACCAGCGGCTGTGCCTTACATCCTGTCAGGCGTCAGGATAGGTATAGGTACGGCTTTCATCGTAGTGATCGTATCGGAAATGATTGCCGTGAATAATGGCCTGGGCTTCCGCATTCTGGAAGCACGTGAATATTTCTGGTCAGACAAAATTATCGCTGGCATGATCAGCATAGGCATGCTGGGGCTGGGGATCGATCTGGCGATGAACAAATTGAATAATTATTTGCTACGCTGGCACCGTGGACTGGAGAACTGAGATGAACAAAACCCATATCAAAATTCAAGGCGTGAATAAAATCTTCAAGACCGTCGACAAGGAAGTCGTGGCTTTGCGTGATATCAACCTGGAGATACCAGAGGGGCAGTTTGTTTGCCTGCTCGGCCCTTCTGGCTGCGGCAAATCGACACTGCTGAATGCCATCGCCGGTTTTTCCCTGCCGACATCCGGCAGCATTACCGCCAATGAAATGATAGTCAAAGCCCCCGGCCCTGATCGTGGCATGGTGTTCCAGGAATATGCCTTGTTCCCCTGGATGACGGTGGAACAGAATATTGCTTTCGGCCTGGAAATCAAGGGCATGGGCAAGGCAGAAATCCAGCAGCGTGTCGCCAGTTTATTGGGCATGCTGGGTTTGAGTGATTTCAGGGCGCGCTTCCCCAAGGACTTGTCCGGCGGCATGCGGCAAAGGGTGGCAATCGCCCGTGTGCTGGCGCTGGATTCACCCATCATGCTGATGGATGAACCTTTCGGCGCACTGGATGCGCTGACGCGTCGCAATCTGCAGGATGAGTTGTTGCGGATCTGGTCAGAACTGAAAAAGACCATCATCTTCGTGACGCACAGTATAGAAGAAGCCATTTACCTGGCCGACCGGATTGTCGTCATGACTTACCGGCCAGGCACGGTGAAAAAGGATTTATTGATAGACTTGCCCCGTCTGCGTGATCCTTCTGACCCCGCCTTCAATGCGCTCAAGCGGGAACTGGGACAACTGGTCATGGAAGAGCAGCAAAGACATCACAATGATGAATTGAAGATGGCGGCGGTAGATTAGGCGAGCAGGGCTGGCACAAGGCGAGATTGCCTGCCTGGTGCCAGCTCTTATAATAAGGGATGCAGAATGATTACCTGTTGGCCTGAGTGTAGAATTTCCCATTCAATACACCCTCATTTGCAGACATGGCACCTGAGCCTTGCATGGATGAATAAGTGCACCTGACATCCAGCTATCCAAACAGCATGACTATCCGCCAGCGCCGCCTGGTGATGCTGGGTATCGCGCTGCTGGCAGTCTTGCTGGTGGTGGTCAGCTATCTGCTTGCTGCCAGGGCAGCCAAGGAAAACATCCAACTCGCCGGTGACCGCCAGTTGCAGATCATCGCGCTGGATATCGAATCGGTGCTCGAACGTTACGAAACCCTGCCTTTCGCTATCTCTTATCTGCCGCTGACTACCCAGGCTTTGCTGAATAGCAAGGATGCTGCCCTTATCCAGACCCTGAATCAGAACTTGCAAGAACTGGCAGAGCAGGCCAAGGTGGCAGCCATCTACCTGATGGACGTGAAGGGAAATACGATAGCTGCCAGCAACTGGACCACCAGCCAAAGTTATATGGGCCAGAATTTTGGCTTCCGGCCTTATTTTTCCGAGGCGATACGTGCTGCCCGGCCTGGACATTTTTATGCGATAGGCAATACTACGAATATACCTGGCTATTTTATTTCCCAGCCCGTCTATCCGCCTGGCAGCAAGCGCGGCAGCTTGCCACCCCTGGGCGTGATCGCTGTCAAGATCAGCCTGGATGAATTTGAACAAGCCTGGCACAGTAGCGAAGAGCCGATTGCGCTGAGCGACAACCAGGGTGTGGTGTTCCTGAGCAACCGGCAAGCATGGAAATACCATAGCCTCAAAGCCCTGACGACGACGGTACAGCAAAACCTGAAAGATACCCTGCAATATGGTGGCAAAAGCATAGCGCCGATAGCGCAGTTGCCGCTTGCCGAGCAAAAAGGTTTTGATGATTATCTGCTGCGTCCCATAGGACGACTTCAATGGCAGTTGATGCTGTTTCCGGATCAGGGCAAGGTATTGCGGGCAGGCTTGCAGACGGCATTGCTGGTAACCCTGATACTGGTCATTGCACTGGCTTTTGCGGCTTTTTATGACCAGCGTCAGCGCCGTCTGGAAGAAGGGCGCCTGGCACAGCGGGCGCTGAAACAGGCCGCCGATGAACTGGAATTGAATATCGCTCAACGCACCCGGCAACTGACACAGGCCAATGAAGAACTGGAAGCCAAATACCGCAAGCTGAAACAGACCGAGAATTTGTTGCGATCTACACAAAATGAAATGGTGCAAGCCGGTAAACTGGCGATGCTGGGGCAGATGGCGACCGGCATCACCCATGAACTGAACCAGCCATTGACTGCGATACGGGCTTTTGCCGACAATGCCATTACCTTCATGAGCCGTGGCAGGCATGAACAGGCGCTGGCCAATCTTGGTCATATCAGTCACGCCAGTGAGCGTATGGGCAGTATCATTGCCCAGTTAAAAGGCTTTGCCAGGAAAAGCCCGAATGCGATTGCCGTGGTCGATGTGCCGCTAGCCATCAAGTCAGCTGTGTCCTTGCTGCAGAGTGAAATTGAGCGGCGTGGGGTTCATTTGCAGATACAGGCTGAACAACCAGCCACGGTGCTGGGTGATACTGTCAGGATAGAGCAGGTTTTGATCAACCTGATACGCAATGCCCTGGATGCAGTGGAGGCCAGCCCGGTCAGGGAAGTATATGTGCGACTGGAAATTGACCAGCATATGGTGAGGATTATCATCAGCGACAGCGGCACGGGCATTCCGCAGCATGTGGCAGAACATTTATTTGAACCTTTTTTTACTACCAAGGAAGTGGGGCAGGGCCTGGGGTTGGGCTTGGCTATTTCTTCCTCCATCGTGCAGGCGATGAATGGCAGTCTGAGCGCCGGTAACCGCGAACAGGGTGGGGCAGAGTTTGTTGTCTGTATTCCTGTCTATCTGTCATCCTGACCGGTGTTGCCTCTCAACGCTCAACGCTAAACACAAAACACTAAACGCTTTCCAACCCACTTCATTTGCCCAAGGAAAAATCGCCATGACAGGTTTGCTGGCTATATTAATAGAGGATGAGCAGGCGGTACGCCTGGCAACCACGCAGACGCTGGAGCTTGGTGGTTTCGAAGTGACTGCCTGTGCCAGTGCCGAATTGGCCGATACCCATCTGAAGGCGGACTTCGCCGGCATCATCGTCACCGATGTGCGCCTGCCGGGAAAATCCGGTCTGGATGTGCTGGAAAAAGTCAGGGCCATCGATCATGAATTGCCTGTCATTATTATTACCGGCCATGGCGATGTCAGCATGGCGGTGGATGCGATGCGGCATGGTGCCTATGATTTCCTGGAAAAGCCGTTTGCGGCTGAACGTCTGCTGGATGCCTGCCTGCGTGCCCAGGAAAAACGCCGCCTGGTCATGGAAAACCGCAAGCTGAAATCGTCCTGGCTCAGTCACGCAAGCACACCCGACCTGATAGGCAAGAGTGCCCAGATGGAACGGGTGCGCAGGTTCATCCACAGCATAGGTCCAGCCCAGGTGGATGTCTTGATCAACGGGGCCACCGGTTCCGGCAAGGAAGTGGTGGCGCGACAATTGCATCTGGCCAGTGGTCGCAAGGGGGAATTTGTCGCCATCAATTGCGGTGCCTTGCCAGAGGCTGTATTCGAAAGTGAAATCTTTGGTCATGAAGCCGGCGCTTTTACCAGCGCCCAGAAACGTCGCATAGGTAAGCTGGAATATGCGCATGGAGGCACGGTATTTCTTGATGAAATTGAAAGTATGCCGCTGAATCTGCAAATAAAATTGCTGCGTGTTTTGCAAGAACGCAGCCTGGAAAGGCTGGGTGGCAATCAATCGGTGGCACTGGATTGCCGTGTGATTGCGGCCAGCAAGACAGATTTGCTGAAGCTCAGTGCACAAGGGCAATTCCGCGAAGACTTGTATTTTCGCCTGAGTGTCATCAGCATCAATCTGCCCAGGCTGAATGAAAGACGCGAAGACATTCCCTCGTTGCTGTCGTATTTTGTACAAAGGGCGGCACAGCGTTATCAAAAACCGGTACCCGGCTGGTCACCGGCCCAGATGCAACACTGGATGCAGGCCGACTGGCAGGGCAATGTGCGTGAATTGCGCAATTTTGCCGACCAGTTAGTGCTGGGTGTGGCCGAATTTGCCGACCAGCGCTTTCATCTGGAAAGCAGCCCGGATAGTGCTACCACCAGCCTGCCGGAAAAAATCGATGCCTATGAAGCCAGCCTGATACAGGCGGCGCTGGAAAGCAGCGGCAATAATGTGGCAAGTGCCGCCGAGGCATTGGGCATACCCAAAAAGACCCTGTATGACAAGATGAAAAAATACCAAAAATCCTTGTCTAATCTGGCTTCTGCGGAATAGGCAATCGGACGGATTTGCTTGCCGGGTTTGCTCTTGCGCAGGAAATAATCATGCTTTACTGTGCTTAATCCGACTTTTGGCAAGACATAGTGTAAACTTGTTCCATGCAAATCTATCTATCCTTTCTTGCTGCTGCCTTATATATACTGAGCATTTTGCTGCCCGGACGCTTGCGTTTGCTGATCAGTACAGCCACGACCCTGGGCTGGCTGGTGCATGGCGCGGCATTGTGGCTGACCATTTTTTCCGACCATGCGCTGCGGGTGGGGTTTGCCGTCATGCTGTCTGCGGCATTGTGGGTATCGGTATTTGTCTGCTGGCTGGAAAACCGCAATTTCGCTTTGGAAGGGCTGCGCTTCCTGTTGATGCCGAATGCTGCCCTGATGGCAATCTTGCCGGGATTTTTCCCTGGCAGCCTGATCGCGCTGACTGGTAAAACCACCATGTTCCCCTGGCATGTGATTGTGGCCATGCTGGCCTATAGCACGTTGACCATCGCCGCCTTTCACGCTGTAGTCATGACGGTGCAGGATAAACATTTACATAAATTGCGCGGTATCAGGCAGCGCCAGTGGTTGCAGACTCTGATAGAGCGCCTGCCAGCCTTGATGACCATGGAAAAAATCCTGTTCCGTTTCATCATCTTTGGCTTTGTGTTGCTGACCCTGACGGTGTTGTCGGGCGTGATTTTTTCTGAACAGGTACTGGGCGTGGCGTTCAAATGGGATCATAAGACCTTGCTGTCACTGTTATCGTGGCTGCTGTTTGCCATTTTATTGGCGGGCCGTTACTGGAAAGGCTGGCGTGGCAAAACCGTTCTCAGTTTCACCCTGTCAGGTTTCGTCACTTTGCTGCTGGCCTATGTAGGTAGCCGTTTTGTGCTGGAAGTCTTGCTGCACAGGAGCCTGACATGAATCTCCTGATGTGGCTGGTGCTGGTGATCCTGGTTGTACTGGCCCTGAAGAAAAAAGCCCGCTCGACGCTGGACCAGGCACAGACCAGGCAAAATCCCCCACCGGAACAACCAGACAGCAGGCCTGCCGCGAAAGCAGAAACCATGGTGTGCTGTGCCCATTGCCAGATGTATCTGCCGGCATCCGAGGCAGTCTATGGTGGTGAGCGTGGTGAGCAGGTGTATTGCTCGCAGGCGCATGCCGACCATGCATGAACGGTACCGTAGGCTGAGTCATGCCTGACACCTATATCCCGGAAGGCGAAGCCAGCTATTCATTCTGGCGCTCATTGCAGACCCTGAACGGGTCGCGCATCGTGGTGGCCGCCAGTCTGCTGGTATTGCTCAGCCTGCGCAGTGGCAGGGATATCTGGGTGGCCGAGCACTTGCTGGTGCGTGATATTTGCCTGCTGTATTTCGGGGCTTCGGTCGCGTTTGTCATTTTGAAACTCTTGTACCGGCATCGCTTCATGTGGCAACTGACGCTACAGATACTGGTCGATATTACCGTTATTTCCATTCTCTATTTTGCCAGCGGCGGCAGTAAAAGTGGCCTTGGCATCCTGTATTTGTTTCCGCTGGCAGGTGCTGCCATACTCAGCCCGCTGGTGTGGGCCTTCTTTTTTACCTCCATCGCTGTGCTGTTCTTGTTGTCGGAAAGTGTATACCACCTCTTGCAACTGGAAGAAGGAACCGCCCTGTCGCAGGCAGGTTTATATGGTGCCGCCTATTTTGCCGTGGTGTACGTGGTCAGCCGCCTGGCGAATAACCTGATACGCCAGGAACACCTGGCGACACAGCGCGGGAATGCCCTGGCCATGCAGCAGGCCATCAACCAGTTGGTGATTGCCGATATGGGTGACGGCATTCTGGTGTTGAATCAATCCGGCTGCATGTTTGAAATCAACCCGGCGGCGGTGCGCATGCTGGGCGGTAACCTGACCAAGGAAATGGTGGGCGCAGAACTGGCCCATATCTCAGCCTTGCGTCCCATCGTCGAGATTTTAAATTCCATGCAGAGCCGCAATGTGCTGCAAGACCGCAAGAAGGATGAAGAAATTTCCTTTGTGTCTATCCGCTGCTATCTCGATGATGTGCGACCCGAAGTCAAGGCTGCTGCGACAGAACCCGAATTGCACGAACGTAGTGAGAGCCCGCATTTCATTACTCACCTGAAGCTGCGCTTTGTGGCAGTGAAGGGCGTCAATGTGGGCGGCATATCCGGGCAGGCCGGGACTTATACGATCATTTTCATGCAAGATGTATCGGATATCGAAAACCAGGCGCAGCAATTGAAACTGGCTTCCATGGGCCGCCTGACCGCCAGTATTGCCCATGAGGTGCGCAATCCGCTGTCGTCCATCTCGTATGCGGCATCGCTGCTGAATGAAGACCTGGATAATCTGGGCGGCGACAAACCGCAGGCTGCACGCCTGCTGAAAATCGTTGATGACAATGTGTCACGCCTGAATCAGCTGATCGAAGACATCTTGAAGCTGTCACGCAAGGCCCAGCCTGACGTTGAACCTTATTCCCTGATCAATACACTACGTGTGATGGTGCAGGATTTTGCCGAAACCAAGGGCTTGGCTGCGGATTTGATCGCGGTTGAGGACGAGAGAAATTTCCAGGTCAGCTTTGATCCCAGTCATTTGCGTGAAGTTGTTTTGAATTTATTATCGAATGCGATACGCTATGCCAGCGGGCAACCGGGTAGCATACGTTTATATGCGCACGTCAATCCCACCGGCAGGCAGGAACTGCATATACAGGATGATGGCCCGGCCATTCCCTATGATGTCAGGGCCCATTTGTTTGAACCTTTTTACACGACCTCACGCATGGGTACCGGGCTGGGCTTATATATGGCAAGGGAATTGTGCCTGAACAACCATGCCCTGCTGGATTATGAATACCGCGTTGAAGAAACGGGTGATGGCAAGAACGAGCCCAGCGGGCGCTTTGTGATTAATTTCTCTGGATATAGTGCATGAGTATGAACGACGCTGCGAGTTGCCCCCGCATCCTGGTGGTGGATGATGAGGCGCATCTGCGTGAACTGCTGGAAATTACGCTCATCAAAATGGGCCTGGATGTGGACAGTGCCGAAAACCTCGCCATCGCCCGGCAGCAACTGCTCAAACACAGTTATGCCCTGGTTCTGACCGACATGCGCCTGCCCGATGGATCGGGTATGGAACTGGTGCAGGAAGTCAGTACACTATATAAGAACACACCGATTGCCGTGATTACCGCTTTTGGCAGTGCCGACAACGCCGTGGTTGCCCTCAAAGCCGGCGCTTTTGACTATGTGTCGAAGCCGGTGGCGCTTGATCAGTTGCGCAAACTGGTCCGATCCGCCTTGCAAACCAATGAAGTGCAGAAAGAACAGCAGGCGGCACCGGCCAAGCTTGCCAGCACCTTCAATTCTTTCCTGATCGGCCAGTCACAGAGCATGCGGGAAGTCCGCTTGCAGATCAGTCGTCTGGCGCGCAGCATGGCTCCGGTCATCATTACCGGCGAATCCGGCAGCGGCAAGGAACTGGCAGCCAGGGAAATCCATACCATCAGCGCACGCGCGGGCAAACCCTTTGTTGCCGTGAACTGCGGCGCAATACCAGAAAATCTGATGGAAGCCGAATTTTTCGGTTATCGCAAGGGTGCTTTCACCGGCGCTGCTGATGATCGCGACGGTTTCTTCCAGGCCGCCAGTGGCGGCACCCTGATGCTGGATGAAGTGGCCGACCTGCCTTTACCCATGCAAGTCAAGTTGTTAAGGGCCATACAGGAACGTCGCGTGCGCAAGGTGGGCGCTACCGTGGAAGAAGCGGTAGACGTGCGCATCATCAGTGCCACCCACCAGAATCTGGCGATATGTGTAGAAGAAGGGCGCTTCCGTCAGGATCTGTATTACCGCCTGAATGTCATTGAGCTGCATTTGCCACCTTTGCGTGAGCGTCTGGAAGATATTGTTGAACTGTCATCCAGCATTTTGAAGAAGCTCACTGGCGCAGACATCAATATGTCGTCACTGGCGATTGATGCCCTGATCAGCTATGACTTTCCTGGTAACGTACGCGAGCTGGAAAACATACTCGAACGCGCCATTGCCTTTGCCAATGATGGCTGTATCGAGGTGGCCGACCTGGCGCTGCGTGGTACCAGAAAACTGGCCGAGCCATTTTTGCTGCCTGCCGTCGATGCCGATGTAGTGGTGCCCAGCCGCCCCATCATGGAGTCCGGTTTTCCGGCCGATGTATTTACTGCGCCGGATTTACCCTGCTCGCTTCCCGAGTATCTGGAAAACGTGGAACGCGAAATGATCAAGCGCGCCTTGAACCAGACCAAAAACAACCGCACCCAGGCCGCTGAATTGCTGGGTGTCAGTTTTAGGCAACTACGTTATCAGATACAAAAATTGAAAATCCAGGAATAACAAATCCCTGCATTGATCTGAATACCTGTGCTCCTGCCCGCCAGCTTTTGTGCTGACGGGCCCGTTCTCCGTTCTCTCTTGCTCGTGCCACTTGATCATGCCACTTGCATCAGCATCCCACGTTAGTACCCACTTGCATATCAGCCGCCAATTCTGCGGGCTTTTCGCCTGTGTCAATCACTTATCCCGCAATTGCGTAAAAAAATAATTCAATTATTTACATGTAAAGCGGTTGCATATGCTGGGATGCGGCACTAGAATTAGGGCAAATAAAAATTTGTACACTATATGTAGTGGTTTTCGTGATTTTGTTTGTTTTCTTGCTCTGGTTCAATTTTCCTTCTTGATTTGCAATTGATTTAGTAAATGATATGAACAAAATGGTCGGATAAGACGAGTCGACTGTCTGCCATGAACTGTAATGCGCAATACCTGTTTTAACCCATAAACCATCCGCGAGCCTGTCAAGCAGCGTCGCTGATGGAAAAAAATAACACTGCATCCGGAGGATCAATGCACTCTTCTATTGAAATATCCACTTTGTCCAAGCCAGATCTGGGATCGGTTTTGAATGCGACGACAGCACCTGCTGCTGCCAGTCTGAACAGTTACAGCGAATATCGCATCATCCGCCGTAATGGTTCCGTGGTCGGTTTCGAGCCATCCAAAATCGCTATCGCCATGACCAAGGCTTTTCTGGCGGTCAACGGTGGACACGGTGCCGAGTCCGCCAGGGTTCGTGAACTGGTGGAACAGATGACGGCCAGTGTGGTCGCTGCCCTGATGCGCAGACAGCCTGCTGGCGGTACCTTTCATATAGAAGATGTGCAAGATCAGGTTGAACTGGCCCTGATGCGTTCCGGCGAACATGATGTCGCCCGCTCTTATGTGTTGTACCGTGCCAAGCGTATGGAAGAACGCCGTCGCGTGCATGGTGTTCCTGGCCAGGCTGTGCCTGCCGCGCCACAATTGAATGTCATCGTTGATGGCCAGGCGCGTCCACTGGATGTGGCAGAAGTACGCAAGATGATTGCTGCTGCCTGCCTGGGTCTGGACAAGCTGGCAGATCCGGATGCGATTCTGGCCGAGACACTGAAAAACCTGTACGACGGCGTGCCGGTAGAAGAATTGTATAAATCCGCCATCCTGGCTGCCCGTGCCCTGATGGAAAAAGAACCTGCGTATAGTCAGGTGACAGCACGTTTGCTGTTGCATACAGTCCGCAAAGAAGTGTTCGGCAAGGAAGTGGCGCAACAGGATGCGGCGGAAGAATACATAGAGTACTTCCCGAAATTCATCAAGAAAGGTATCGAAGCCGATCTGCTGGATGCCAAACTTGCCCAGTTTGATTTAAAGAAACTGGCGAATGCCCTGGTCGCCGACCGCGATCTGCAGTTTGGTTATATCGGTCTGCAAACTTTGTATGACCGCTACTTCCTGCATATCCGTGGTACCCGTGTTGAAATGCCGCAAGCTTTTTATATGCGTGTGGCGATGGGCCTGTCCTTGAATGAAATTGATCGCGAAGCCCGTGCAATAGAATTTTACAATCTGCTGTCCAGTTTCGATTTCATGAGCTCGACACCGACCCTGTTCAATTCCGGTACCCAGCGTTCACAACTATCGTCCTGCTACCTGACGACCGTGGCGGATGATCTGGATGGCATCTATGAAGCCATCAAGGAAAACGCCTTGCTGGCAAAATATGCCGGTGGTCTGGGGAATGACTGGACACCGGTACGCTCACTTGGTGCGCATATCAAAGGCACCAATGGCAAATCCCAGGGCGTCGTACCTTTCCTGAAAGTGGTTAACGACACGGCCGTGGCGGTGAACCAGGGCGGTAAACGTAAAGGTGCAGTTTGCGCCTATCTGGAAACCTGGCACATGGATATCGAGGAATTCCTCGACCTGCGTAAGAACACTGGCGATGACCGCCGTCGTACGCATGACATGAATACCGCGAACTGGATTCCTGATCTGTTCATGAAACGCGTCATGGAAAAAGGTGACTGGACACTGTTCTCACCTTCCGATGTCCCTGACCTGCATGATAAATATGGCAAGGCGTTTGAACAGGCATATACCGCGTATGAGGCAAAAGCAGCCAGCGGTGAACTGAGTCTGTCGAAAAAAATCCCGGCACTGGACCTGTGGCGCAAGATGCTGTCCATGCTGTTTGAAACTGGCCATCCATGGATCACTTTCAAAGACCCATGCAATATCCGTTCACCACAACAGCATGTCGGCGTCGTTCATAGCTCTAACTTGTGTACAGAAATTACCCTGAACACCAACGACAGCGAGATCGCCGTATGTAATCTGGGTTCGGTCAACATGCCTGCTCACATGAAAGATGGCAAGCTGGATCACGTTAAATTGAAAAAAACTGTAAGCACAGCCATGCGCATGCTGGATAACGTGATCGACATCAACTATTATGCAGTCAAGAAGGCACGTGACTCCAACCTGCGTCACCGTCCTGTCGGTCTGGGTATCATGGGTTTCCAGGATTGCCTGCACATGATGCGCATTCCTTATGCATCGCTGGACGCTGTACAGTTTGCTGACACGTCCATGGAAGCCGTTTGCTATTACGCTTACCTGGCATCCACCGAATTGGCAGAAGAGCGTGGCCGTTACAGTTCTTATCGTGGTTCGCTGTGGGACCGTGGCATCTTGCCGCAAGATTCCCTGAAACTGCTGGCTGAAGAACGTGGCGGTTACCTGGAAGCCGATTTCTCGGAAAGCATGGACTGGACAGTGGTACGTGATCGCATCAAGCAATTTGGCATGCGCAATTCGAATTGCGTGGCCATTGCACCGACAGCGACCATTTCCAACATCATCGGTGTGTCCGCCTGTATCGAGCCGACTTACCAGAACCTGTATGTGAAGTCGAATCTGTCTGGCGAATTTACAGAAATCAACGAGCATCTGGTGCGTGATCTGAAAGACCGTGGCCTGTGGGATGAAGTCATGATTGCCGATCTTAAATACTTTGACGGCAGCCTGGCACGTATAGACCGTATCCCGGAAGACCTGCGCGCCCTGTATGCAACCGCATTTGAAGTCAGCCCATCCTGGTTGGTGGAAGCGGCTTCACGTCGTCAAAAATGGATAGATCAGGCGCAGTCCCTGAACATCTATATGGCTGGCGCATCCGGTAAGAAACTGGACGAAACCTACAAGCTGGCTTGGTTGCGTGGTTTGAAAACCACGTATTACCTGCGTACGATTGGTGCAACGCACACTGAAAAATCCACCAGCAAGACGGGTGCATTGAATGCGGTGTCGGTGGATGGCAATAGCGGCGGCTATGCTGCCGCAGCAGCCGGTGCAACAGCGGGCGCGCAAGAGACGGATGGCCCGGCCTGCATGTTGCGTCCTGGTGACGCTGGCTTTGAAGAGTGCGAGGCTTGCCAGTAAGCTGCAAATACGCTGCCGCCAATAAGTTGGCAATAAGCTGCGGGCGAATGGCAAGACCAGAAGGTTGCGGGAAGAAGTGCGGGCCAGGCTTCTTCCCATAAAAATACAAGCTGTTACAAAAGTAAGGAAATAAATAATGTTATCTTGGGATGATGAAGTCACGCCGGCAGCTCCGGCAGCGCGAGGCCCGCGTCATGTGGGCGGTATGGATTTGCAGCAGCGTTTGCAAACGCAGGATATTGCCCTGAATCCGGCGCTGGTCAGCAAACCGGTCGTGGTTTCCCCCGAAGTTGTGGCACGCCGTGTCAATGCTGCCGACAAGCGCATCATCAATGGCACCACCGACGTCAACCAACTGGTTCCCTTCAAATATAAATGGGCCTGGGACAAATACCTGGCAGGTTGCGCCAACCACTGGATGCCGCAAGAGATCAATATGCAGCGTGATATTGAACTCTGGAAAAACCCGAATGGCCTGACGGAAGATGAACGCCGCCTGGTGAAACGCAATCTGGGCTTCTTTGTGACGGCTGATTCCCTGGCTGCCAACAATATCGTGCTGGGTACCTACCGTCACATCACGGCACCAGAATGCCGTCAGTATCTGCTGCGCCAGGCATTTGAAGAGGCCATCCACACCCACGCCTATCAATACATCGTTGAATCGCTGGGCCTGGATGAGGCAGAAATCTTCAATGCCTACAACGAAGTCGACTCTATCCGCGACAAGGATCAGTTCCTGATTCCTTTCATCGACGTGCTGACCAACCCTGAATTCAAGACCGGCACCACAGAGGCAGATCAGACCTTGCTCAAGTCCCTGATCGTATTTGCCTGCCTGATGGAAGGTCTGTTTTTCTATGTCGGCTTCACACAGATTCTGGCACTTGGCCGTCAAAATAAAATGATGGGCGCGGCTGAACAATACCAATACATCTTGCGCGACGAATCGATGCACTGCAATTTCGGGATCGATTTGATCAATACAATTAAGATGGAAAATCCACATTTGTGGACTCCGGCATTTCGCGATGAAATTAAATCGTTGTTTTTGCGTGCTGTAGAGTTGGAATATCGTTACGCAGAGGATACAATGCCGCGTGGAGTGCTCGGTTTGAATGCGCCAATGTTCAAAGGTTATTTACGCTTCATTGCAAATCGCCGCGCACAACAAATTGGTCTCGAAGCGCTGTTCCCTCAGGAAGAAAATCCTTTCCCTTGGATGAGTGAAATGATAGACCTGAAAAAAGAGCGCAACTTTTTTGAGACACGTGTAATTGAGTACCAAACTGGTGGAGCCCTTAATTGGGAGTAGGTGGAGAAAGCGCTGTTGAACAGCGACCACCGGAAACCGGTGCAGGTAAGTTCTGATGTGATGTAAAGCCAGTCTTGATTAAATGAAGTTTTGCTTCATATGCGCAGTACGAAGGTAATGCGACATTTCTGGCAGCCGGACAAAAAACCGGGCAGGACCGAGTTAATCAGTCAATGATTATCTAAGTTGATCAGAACAAACCTGTGGGATGACTCATAAGTTTGCACAAGATGTAAAACGCGAGAGGCCTCACCAAACTGAATGGACAGTCATAGATTAAATTGCTTTGAACTGTTAGTGCCGCAATACCTGGCGAATCTGGGTATTGTGGCTATTGGTCTTTGTATTTCGCAAAAGAATACCGACGTCGGCAGTTAAGCAAGCAAATAAGCAAGCAATTAAGCAGGCTTAATCGCTGAATGCCGACGGTTTTTAGGTTTGCGCCATGACGGGAGCGTCTGGCATTTGGCAAACCATGATGGCTGAAGTGCTACATCAATAGAGGGGATGCAGCAGTTCGGCCGGTGCAGAATTCATTAGCGCAAACAGCGATCTTGTTTGTGCCGATGAATAATCCGCTTGAATGGATCGAGCGGATTTAATTTTTATCTGATTTTTTCCATCTCTACCGAAGGAGAAACAAAATGGCAACAGCACCACAACCGTCACCAGACGAACCAGTAGCAGCCAAGAAGCCGGCCGCGAAAAAAGCTGCAGCAAAAAAACCTGCTGCAAAGAAAGTCGCCGCTAAGCCTGCAGCAAAAGCTGCAGCTAAACCGGCAGCTAAAAAAGCCGCAGCTAAACCAGCAGCTAAAAAAGCAGCCGCCAAGCCAGCAGCAAAAGCCGCAGCTAAAAAAGCCGTTGCTAAACCAGCAGCTAAAAAAGCTGCCGCCAAGCCAGCAGCTAAACCAGCAGCCAAAGCAGCTAAGCCAGTAGCTAAAAAAGCCGCAGCTAAACCAGTAGCCAAAAAAGCCGCCGCCAAGCCAGTAGCTAAAAAAGCCGCAGCTAAACCAGCAGCCAAAAAAGCCGCCGCCAAGCCAGCAGCAAAAGCTGCAGCTAAACCAGCAGCCAAGGCAGCTAAGCCAGTAGCTAAAAAAGCCGCAGCCAAACCTGCAGCCAAAAAGGCCGCAGCTAAGCCAGCAGCTAAAAAAGCCGCAGCCAAGCCAGCAGCAAAAGCTGCAGCTAAGCCAGCAGCCAAAAAAGCCGCAGCTAAGCCAGCAGCTAAAAAAGCCGCAGCTAAACCAGCAGCCAAAAAAGCTGCCGCCAAGCCAGCAGCAAAAGCTGCAGCTAAACCGGCCGCAAAAGCAGCAGCTAAACCTGCCGCCAAACCGGCTGTAAAAAAAGCAGCAGCAAAGCCAGCCGCAAAAAAAGCCGCGGCTAAGCCAGCCGCAAAAAAGGCCGCTCCAGCAAAACCAGCGACACCTGATGCAAAAACCGTTGTTAGTCCAAACGCAGCTTGGCCTTTCCCAACTGGTAATCGCCCGGCATAATCTTTGATATGCTTGGTTGCCTGGTCTTATTCAGGCACAATACCCACTGTTTGATTCGTCATGCAGTGGGTTTTTTTTTGAGGATGCATCGTGTTATATGAAATTTTCACTTTTGTCATTGATACGGTGACAGGCTTGTTTGCAGGGTTTTTGCTGTTGCGTTTCTGGATGCAGGTGCAGCGGGTTCGCCCACCAATGGGGCTGGCCCAGGCTATTTTCCAGTTGACGGACTGGCTGGTGCACCCCATACGGCGGGTAGTGCCAGGGTTTCGGGGCTATGACTGGGCGACACTGATAGCGGCATTTCTGGTGTCGCTACTGGCCATGGTGCTGGATGTCTGGCTGATATCGCATTTTTCTTTGAATACCATCCTGCTGCTGGCGGTTTTTCGCATGGTGCAGTGGATATTGTATGGCTTGATGGCCTTGCTGGTGCTGGAAGCCATTTTTAGCTGGGTCAACCCACAGGCACCTTTTGCGCCATTTATCCGGGCCCTGAATGAGCCCCTGCTATCGCCTTTGCGCAAATTGATCCCGCCTTTGGGTGGCCTGGATTTCTCGCCGCTGGTTGCCCTGATCATCTTGCAAATACTAAACAAGGTGTTGAGCGAAGGGTTCCCCAAGCTACTGGCGCTGCTGTAAATAGTTTCCGTGTGGTGGGCTGCTATGGCTGGCGCCAGCCTGCTTATTGATCTGGCTTCGAGGTAGACTGGCGAATGACCAGTTGCGGCATCAGCATTTCACGCCTTAACGGTGCTTCCGGGTCAACGATGCGGTTCACCAGAATCTGCGCCGTCAGGTTACCGATATCCTTTTTCGGTTGGGCAATGGTGGTCAGTGGTGGTGTGCTGAACGAAGCCAGGGCGATATCATCATAGCCAATGACGGACAGGGAGCCAGGTATCCTGACACCGGCTTCGTTGGCGGCACAAATGCCGCCTATCGCCATCAAGTCATTACTGGCAAAGATGGCTGTTGGCCGCTGCGGCAAGCCCAGTAATTGCTGAAAGGCGTTGAACCCGCCCTGGCTGGTAAAGTCGGCATGCACCAGGTATTCCGGTTTGAAGGCCAGCCCCGCTTCGCTGAGGGCGCGTCGGTAACCGGTCACGCGGTCGCCACTGGGTAGCAAAATATCCGGTCCGGCAACGCAGGCAATCTGCGTGTGACCCAGGCCGATGAGATAACGGGTTGCCTCATAGCCGCCCTGTTCATGGTCGGCTTCGATAAAATCTGCCACCACGCCTGATACTTCGCGATCCACCAATACCTTGGGAATGCCTTCGTCGGCCAGCAACTGAGTCAGTTCTTCATCCGACCCCGATGACACCAGGATCAAGCCATCGATACGTTTTTCCATCAATACGCGAATATAGGCCGCCTGTTTTTTGGGATCATCGTAGGAATTGCACAGGATGATGTTATAGCCCAGCTTGAATGACGCATCTTCTATACCCTGTATGATTTCTGCAAAATAGGGATTGGAATTATTCGGTATCATCATACCCAGAGTGTGGGTGCGGTCATTTTTCAGGCTGCGGGCGACGGCGCTGGGGATGTAGCGCAATTCCTGAATGACAGCCAGCACACGCTCACGTGCATCTTCACTGACGACACGGGTATTATTGATGACGTGAGAAACCGTGGTTGTGGAAACCCGGGCTTTCTCTGCGACTTGCTTCATTGTTGCCATAAGATTCCTGCCTTTCTGTGTCAAGATTATGACGCAGGATGCGGTTCGCGGCGTAAATTTTATGTAATAACTATTGTGTAATAACTATATAGAGAGATTTCTGATGAACGATCTTGTTATTCGTAACGCCAGTTTGCCGGATGGTCGCAAGGGACTGGATATTGCCATTCAGGATGGACGTATCAGTGCAGTGGCAGTGGCGCTGGCGGTCAAGGGGGCAGAAGAGATTGATGCACGTGGCAATCTGGTTACGCCCCCCTTTGTCGATGCCCATTTTCATATGGATGCGGTACTCAGCTATGGTTTGCCGCGGGTTAACCAGTCCGGCACTTTGCTGGAAGGCATCGCCCTGTGGGGAGAATTGAAACCCATGCTGACGCAAGAAGCATTGGTGGAAAGAGCCATGCGCTATTGTGACTGGGCTGTTGGTCGTGGCTTGCTGGCAATCCGATCACATGTGGATATTTGCGATGACCGTTTGCTGGCTGTCGAAGCCTTGCTGGAAGTGAAGCGTCGGGTCGCGCCGTATCTGGATTTGCAACTGGTGGCATTTCCACAGGATGGTATTTTGCGCAGCGCCACTGCCATGGATAATCTGAAACGCGCGATTGCCATGGGTGTTGATGTGGTCGGCGGCATCCCGCATTTCGAGCGCACCATGGCCGATGGCGCAGAATCCGTGCGCCTGCTGTGCGAGTTTGCTGCTGAAAAAGGCTTGCGGGTGGATATGCATTGCGATGAATCGGATGACCCACTGTCGCGCCATATTGAAACCCTGGCCTACCATACGCACAGACTGGGCATGCAGGGCCGGGTCGCTGGCTCGCACCTGACTTCCATGCATTCCATGGACAATTACTATGTCAGCAAGTTGCTGCCACTGATACGCGAAGCCGGAGTGGCTGCCATCGCCAACCCTCTGATTAATATCACCTTGCAGGGCCGGCATGATACCTATCCCAAACGTCGTGGCATGACCCGGGTGCCGGAAATGCTGGCGGCCGGGATAGAAGTGGCCTTTGGCCACGACTGTGTGATGGACCCCTGGTATAGCCTGGGGTCGGGCGATATGCTGGATGTGGCGCAGATGGGTTTGCATGTCGCCCAGATGACGGGGCAGGATGCCATGCGCCAGTGCTTCCAGGCAGTGACTGCGACACCAGCGCGCATACTGGGGCTGGAAGGCTATGGGCTGGAAGTGGGCTGCAATGCTGACCTGGTGATATTGGATGCCAGCGATCCGGTTGAGGCGATACGCTTGCGCGCCGCCCGTACCCATGTGCTGCGCCGTGGCAAAGTCATCAGCCAGACACCCGTGCCGCATGCGAATTTGAATTTGCCGGGACGGCCAGGGCAGGTGGATTTCCGGACGAAAAACTGAATGTACTAATATAGAGAGCTAGAGCGGAGATATAAGCAGAGACATAAGCAGAAACAGAGATACAGGCAGCGTGTCACGGCACGCTGCTTTACTATATAGATCAGAGTTGCGCGAAAGCTTTTTCTGCTGCTGCAATCGTGTCGGCAATGATGGCATCATCATGTTGTGCAGAAACGAAGCCTGCTTCAAAGGCGGATGGCGCCAGGTAGACACCCTGGTCCAGCATCAGGTGGAAGAAACGGTTGAACCGGTCTTTGTCACTGGCCATCATGGCAGCATAAGAACCCGGTACTTCATTGGCAAAATACAGGCCAAACATGCCACCCACGGCATCGGCACAGAAGGCGACATGGGCTGCTTTGGCGGCGGCACTTAAGCCGTCCACCAGCTTGCGGGTTTGCGTAGTCAGGTTTTCATAAAAGCCGGCTTGCTGGATAATTTTCAGGGTTGTCATGCCCGCTGCCACGGCGACCGGGTTGCCCGATAAGGTG
This sequence comes from Undibacterium sp. Di26W, assembly GCF_049340265.1. Classification (NCBI taxonomy): domain Bacteria; kingdom Pseudomonadati; phylum Pseudomonadota; class Betaproteobacteria; order Burkholderiales; family Oxalobacteraceae; genus Undibacterium; species Undibacterium sp. Di26W. Next base: position 185,870 of record NZ_JBMPOR010000003.1, read on the forward strand.
CCGGCCTGATACACGCCACCCAAGGGGGCCATATGTCCCATCAGATCGGCGCGACCACCAAAGGCAGCCACCGGCAAACCACCGCCGATGACCTTGCCCAGGCAAGTCAGATCAGCTGGCACGCCATATAAAGCTTGCGCACCATGCAGGCCCACGCGGAAACCACACATCACTTCATCAAAAATCAGGACGCTGCCATGTTGGGTACACAGCTTGCGCATGGTATCGATGAATTCTTGCGTGGCGCGGATCAGGTTCATATTGCCGGCCACCGGTTCGACGATGACGCAGGCGATCTGAGCACCGATGGAAGCGAACACTTCTTCCAACTGCTGGCTATTATTATAGTCAAGCACCAGCGTGTGTTTGCTGAAGTCTTCCGGCACCCCGGCAGAGGTCGGGTTGCCAAAGGTCAGCAGGCCACTGCCTGCCTTGACTAATAAAGAGTCGGCATGGCCGTGGTAGCAGCCTTCAAACTTGATGATCTTGTCGCGTTTGGTGGCACCACGGGCCAGACGCAGGGCGCTCATGGTGGCTTCGGTGCCGCTGGAGACCAGACGCACCTGTTCGATGCTGGGCACGAGTTTGCAGATTTCTTCTGCCATCTCGATTTCGCCTTCGGTCGGCGCACCAAAACTCAGGCCGCGGGCAGCAGCAGCCTGTACCGCACTGATGACTTCCGGGTGGGCGTGACCGACGATGGCCGGACCCCAGGAGCCAATGTAATCAATATAGCGCCGGTCTTCTGCATCCCAGAAGTAAGGGCCTTGTGCACGCGTGATGAAGCGGGGCGTGCCACCTACGGAGCGAAATGCACGCACAGGGGAATTCACGCCGCCGGGAGTGGTTTTCTGGGCGCGTGCAAACAGGATATCGTTTTTATCGGTCATGATGGAGCTTCAATGTGGTGTGGCAATTCAGGTTCAAAAGGGGCGCTATGTATAAGCAGAATGGGGCTCAGCCGGGTTCTCTGGCCCAGAAGTAACGGTCTGGTATCAGTCTGCCCATGCCCAGCCTTTGTGCGTGGCTAAGTGCGGCATGGGTAAATTCTTGTGCTTCCAGCACCGCATCAGGAATGTCCAGGCCATTCGCCACCAGCGCGGCAATGGCGGCTGACAAGGTGGAGCCGGCACCCGCATGCGAGCCGGGCAGTCTTTGCCACAGATCATGTCGGACCACGCCAGATTCATCATATAAAGTATTGGCGAATTCATTACTGTCGCTGGCGGTGCCGGTCACTAATATATATTCGCAACCGGATTCTATGAGTGTCATGGCATCGGCTGCCAGGTCTTCGCTTTCACCGCCTTCTTTCCAGGTTTCCGCCAGACGCGACAGTTCGACTGCAGAAATCATCAGCAGGCTGGCCTGGGGTATCAGCAATTCGCGTATGGCCAGTACCAGATCCTCGGCTTCCGGTCCCTGTTCAATGATGACGGCATTGAATGGGTCCAGTATCATGGGCAGCTCAGGGTAGTCGGAAACGATTTCGGCAATGACGGTCACATTTTCCACGCTGCCAACCTGACCGACCTTGAAGGCCAGTACCGGCATGTCTTCCAGCACGCTGCGGGCTTGTTCATCGACCAGATCGGCTTCCAGTGGATGTAAATCATCGATTTGTGCCGTGTCACCAGTTAAAATGGCAGTCATCACGGGTAGTCCGTAACAACCCATCGCCGCAAATGAGGCGAGATCGGCCGGGATGCCGGTTGCTGCCACTGGATCGGAGGCGCCAAAGCTAAGTATTAGTGGAGAAATTTGGTTTTGCACGTTGGGTAGATTAATATAGCTGACTTCGTGGGGACTTAAATTACTCGCGCAAATGCCATTAATAACACAATGCAAACAGAATATTTGCAGCAGTTTCAATATTTTACTTGATTGAAGGGTTTTAGTCGTGACTGATACGGTAACGGAAAAGGGTGGTTTCAAGGCGTGGATGTGTTTGATTTGTGGTTGGGTGTATGACGAAGAGCAAGGCTCGCCCGAAGATGGTATACCGGCCGGCACCCGTTGGGACGATGTACCGATGAATTGGACCTGTCCGGAGTGCGGCGCACGCAAAGAAGATTTCGAAATGGTCGCAATTTGATAATAATCTGAACTATTTGACGATTTTGATGTTGCTTAGTATGTTTATTCAAGGAAAAAAAGCGCAAAACTACTATTTTTTGTTACAGTGATATGTGACCTTAATACTGCAGAGAAGAGATGATTTTATGTCAACGTTGACAGGCAACGAAAACTTGAAAATCATGGTGATCGACGATAGCAGCACCATCCGCCGTTCTGCCGAGATTTTTCTTGGTCAGGCTGGATACAAGATAGTTTTGGCCGAAGATGGATTTGATGCGCTGGCCAAGATAAATGATTCTCGTCCAGACCTGATTTTTTGCGATATCCTCATGCCTAGACTGGATGGATATCAAACTTGTGCTTTAATAAAAAAAAGCGCGAAATTCCGGGATACACCGGTAATTATGTTGTCTTCCAAAGACGGTTTATTTGACCGTGCTCGTGGTGCCATGGTCGGATCAGATGAGTATCTGACCAAGCCATTTACAAAAGATAGCCTGCTGAAAACGGTGAGAAATTACACGACAGCGACCTAGTTATATATGAAGTTAGTTAATGTGAGGTAAAAACAAGATGGCCATTCAAAAAATTCTGGTAGTAGACGATTCTCCGACAGAACGCTATTTCCTGACCGATGTACTGGTGAAAAATGGTTTTTCAGTGTCCACTGCTGAAAACGGTGAAGAAGCCCTGACAAAAATCAAGGCGGACAAGCCGCAACTGATTTTGATGGATGTAGTCATGCCAGGTCAAAATGGTTTCCAGATTACGCGTGCGATTGCAAAAGACCCGGACACACAAGACGTGCCGGTCATCATTTGCACTAGTAAAAATCAGGAAACCGACCGTATCTGGGGCTTGCGTCAGGGTGCGCGTGATTACCTGGTCAAGCCGATTGATCCTGTTGAGCTGCTGGCAAAGATTTCTGCCCTCGGCTAATCGGGATCTGGAATTCCATTTCTAGTACTTACAATAAAAGATATCTTCGGATTGCCTCATGAATCAGACTGTGCGTGACCCTGCTGCAGCAAATCTGGAAATTGTCAAAACTGATAAGGGCGTGCGTCGTACCCGCTTGCGTGAATTTCAGGCGCAGTTGTTGGAACGGATGCAGGCCGCGCAGCGTGGCGGCTATACCAAACTCAGTCAATTGGGCATTATGATAGGACAGGGCCGCTATCTTCTGGATTTGCGTGAGGCCGGAGAGATCGTCACCGCGGGGGCCCTGACCAGAGTGCCGCTGACGCGTGACTGGTATATAGGATTGTCAAATATCCGCGGTAATTTGACTGGTGTCGTTGATCTGCCACGTTTCCAGGGTAAGGATGCAACCAAGCTGGATAGTTCATGCCGGATTGTGGCGTTTGCACCGGGCATGGCATTCAATAGCGGTTTGTTGGTATCCCAGGTTCTCGGTTTGCGTGCCGTTTCCGAAATGGAAGAACTACCGCTGGAAACAGAGCATCTTGAAAACAAAGTCTGGCTGAAGAAAAAGTATCGTGACCGTGACGGCAATATATGGTTCGAACTCAGCCTGGCGATGTTGGTACAGGATCAGGATTTTTTGCAAATAGGCTTATAGTCAGCATGCATCATTTAGCAGCAAGGCTGATTGCTTTTCAATCGTTTAGGAGACTTAGTAATGGCATTTAATCTACCGTTCTCTTCCAAGGGAAAAGAAGATCCGGAAATTGACGGAGCAGAAGGCACGGCAAGGTCGTTCGGAAATGCTGATTCGATTGAAATTGAAGAAGCAAGCAACGTCAAAATGCTGTCACCTGAAGCACCGCATGCAGCGGCGGCAGAGTCCGTGGCACTGAAGCAGGACGCGCCTGCGGATGCGACCTTCATTGGTGATGCGCTTGAAAAAGGCGGCGATATTCGCCTGCCTATCATTGGCCGCATGTCCCTGCAGCAGCAGATGCGTATCCTGTCTATCATCATGGCGCTGGCCTTGCTGATGGGTGCGATATTCGTTTGGATGAATGCCAATCAGTCTGCCCTGATCTCCACTCAGGCACAGATCGCTGGTGAGGCGCTGATGCACTCGCAGCGTATCGGTAAAGCGGCACCGAATGCGATTCAGGGTAACGTCGAAGCCTTTAAACAGCTGAAAGACAGCCGTAGTGAGATGAACACCGATTTGACGATACTGTTGAACGGCGGTAATTATCAGGGTCGTATCGTTGACCGTGCCGATTCCAACCTTGAGCCAGTAGTCAAGGAAGCACAAAAAGCCTGGGGTAATTCCAACAAGGCAGCCGAAACGATTTTGAATCGTCAGAAAGAATTGACCGGTTTCGGTCAGACTCTGCAAAAAATGAATGCGCTGTCACCTTTGCTGCTGGAACTGACAGAGCAGATTTCCACCCTGAAAGTACAGGGCGGTGGTTCTGCACGTGAAATCAATGCTGCCGGTCAGTTGGTCATGTTGACCCAGCGTCTGGGTCGTAGTGCGAATGAATTCCTGACTTCCGAGGGTGTTAATCCTGAAACGGCGTTCTTGCTGGGTAAGGATACCAATACCTTCCGTGATCTGGTGGATGGCTTCCTGAAAGGCAGCGATGTATTGCGCCTGACAGCAACCAAAGATGCCGATACGCGCGACAAGCTCACCGAGCTGCAAAAAACTTTCGGCGAATACCAGGTCTTTGTATCCAGTATTCTGGGTAACCTGCAAAACTTCATTGCTGCCAAACAGTCGGAACAATTGCTGTTTAATGAAAATGAAGATTTGAAAAACAAGCTCAATAAACTGCAGAAGAACTATACCGCCCAACAGGATTCCACCAACATCTCTTTCTGGCTGATGCTGGTCAGCGCTGTCATTGCCTTGCTAGCTGCGGTCGGTGTTGCCCTGGTACTGTTGCAGGATAGCCGTAACCGTGCGAAAGAGGCGAATGAACGCCGCCTGGAAGCCGGTGCACAGATGATGCAGGCGCAAAAGCAAGAAGAAGAAGCGAAAGCTGCCAACGATCAGAACCAGGCTGCGATTTTGCGACTGATGAATGAATTGCAAGAGGTTGCGGATGGTGACTTGACGGTGCAAGCGACGGTTTCCGAAGATATCACGGGCGCGATTGCCGACTCGGTTAACTATACGGTGGAAGAGTTGCGCGGTCTGGTAGGCCGGGTAACGACCACAGCGGAACAGGTTACTTCAGCGTCCAATCAGGCGCAGAATATTTCTACCGATTTGTTGAACGCTTCTGAACAGCAATCACGTGAGATCAGTGATGCTGGTCAGGTGGTGTTGACGATGGCGGCAGATATTACCGACGTGTCCCGCTCTGCGAATGAATCTGCTCTGGTTGCGCGTCAATCGGTTGCTGCGGCGGAACAAGGTGCCCATGCGGTGGAAAACGCGATCAAGGGTATGAACGAGATTCGCGAACAGATCCAGGAAACTTCCAAACGTATTAAACGACTGGGTGAATCTTCCCAGGAGATTGGTGAGATCACTGAACTGATTTCCGACATTACTGAACAAACCAACGTTCTGGCGCTGAATGCGGCGATTCAGGCAGCGTCAGCGGGTGAAGCGGGTCGAGGCTTCTCGGTGGTTGCGGAAGAGGTTCAGCGTCTGGCGGAACGTTCGGCTGAAGCGACCAAGCAGATTGGTGCGCTGGTGCGTACGATTCAAACGGATACCCATGACGCGGTTGCCGCGATGGAAAAATCCACTCAGGGTGTGGTTGAGGGAGCGAAACTGTCAGATGCGGCGGGTACCGCCTTGTCTGAAATCCGTAGCGTTTCCAACCGTCTGGCGGAACTGATTCAAGGCATCTCGCTGGCGACGGAACAACAGGCGACATCAGCTAACGGCGTGGCACAAAATATTCAGCACATTTTGACCATCACCGAGCAAACCCAGCATGGTACGCAGCAAACTGCGGTTTCCATTAAGGAATTGTCCATGTTGGCTGAAGAACTCAAGAACTCAGTGTCACGGTTCCGGGTTGCTGCCTGATTTTCACGCCCCGGTTGTACTAGCTGCAACCCTATCATATTTGCACGGCAATGAACTGCGGTTCATTGCCCTTGAGTTTGCGGAGTACGCATGACATCCGATTTATCAAAATCGCCAGATCTTCCACAGGAACAGTTCGACATCGGACCGCTTTCCTGGGTGATGGGAGAAGTGCGGGAAGCCATCACGAACGCTGGGAAGATGCTCAAAGATGCGCTTACCCAAGATGCTGAAACCCGCCCAACCACCATTTTGCATGCGAAAAGTTATCTGCATCAGGCCCATGGCGCCTTGCAGATTGTTGATATCGATGGTGTATCCGTCGTTACAGAAACCATAGAGGAATTACTCGGACGTTTGCAAAGCGGTCAGCTGGAAATGACGCCAGCGCATGTTGACGTGATCGTTGATGCTTTTCATGCAGTCTTGCGTTATCTGGAAGATTTGTTGTCCGGCTCGCCACATCAGCCGGTACGCTTGTTCCCTTACTATCGCGGTTTGCTGGAATTAAAGGGCGCTGAAAGAATACATCCGGCCGATCTGTTTTTCCCTTCGTTGTATGCAAAGGAACAGATACCCGAACTGGCTGTCAGCAGCAAACCCTCTGCCATCAATGTTGCGACCTTGCGTCAACGCTTTGAAAAATTGTTGTTGACCGTATTGACCAGTAAAGACAAGACACAACAGAGCATTGCTGCACAATCCATGCATGATCTGTTGGCTGAAATTGAACAGGGCCAAAGCAACTCCCAGGCGAAAGCATTCTGGGTGGTCATGCGGGCTTTTGTTGACTCAGTCAGCCATGGCGGTTTTGAAAGCAATCAGCAACATGCGAAGCAGATATTTGGCCGCATCAATTTGCAGATTCGTCGCCTGGTGGAAGGCGCTACTGCCATTCCTGAACGTTTGTTGTGCGATACCCTGTTTTTCCTGGCGCAGGTCGACACCCCATCGTCATTTGTAGCCCGTATACGCAAGGCCTACCAGTTAGACAATACAGTGCCTGCTGATTATGATCAAAAGAACTATGGTCAGATCACAGCTGGTGCGCAAACAACTGCAAAAGAACAACTGTCTGCCGCCAAGAATCTGTGGGGCAGGATTGCCAATGGCGAAAATGGCCTGGCAGATAAATTCTCCCACAAAATGAGTGACCTGGCAGAGACAGGCACTGGTTTGAATGCGCCAGCTTTGTCGAAATTATTGCGTGAACTGAATGGAATTGCCCGCAGTGTGGCACATTCGCCAGATGGCAGCAAAATGGGCCTGGAACTGGCAACCAGCCTGCTGTTTGTTGAACATGCGCTGGATAATGTGACGCGTTTGCCGGCTCATTTTGCCGAGCGTGCTGAAGAAATCACCAAGCGCTTGCTGGCGGTGGTATCTGGCCAGGTACCACAAACCCAGTCCAGCTGGATGGGTGAAATTTCACGCGAGGCACAGCAACGCCAGACCATGGGCGTGCTGGTGGGAGAGATGCAATCGAGCCTGCGTCATATAGAAAAAATTCTGGACGAATATTTCCGTACGCCTGCCAATAAAGATACCCTGAAACCGATTGACGGCGTCTTGCATCAGGTTGGCGGCGCACTTGCCATCCTCGATCAGGATGATGCCATGGCCGCAGTGGAACATACGCGTCAACTGATTGCGCAGTTTGCCAATCAGGAAGAAGGCGCTGCGACTGCCCAGGGTGATGCACAGGTTGCCGCCCATCAGAACGTGGCGCAAAACATCGGTGCCCTGTCATTCTTCATCGAAACCTTGCAGTCGCAGCCGGATACCGTCAAGAAAAAATTCAGCTTCGACCACGAAGCCGGCGTGTTCCGCTCCAATTTGCTGGAAGCGCAGGCAGCCAAAGAATTGCTGCCTAGTACTGACATCCATCTGCCTGAAGAAGAGCATGTGTTCGAGGCGCAAGCTGCAGCGCATGCTGCAGAACTGGAACTGGCGCATGCGCAAGAAGTTGAGAATCTGGCAGCGGCCACAGAAGTCAGCGCGGCAGAAGCTTTGCCAGACCTGGTCGCTACCACCATACAAGTGGCACCAGCAGCAGTTGCTGCACCGGTAGAAGACACGGCAGCAGCAGATCAGGCAATCGATGCCGAATTGCTGGAAATCTTCCTGATGGAAGCAGATGAAGTGTTGGCCTTTGTCCAGGACACTTTACCGTTGTCCAGAAAAGATCCGGACAATCAGGAATACCTGACCAGCCTGCGCCGCTCTTTCCATACACTCAAGGGCAGTGGCCGCATGGTTGGCCTGAATGTGTTTGGCGAAGCTGCGTGGAACATAGAACAAGTCATGAATCTCTGGTTGTCAGAGTCACGTGACGGTGAAGAAAGTTTATATTCCCTGCTTGAGCATACTTCCAGCGAGATGCTGGTATGGGTCGATGAGCTGAAACAGAACGGTACATCACCACGCACTGGTGCCCGTATTATTGCTGCGGCTGAACGCGTCAAGGCAGGCCTGGATTATGTCGACGAGCCAGAAGTACCACAAGTGGTGGCAGTGGCTCCGGCGGAACCCGTGGCAGTTGCGGAACCGGTAGCCGAATTGCTAGTGGCAGAAGTGCCTGTGCCAGAATTGTCACTCACTCCGGAAGAGCCGATTGTTATCGAAGCACTGGCTCTGCCGGTCGTGGAAGAAATCATCAGCGCTACCCCACTGGAACTGGCTGCATTCGACGAATTGCCGATCGCAGACCTGGGAACGACTGTCAGCGAGGCAGTCAGTGCAGAAATTCCTGCACTGCTTGAGCCTGTCGACGCCATACAGATACCTGATCTGCATGTGGAAGCGACATTGCCTGAAACAGCTTTTGTTGAAGCGCTGTCTGCAGATGTGCCAGTAAAGGCAGAAGAATTGCTGGCCTTGCCGGTTGCAGAAACACTGACACTGGATGTATTGCCGGTCGAAGAGGAATTGCCAGCGCTGGCGGATACGGTCGCGGCCGAATCGCTGGTGGCAGAAGATATCCTCAGCACGCCCGACACTCTGGTTCCGGAAGAAATTACTGCCCTGGCTGATGTCGCCCCTGTCGAGGTCACTGAGTTGGCTGAAGTGCCTGTTGTTGAAATACCTGTCGTGGTTGAGGACGAGCCAGCTATCCTGCAAACACCGGTTGAAGTTGCTACTGCGCAAATCATAGAATTCCCTGATTTGTCTGCACCGATATCCGATGTGGATGACAACGTCAAGCGCATCGGCGATATCGAAATCAGCTTGCCGCTGTACTCTATCTACATGGCAGAAACCGATGAAATCGTGCGCTTCCTGGTGCAGGATTTTGCTGAATGGCGGCATGAACCGCATCGTCACGTTTCCACCCATGCGATCCACGCCAGCCACTCGCTGGCAGGTAGTTCTGCGACGGTAGGATTGAAGCCATTGCAAGAATTGGCACATAGCCTGGAATTCGTTCTGCAACGCCTGGAACGTCATCCGGTCGTCCTGTTCGACAATGAATATGACGTGCTTGATCACTCCGTGGAATCGGCCAAACGCATGCTGCAGAAGTTTGCCTTGTCCGAAATGGCAGCGTCTGCTCCTGCCGATATTCGTGAGCTTGACCGCCTGTTGCAGGTTGTCATCGAGCGTTCGAATATCGGTGCGGATGAAGAATACCTGACCTCGGCCAATGATAGATTGGACCTGGATAGCCTGTCTCATGCGGAAGAAGTTGCACCACTGGAAGAAGCAACTGAAGAATTGCTTGCCGCGGCGCTGCCGGAAGAAGCAGAGCTGGTAGAAACATTGCCTGTTCTGGATGAACCAGCGCTGGCATTACCTGAAGAACTGGTTCTGGCCACACCGGTCATGGAACCAGAAATCCTGGTGCCGGACCTGGTATTTACTGACGTAACCGAAGCCTTACCAGAAGAAATTCATGTTGAAGCGCTGGCATTGCCTGAAGTAACTGAAGCGTTTGACATTCCTGTCTTGCACGACGCGCCAGAATTGCCTGTGCTTGTGGAAGTTGAGCATGCTGCGCTTATCGAAGAAGTCTTGCCAGAACCTGAAGTTGTTGCTGTCGCCGCCGTTGCAGAACCAGAACCTGTTGTAGAACAACATGCACCGGCAACGCCAGTTGCTCCGGTAATACCGGCGATAGTCCACCCAGTCGTGCCAGAAGCTGTTGCTGTCAATGACTACGTACCTGCAGTGGCAGATCAGGGCACCCAGATCAAGGATGATCTGGATATGGATCTGTTACCGGTCTTCATAGAAGAAGGTAATGATCTCTTGCCTATGGTGGGGCAACTGCTGCGCTCGTGGCAACAACAGCCGGACGACAGTGCCATTCCACAGTCGATAGCCCGTCTGATGCATACCATCAAAGGCAGTGCACGGATGGCTGGTGCGATGGGCCTGGGTCAACATATCCATGACATGGAATCGCGTATCGAAAGTCTGATGCATGGTGGCAGCGCCGTACGCGCTTCCTTGCTGGACGACCTGATGGCCCGTCACGATTACAGCATGCACATGTTTGACCGCCTGATACATCCGGGCGCCTATGCTGCACCGGCAGCGTTTGATGCTGCCATGACTACCGCGCAGGAACTCGATCAGTTCCAGGAGCAACTGGCGGCAAACACCTTAGAACAGCCTGTTGTTAAAAATGAGCTGGTCAATCTGACACCAGCCGTGCCGACGATGACGCGTTCTTTGCCGGCAGCAGTGGCACCAGCAGCCAATACACCGGCAGCAGCAGTCACGCTGGTGCGTGTCCGTGCCGATATCCTGGATCGCCTGGTCAACCAGGCCGGTGAGGTGTCGATCTCGCGTTCACGCCTGGAAAATGAAGTCAGCACCCTGCGCTCGTCCCTCAGTGAATTGACGGAAAACGTCACTCGTCTGCGCGATCAGTTGCGTGAAGTCGAGATTCAGGCAGAAACCCAGATCACCTCACGCATGGCACACTCTGCCGACCGTGAGTTTGATCCGCTGGAATTTGACCGCTTCACGCGTCTGCAAGAGTTGACACGCATGATGGCCGAAAGCGTTAGCGACGTGGCCACCGTACAGACCAACCTGACTCGCACCATTGATGGCGCATCGAATGACTTGTTGGTACAGGCACGTTTGACACGTGATCTGCAACAAGATCTGATGCGTGTGCGTATGATCCCATTCGCCAGTATTTCCGAACGCCTATATCGGGTGACACGCCAAACTTCGAAAGAAATCGATAAACGCGTGAACCTGGATATTCGCGGTGCGACGGTGGAAATGGATAGGGGTGTTCTGGAAAAAATGGCTGGTCCATTTGAGCACTTGTTGCGTAACGCCATTGTCCACGGTATTGAAACCCGTGAGCAACGACGCAACAGCGGCAAGGAAGAAACCGGTGAATTGCTGATCGAAATCCGTCAGGAAGGTAATGAAGTCGTGATCCGCTTCAGCGATGACGGCCAGGGCCTGAACCTGAAACGCATACGTGAAAAAGCGCTGTCGGTTGGCCTGATCACGAATGACGACAATCCAGGTGAACTGGAAACAGCCAACATGATTTTCGAACCCGGCTTCTCGACGGCGGCGGAAATTACTGAACTTGCCGGTCGCGGCGTCGGTATGGACGTGGTCCGTTCCGAAGCAGCCTCGCTGGGTGGCCGTGTAGAAGTCACCACCAATGAAGGCAAGGGTGCAGAATTCACCATCCGCCTGCCTTTGACACTGGCCGTAACCCAGGTTGTGCTGTTGAGCTCCGGTGGCCGTACTTTTGCCGTGCCATCGGTACTGGTTGAACAGGTACAGCAATTGAAATCGCCTGCACTTGCCAATGCCTACAACGAAGGTGCTGTCATGTGGCAGGGCCAGCGTGTGACCTTGTATTACCTGTCTTCCATGCTTGGTCAGGATGATGCAACACCGATTACACAGCAATACACACCTTTGCTGATCATGAAGAGTGGTGGTGAACGGGTTGCCATCCATGTCGATGATATCGTTGGTAACCGCGAGGTGGTGGTTAAAAACATTGGCCCGCAACTGGCACGTATGACCGGTATTGCCGGTGCCACGGTACTGGGTTCCGGTGAAATCGTGTTGATTCTGAATCCGGTCCCGCTGGCACACAGGATGGAACACGAGCACGCCCGTCTGCAACACCTGGGTGCAGAAGCCGCACCTGAAATGGGTGCCGTCGCCACCCTGCATACGGCAACTGAAGTGGCGCCGACCAAGTCCGAACCGGTACAGGGCCTGCGTACCCAGCACACTGTCATGGTGGTCGATGATTCGCTGACAGTGCGTCGCGTGACCCAGCGTTTGCTGACACGTGAGGGGTATCAGGTCATCCTGGCGAAAGATGGCATCGATGCGCTGGAACAACTGCAATCGGTCACGCCTGACGTCATGCTGGTGGATATTGAAATGCCGCGCATGGATGGTTTCGATCTGACACGCAACGTACGCAGCGATTCTCGTACCAGCCATATCCCTATCATCATGATTACCTCGCGTACTGCGGATAAGCATCGCAATTATGCAAAAGAACTCGGTGTGAATGAGTACTTTGGTAAGCCGTATCAAGAGGATGATCTGTTGGGGGCTATCATGGGGTTTGTGGGTAAGGATGCGTCGGTGATCGTATAATTGCACGGTAGCTGATGTACTAAAAAAGCAGAGAGCGATTTCTGCTTTTTTGTTTTTGTCTTGCTTTCGTTTTCGCTTGTGTTTGTGTTTTTTTGCTTTTATGCGGTTGGCAGCGCGCATCGATTGATTACCGTGAACTTAGTAACGTCGCTCCAGCGAGTTTTTGGCTGGAGTCCAGCGGCGTTCATAGCAGGTCGTAAAGTGATTTTTCCGATGCCCATTTTCAATGTGGACATGTGTTGAATTGCGATCGCAGGCCGGTGGTAGACCGGCGGCTACATACCTTTTTGCTTCGCCAAAAAGGTATGCCAAAAAGGCGACCCAGGCGTCGTCGCCCCAGCGGCGTTCGCTGAATACTTTCGTCGTTAATTAAAGCGATTGCCCTTCGTAGAACCAGGCCGGGTCTCGGCCCGGCGGCCGAGATACTTTCTTTTGCGTCGCCAAAAGCAAGTATCCAAAGAAAAGGCGACCGCAGACTTGCCCTTCGGGTGCTTACGCTACGCTTCAGCACAATTTGTGCATCACAAAAAATGGGAAAGCTTCGAAACTCGCCCTTGGCTCAAACACGAAGCTTTCTGATCCATTTTCTGTGAAGCACAAATTGCTACGTCCCAAGCGGTTGAAAGTCAAAAGCAACTTCAAAATCAACAACAACCCCAAGGTCAAAACCAACAACTGCAAATTACTACAGATATAGGTTGGACAGGTCTCTAGCTTTTATTCACTCTCATCATGCGTAGCCACCTTCTTCACAACAGCATACCGCGTCAAAGTCTGCTTGCGCGCCATGTCATGTTCAACGATTGGAAATGGATAATCCTTGCCTATCTTGATACCAGCCTGTTCCAGCAATAGCGGTGCGGCTTTCCATGGTGCGTGGATGCTGCGCTTGTCGAGCTTGGCCAGTTGTGGCAGATAGCGCTTGATGAACTTGCCTTCGGCGTCGAATTTTTCTGATTGGGTGATGGGGTTGAAAATGCGGAAGTAGGGTTGGGCGTCGCAGCCGGACGAGGATGCCCATTGCCAGCCGCCGTTGTTGGCGGACAGGTCAAAGTCGTTCAACTGTTCGGCGAAATAGGCTTCGCCGCGACGCCAGTCTATGCCCAGGTCCTTGATCAGGAAGCAGGCAGTGACCATGCGCAGGCGGTTGTGCATGTAGCCGGTCTGGTTCAGTTGCAGCATGGCGGCATCGACTAGCGGGTAGCCGGTGCGACCTTCGCACCAGGCGGTGAAATGGGTGTCGGCCTGGGGGCCGGTTTCCCAGCGTATGGCATCGTAATCGGGTTTGAAGGAACGGCTGGCTACATGGGGGTGGTGATGTAAAATCATGAAATAAAAATCACGCCATATCAGTTCGGACAGCCAGACCTCGGCACCGCGATTGGCGGCAATGCGCATTTGCTGTATGGCTTCCTGTACCAGGTGGCGGATGGATACGGTACCAAAGCGCAAATGTACTGACAGGTAAGACGGTCCCTTGATGGCCGGGAAGTCGCGCGACTGGTCATACAGTTTTATGCGTCCCAGAAAGTCATCCAGCAATTGGCTGGCACCTGCCATGCCGGCGGCGACCGGCATGCGTCTTTCTGCGGCGGCAGGAAAGCCCAGTTCTGCCAGACTGGGTATGCCGCTTGCGGTGGGCCTGGCCAGCTTATGGGCATACTTTTCTATGGGGTAGGCACGGGAATAGAAATCGCTGGTATCAGCGTGAAATTTTTTCAGCCAGGCATTTTTATACGGCGTGAAGACCGAGAATGGCGTGCCCGCCAGGGACAAGACTTCTGCTTTTTCAAAGATGACCTGATCCTTGTAACTGAAGAAGGCGCAGTTGCTTGCCGATAAGCTTTGCTGGACGGCAGCATCACGCAGTTTTGCCTGTGGTTCATAGTCATGATTGACAAACACGGCATCAATGCCCAGTTCACGCGCCAGTCGCGGTATTTCTTCCTCTGCCAGGGCATGGCGCACAATCAGGCCGCCACCCATCTGTTCCAGTGCCTTTGCCAGTTCGCTCAGGCTTTCATGGATGAAGGCGACGCGTCTGTCATTGTCTGGTAAATCATTTAATATTTTTTCATCGAAAATGAAGGCGCAGAAGACGCTCTCGCTGTGGCGCAGGGCATGGTGCAGTGCTGCATGGTCAACATTGCGCAAATCCCGCCTGAACCAGACCAGGGAACGTTGAAAACGAAGTTTATTTTCTTGCATGAAAGAAATCAGCTGAACTAAATGGCAGGGCTTACAAAGTGTGACTAAAACGCTATGCGGCACCTTAGCACATATCGAAAAAGCACGCTAAAAATGCTAAAATGCGAATATGGCGAAGCAAACAAAATCCTTACATACCAATCTGCACGATGAGGCAACGCAGTCTGCATCACTGACTGCCAAACACAAGTTCAAAGTGAAAACTGAAGACGATGCCAATTTGGAATTGAATCTGACGAATCATTTCCTGATCGCAATGCCCTCCATGCTCGACCCCATTTTTGGCGGCACGGTCATTTACCTGTGCGAGCATAGTGCACGCGGTGCCATGGGTATGGTCATCAACCGCCCTACCGATTTGACGGTGGCTGGCCTGTTTGATCGTATAGACCTGAAGCTGGAAATCATTCCCGATTCGCACCCCATAGGCAAACGCCCAGTCATGTTTGGTGGCCCGGTGCAGGATGACCGCGGTTTTGTGCTGCATATGCCACCTGGCAAGTATTCATCTTCCCTCAAGGTAACGGACGACATCGCCTTTACCACCTCAAGAGACGTGCTGGAAGCCGTGGCTGCCGGTGACGGCCCCGAACAGGTGCTGATCAGTGTCGGTTATGCCGGCTGGAGTGCCGGTCAACTGGAGCAGGAAATACTGGCCAATGGCTGGCTGACTGTGGCCGCTGACGCCAGCATCATGTTTGATCTGCCTATGGAAGAGCGCTTCGCCGCTGCCATCAAACTGCTGGGCATCGACCCCATGATGCTCGCCGCCGATGCGGGACACGCCTGATGGCTGCGAGCGACGGTACCGTCCTTGCATTTGATTTTGGTTTGAAACGCATAGGCGTTGCCGTTGGAAATACTTTTCTGCGCCAGGCAGAAGCCTTAAGCATTATTCACGCCCCCACCAATGATGGCAAATTTGCCGAAATCAGCCGCTTGATGGAACAGTGGCAGCCTGTCCTCTGTGTGGTCGGCCTGCCCATGCATTCCGATGGCGCGGATAATGAAATGACACAACGCTGCAAGCGTTTTGCCAATCAGCTCAATGGTCGCTTCAATGTGCCTGCGGTACTGGTGGATGAACGTTATTCTTCCGCCGTGCTGGATGCGCGACGTGGCGAATTTATCGACGATGACGCGGCTGCCCTTATCCTGCAACAATATTTTGATGAAACGCCATGACTTCTCCACACCTCAGCCTGGATGCAGAAGCACTGTACCAGCAACTACTGAATCAGATACGGCCCCATGCAGCAGTACAGGAACATCTTGCGATTGTCGGCATTTATTCTGGCGGTGCCTGGATAGCCGAACGCCTGGTGACTGACCTGGGCCTGAAAGACAAGGCCGGCTTCATCGACGTTTCCTTTTATCGCGATGACTATGCCGCCAAAGGCCTGCATGCCGAAGTCAAGCCCACGCACATTCCCTTTGATGTGAATGGTGCCCACATCATCCTGGTGGATGATGTGCTGTACACCGGCCGTACCACCCGTGCCGCCATCAATGAATTATTTGATTATGGCCGTCCGGCCCGCATCATGCTGGCAACCCTGGTCGATCGTGGTGGCCGCGAATTGCCGGTTGCAGCCGATTTTGTTGCTCACACCGCCTCATTTGAACCCGCCGTCTCTGTCAATCTGCAGCGTGCAGATGATGGCACTTTCAGCATCTCTGTCGACCATGCATAATCCCCAGCTCAATAAACACGGCGAACTCCAGCATTTACTGACGATAGATGGTTTACCGAAAGCCATCGTCAACCATATCCTGGATACCGCTTCCTCCTTCGTCAGCGTCAGCGACAGGGAAGTCAAGAAAGTGCCGCTGATGCGTGGCAAAAGTGTATTCAATCTGTTCTTTGAAAACTCTACCCGTACCCGTACCACGTTTGAAATTGCTTCCAAGCGTTTGTCGGCTGATGTCATCAATTTGAATATCGCCGCTTCCAGCACCAGCAAGGGGGAATCACTGCTCGATACCATAGACAACCTGGCGGCCATGCATGCCGACATGTTTGTGGTACGCCACGCGACTTCCGGTGCGCCTTTCCTGATCGCCAAACATCTGAATGACACCAAACAGCATCATGTGCATGTGGTGAATGCGGGTGATGGCCGGCATGCCCACCCCACCCAGGGTTTGCTGGACATGTACACCATACGTCATTACAAAAAAGACTTCACCAACCTGACGGTCGCGATCGTTGGTGACGTCTTGCACAGCCGCGTGGCCCGTTCCGACATCCATGCCCTGACCACCCTGGGCGTGCCGGAAGTACGCGTCATCGGCCCACGTACCCTGTTGCCCGGTGGCCTGGAGCAAATGGGCGTGCGGGTGTTCAACAACATGAACGAAGGCTTGAAAGGCGTCGATGTCATCATCATGCTGCGCCTGCAAAATGAACGCATGAGCGGTGCATTGCTACCCTCGGCGCAGGAATATTTCAAGAGCTATGGCCTGACGCCTGAACGTCTGGCGCTGGCCAGGCCAGGGGCCATCGTCATGCATCCGGGGCCAATGAACCGTGGTGTGGAAATTGATTCTGCCGTGGCCGATGGTCCGCAGGCAGTTATCCTGCCCCAAGTCACGTTTGGTATTGCCGTGCGCATGGCAGTCATGAGTATCGTGGCTGGTAACAGCGGCGGGGTATGAGGGAACTATGAAAATACATATCAAGAATGGCCGCGTGATTGATCCGGCAAGTGGCACAGATGCCGTACAGGATGTATTTATCGCGGCCGGCAAGATCGTCGCCATCGGCCAGGCACCGGCAGATTTTGTCGCCAATAAAGTTGTCGATGCCACTGGCCTGGTGGTCGCACCCGGTCTGGTTGATCTGAGTGCCCGCTTGCGTGAACCCGGCTTTGAATACAAGGCTACGCTGGAATCCGAATTGCAGGCCGCCATGCGTGGTGGCGTCACCAGCCTGGTCTGCCCGCCGGATACGGACCCGGTGCTGGATGAATCCGGCCTGGTGGAAATGTTGAAGCAAAGAGCGCGCATGCAAAACAAGGCGCATGTGTATCCGCTCGGTGCACTGACAGTCGGCTTGAAGGGCGAAGCCCTGACCGAGATGGCAGAGCTGACACAGGCCGGTTGCATCGGTTTTTCACAGGCAGAAGAAACCATTGCCAATACCAATACTTTGCAAAGAGCGCTGGAATACGCCAGTACCTTTGGTTTCACAGTCTGGCTGCGCCCGCAAGATGCCTACATAGGCAAGGGTGGTGTGGCGCATAGTGGACCCTTGGCGTCACGTCTGGGTTTGTCCGGCGTGCCTGTCATGGCAGAAACCATTGCCCTGCACACCCTGTTTGAACTCATGCGCGCGACCAATGCCAAAGTGCATTTGTGTCGTATCTCTTCCGCTGCCGGTTTGGAGTTGATACGCAAGGCCAAGAAAGAAGGCTTGTCTTTGACCTGTGACGTTGGTGCCCACCATGTGCACCTGACCGATGCAGATATCGGTTTCTTCGATTCGAATGCACGCCTGACACCACCCTTACGCAGCCAGCGTGACCGCGATGCCATCAGCGCGGCATTGAAGGATGGCACTATAGATGCGATCTGTTCCGACCACACGCCGGTCGATGATGACGAAAAATTGCTGCCCTTTGCCGAAGCTTCACCCGGCGCAACCGGTCTGGAATTATTGCTGTCGCTGGTACTGAAATGGGTAGAAGACAGCCGTGGCGAAGTCAGCCTGATACTGGCCCTGTCCAAAATCAGCCACCATGCAGCCAGGGTCGCAGGTGTACCTGCCGGACAAATCGCCGTTGGGCATGCTGCCGATATCTGCATCTTTGATCCGGCTACGCGCTGGAAGGTAGAAGCAAAAGCCCTCGCCAGCCAGGGCAAACATACCCCTTTCCTGGGGTATGAATTACCGGGCATGGTGAAAGCAACCATCGTGTCGGGGCATGTGGCGTTTGATACTCTGCATTGATTGAGCTTTACTACATTGAGCTTTATTGTGCAGGCAGTTTCTGAGGATGTAGGTTGAGCTGCATCATTTGGGTAATAAGATACATGCTGGGAGTATGGTTCACCGTACTCCCGTTTGTTTTATTGTGATTTAAAATTTTATTCTTACCCCTTGTGGGTATGGGCGAGTTGGGCATGATCGTTTGGCATTTTTTTCGGGTATTCATTCATCTCATTGCGGGTCTGCTGACGTGCGCAGTGGTCTTTCCATTTGCCCATGATGCCAGGCGTGATTATCTGGTGCGTCGCTGGTCGGTCAAATTGTTGGCCATCTGCACCGTCGATGTTGCTTTCAAAGATAAAAGCGAAGGCGCGGTGAACGCGTCTGCGATGATCGTTTCCAATCATATTTCCTGGCTGGACATTTTTGTCATCAACACCTTGCACCCTTGCCATTTTGTTGCCAAGTCAGATATCCGTAACTGGCCTTTGCTGGGCTGGTTATGTGAGAAAGCGGGCACCATTTTCCTGGTGCGTGGCAGGCAGCGTGATGTACGTCGTATTTATGAAGGACTGGTACATCAGATCGAAGCGGGTAAACGCATTGCGTTTTTCCCCGAAGGCACGACAGCATCACAAGGGAATGTGCTGTCTTTTCATGCCAATCTGTTTGAAGCAGCGATAGAAGCCCGCGTGCCGGTGCAGCCATTCGTGCTTCGCTATCTGGATGCACAAGGCCAGTTCCATACGGCGGCTGATTTTATTGGCGACATGACTTTTGCAGAAAGTATGCGCATCATCTTGCTGGCACCGCGCATGACGGCAGAACTGGTGCGCTTGCCCACCATCCCTACCGACGGTGCGCACAGGCGCGATGTCGCCAGGCTGGCGCGCGCAGCCGTGATGCAGGAATTGGGTGTGGTCGAAATTTAACCTGGCTGTTGCTGTTGCGGACAATCTATCTGCACCACGTCACGGTCTTCCAGCGCAACCGCCGTCAATTTTCCACCCCAGACACAACCGGTGTCCAGGCTGATCAGATTGGGGCGCAATACCAGGCCCAGTGTTGACCAGTGGCCAAAAACCATGGTGTTGTCCTCTGTGGCCCTGGGCAAATCAAACCATGGTGCAAATCCTTCAGGTGCAGCACCCGCGCCATCCTTGGTAGCAAAATCCATCTTGCCGTCGGCGCTGCAAAAACGCATGCGCGTCAGTGCATTGATGATGCAGCGGTAACGTGAATGACCCTGTAAATCATCCTGCCATTGATCGGGTGTGTTGCCATACATATTCTGCAGCAGGTCCAGCCAGTCATGGGCGCGCAAGCGGGTTTCCACTTCCTTTGCCAGGCTCAGCGTCTGCGCTGCCGACCATTGCGGAAAGACGCCAGCATGTACCAGCACATGCTGGTTCTTGAAAATTGCCAAAGGGCGTTGTCGCAACCAGTACAGTAGCTCATCGCGGTCAGGGGCTTGCAGGATGTCGTCCAGGGTGTCGTTGTGGTGGGCAGGGCGTATGCCATGGGCGACAGCCAGCAAATGCAGGTCGTGGTTGCCTAATACGCTTTCGGCACGTCCGCTTTGTTGCAGGCTGCGTATCAAACGCAGGCTTGCCAGTGAATGCGGACCACGATTTACCAGATCACCGGCGAACAGATAGTAAGCGTGCGGTGAGCGCGCTTCTATCTTGTCAAGCAGGGTCTGCAACTGTTCGGCACAGCCTTGTATATCGCCGATGAAATAGGTTTTGCTCATTGCATTATCAGTGATCCGCACCCAGTCGTTTCGATTCGGAGCGACTGATCAGGGCTTGCTGTTTTTGTTGCTCACGCACGCTGGCAGTGATCATGGTTGGCCAGCCTATCAGGTGTTGCTCGGCAATCTCTGCCAGGCCACGCATCCATACCGGCGATTCATTCAGGCAGGGGATGTAGTTGAATTCCTTGCCACCGGCCCGCAGGAAATCGGTCTTTACTTCCATGGCGATTTCTTCCAGGGTTTCCAGGCAGTCGGCGATAAAGCCGGGGCAGATAACATCGATGCGTTTGACACCGTCTTTTGCCAATTTTTGTACCGTCGGTGCAGTATAGGGTTGCAACCACTCGGCACGACCCAGGCGCGACTGGAAAGTGACAATATAATCGTCCTTGCCCAAGCCCAGTTTGTCAGCCAGCAGGCGGGCGGTTTTATAGCATTCGCAATGATAGGCGTCGCCCCGCAGTAAAAAAGCTTTCGGCAAGCCGTGAAAACTCATGACCAGTTTCTGAGGCCGGCCATGGCTTTGCCAGTGCTCCATGACAGATACTTTCAATGCCTGAATATAGCCGTCATGATCATGATAGTTCTTGATGAAGCGCAGCTCAGGCATGTTCCTGACTTGTTGATAATGCTGGACCACCGCATCAAAATTTGATGCGGTGGTGGTGCCAGAATATTGCGGATAGGCGGGCAAAATCAATATGCGCTCGCAACCTTCTTTTTTGAGTTTTTGCAAGACCTCAGGGATGGATGGCGAACCGTAGCGCATGGCATAGGCAACTTGAACTTCGTGTCCGCGTTCACCCAGGTAACCCTTCAGCAGGGCGGCCTGTTTTTCTGTATGAATTTTCAGTGGTGAACCATCTTTGGTCCAGATGGAGGCGTATTTTTTTGCAGACTGGCCAGAACGAAATGGCAGGATGATGCCGTGCAAGATCAGCCACCAGATTGGGCGCGGCACTTCCACTACACGCCGGTCCCATAAAAATTGTTTCAGGTAAGGGCGCACTGCCGATGCCGTAGGGGCTTCCGGTGTGCCCAGGTTGATCAGTACGACGGCAGTTTTAGCTATCTTGCCGTGGGAATATTCGGGTTCTTTGAGGAAGCGCATGATGTTGTATCTTCTTAAGATGCCAGTAATTCTCTGGCGTGTTTGCGCGTGGTTGCTGTGATTTCTATGCCGCCCAGCATGCGGGCGATTTCTTCGACACGTTGTTTGTTATCCAGTGCTTCAATCTGTGATGTGGTCTTGCCTTTGTGGCTGGCCTTGCTGACCTGGAAGTGCTGATTGGCCTGGCTGGCGACTTGTGGCAAATGGGTGACGCACAGAACTTGCCGGTCTTGCCCCAGTCGTTTCAACAAACGCCCGACCACTTCGGCCACACCACCGCCGATGCCGCTATCGACTTCATCGAAAATAAGGGTAGGGGTGGCAGTGGCACCGGAAGTGATGACCGAGATAGCTAGCGAGATACGTGCCAACTCACCACCGGATGCCACTTTGGCCAGTGGGCGCGCCTGTACACCGGCATGGCCGGCTACCAGGAATTCGATTTGTTCCAGCCCATAGGTGGCCGGTTCGGAAGCATGCAGGGCAATGGAAAAACTGCCGCCGCCCATGCTCAGGTCTTGCATCGCGGCGGTGACTGCCGACCCCAGTTCTTTCGCCACTTTGGTGCGTGCCTTGCTGAGCTTTTGTGCCACCTGCAGATAACTTAAACGGGATTTTTCTTCTTGCGCTTTCAGGGCATCCATATCGCTGGCATTGGATAGCTGCTGCAACTGTGCCGATAAAATGGCAAATTCTTCATGCAGTTTTTCTGGTGCGACGTGGAAGCGACGTGCCGTAGTGTGAATTGCTTCGACGCGGCTTTCGACTTTGCGCAGGCGCGCCGGGTCCAGCTCGGTGCGGCTCAGGTAATCATTCAGGGCATAGGTGGTTTCCTGCAGGTTGATGCAGGCAGAATCCAGTGCCTCGATGACAGGTTTGAGGGCAGCGTCATAGTCCAGCAGCTTTTGCAACTTGTGCTGGACTGCCGTCAGTTGTGACAGTACAGGATGGTCCGATTCGGAAATCAGGGTGCTGGCTTCCTGCGCCCCTTCCAGCAAGCTGGCAGCGTGCGCCAGACGGCTATGTTCCTGGGTGATGTCTTCCCACTCACCGGGCTTGATCTGCAATTTGTCGAGTTCACCGACTTGCCATTCCAGCCTTTCGCGTTCTTGCAAGACATTCTTGGCATTGGTTTCAAATTCCTCACGCTGCTTGCTCAGATTGCGCCAGGCCTTGTAGCGCAGGCCGACTTCGCGTACCTGTTCTTCCAGTCCGCCCTGCATGTCGAGCAGGGAACGCTGGGCCTCGGTTTTCAGCAAGGATTGATGGGCATGCTGGCCATGGATATCCACCAGCAAATCACCGATCTCGCGCAACTGGCTGGCGGTGGCGGTGATACCGTTGATCCAGGCTTTCGAGCGTCCGGCATTGTCTATCGTACGGCGCAGTATCAGTTGCTGGTCGGGGTCGCTGAAATCATTCGCTTCCAGCCAGTCTGCCAGGTTGGCATTGATGGCAAATTCGGCGCTGACATCGGCTTTGGCAGCCGATTCGCGCACCATGCTGGCATCACCCCGGCCACCCAGTGCCAGGGTCAGGGCATCAATCAGGATGGATTTACCGGCTCCGGTTTCACCGGTCAGTACGCTGAAGCCGGATGAGAATTCGAGTTCCAGTGTGTCGACAATGACAAAGTCACGAATGGCAAGCGTGCGCAGCATAATGAACAGACGTAATGGTATGAAATGGATGTGGGTAAGGATGTATGTAGTACAGCGGCCAAACAGTGCCAGCCGCTATTTTAGCAATACCCGCTATATAGGTGTTTCAGTTGAGGTTTCAGTGAATGGTTCAGTAGATGGTTCAATTAAGTGCACCTTCGACCGAGGGATATTCGTTCCAGTGCAGTTTTTCGCGCAGGGTATTGTAATAATTCCAGCCATGTGGATGCAGGAAGGTCACCGTATGGGCAGAGCGGTTCACGATTATCCTGTCCTGATACAGCAGGCTGGCAAAGTTCTGCATGTCAAAGTTAAGGCTGATGTCGCGTCCGGCCACGATCTCGATCACGATTTCACTACTGTCCGGCAAGACGATCGGGCGGTTGGACAAGGCATGTGGTGCAATCGGCACCATGGCAATGCCAGACAGACTGGGGTGTAGCAAAGGGCCGCCTGCCGACAGGGCATAGGCGGTGGAACCGGTAGGGGTAGAAACGATCAGGCCGTCAGAACGCTGGTTGTACATGAAATGACCATCGACTTCGACCCGCAGTTCCACCATGCCGGAACCGGCACCGCGTGATACCACGATATCATTGAAGGCGACACCGCTGAAAATCTGGTCACCGTCACGTACCACGATGGCCTGCAGCAGACTACGGCGTTCGGATGCATATTTGCCGTCCAGTATGTCGGTAATCGCCGGTATCATGCGATCAAGTGCTATATCGGTAATAAAGCCCAGCCGGCCCTGGTTGACGCCTATCAGCGGTACGTTATAGGGAGCCAGTTGACGCGCGATGCCCAGCATGGTGCCATCCCCGCCGATGACGATGGCGGCATCGGCAGATT
This sequence comes from Undibacterium sp. Di26W, assembly GCF_049340265.1. NCBI lineage: Bacteria > Pseudomonadati > Pseudomonadota > Betaproteobacteria > Burkholderiales > Oxalobacteraceae > Undibacterium > Undibacterium sp. Di26W. The sequence continues at coordinate 210,041 of NZ_JBMPOR010000003.1, forward strand.
TGCCGATCTCAGGAACAGTCATGGTGCTGAACTGCACCAGTTGCGGGTATTGCGCTGTTTCTGCCTCGATAACGACGTGATGCCCTGCGTGCTCCAGGAAGTTTGCCAGTTCCGTCATGGAATCCGCGATACCGGCAGCATTATATTTCCCAACAAGTGCAATGGTTTTGGCCTGGACTGTCATAAACAAGGGGGAGGTGACATGATGCCTCAGATTAGACCATAATTAAGCCAGGAATGAATGAATTGAGTGCACTTTATGACATTAAAAGCTGTTTTGCTGGATCTGGATGATACCTTGTGGCCGGTGGTGCCGGTGATACGCCGTGCCGAGGCGGTGTTGCAGCAATGGATGCATGAACACGTACCCGTGGTCGCCCAAAATTACAGTGTGGAAAAATTGCGTGAACGCAGGAATAGTCTGGTATCGGCCGACCCGCGTTTCCAATATGATTTGTGGGCGCTGCGCCATACCTTGCTCCGTGAGGTATTCCAGGAGCATGGCGTAGCGGTGGAAAAAGCCGATCATGCCATGGCCGTATTCGCCGATGCCAGGAACAAGGTGGATTTGTACGAAGACGTCAGGTCAGGCTTGCTGGCGCTGGAAAAAAAGATAGTGCTGGGGACGGTCTCGAATGGTTTTGCCGATTTGTCGGCCATTGGTATTGCCGGGCATTTCAAGGTATCGATTGCGGCGTACCGTTTTGGCTGTGCCAAGCCCGACCCGCGCATTTTCCTGGCGGCTTGCGACGCGCTGGAGTTGGCACCCTCTGAAGTTTTGTATGTAGGTGACGATTTGTTGCTGGATGTGCAAGGTGCACAACAAGCTGGCCTGAAAGGTGGCTGGATGAATCGCAAGGGGTTGAAAATTGAGGATGAACGCCATATGCATATCAGGCCCGATGCAGAATTTGCTACCCTGTATGATCTGGTACAGTGGATATGAAACTTTTAGGACTTACGCAAAACCGCCCCAGCTGCGTTGTAGCTCCTAGTCGTACTATTCGTACTGTCTTCGTCGCTACGCCTTGCTGGGACAATTTTGCGTAAGTCCTAACTTTCTATGTTCATTGCTGGCATGAACGCATAAAATGAAGCTATGCAACTCGATATTCGCGCACAAACCTTATTAAAAGCACTGGTCGAACGGTATATCGCCGATGGCCAGCCTGTGGGCTCCCGCGCCCTGTCGAAAATTTCTGGCCTGGAATTGTCGCCTGCGACCATACGCAATGTCATGGCTGACCTCGAAGAGATGGGTTTTGTTGCCAGTCCGCACACATCAGCCGGGCGTATACCCACGCCGCGCGGGTATAGGGTGTTTGTGGATAAATTGCTTACCGTGCAAGAGATCAATGAAGTCGGCCTGGAGTCGCGTCTACAGGCAGGCATGTTGTCGCAACCGCCACAAAAATTGATCGCCAACGCCGCACAGATTTTGTCTTCGCTGTCGCAGTTTGCCGGCGTCGTCATGACACCGCGTACCGAATCGATATTCCAGCAAGTTGAATTTCTGCGCTTGTCGGAAAAACGTATTCTGCTGGTCGTGGTGTCGCCTACCGGTGATGTGCACAACCGTCTGTTGCTGACCGACGTAGACTATAACCAGGGACAACTGGTGCATGCGGCCAATTACCTGAACCAGAATTTTGGCGGTTTAAGTTTTTCCGATGCGCGTACCCGCATCAACAGCGAATTACGGCAACTGCAAAATGACATGACCCGGTTGATGCAGGCTGCGGTGGAAGCAGGCAGCAACGCCATGGATGAGCAAAATGACGAGGTTGTCATTTCAGGTGAGCGCAATTTACTGAATGTGCAGGACCTGTCTTCCAACATGAGTTCCCTGCGTAAATTGTTTGACATGTTCGAGCAAAAAAGCAGTTTGATGCAATTGCTGGATGTGTCCAGCAAGGCGACCGGTGTGCAGATCTTTATCGGTGGTGAATCGCAGCTGGTTCCCATGGAAGAAATGAGCATAGTGACCGCACCCTATGAAGTTAACGGTAAGATAGTTGGTACACTGGGAGTCATAGGTCCGACCCGCATGGCCTATGAAAGAGTGATACCGATCGTGGATATTACCGCAAAGTTATTGTCGAATGCGCTGAGCCAGTAGCCGGTGAATTAATCGATATAGTTGACGTCATGCGCCTTGCTGAAACAGGTTTGGCGAGCAACCATGTCCAGTCATCTGGGTCGTGCAAGCAATTCTCTTACACTTGTGACTGATAATTATTGATATGGACAATAAAAACGTAACAATACTATTGGTGGACGATAACGACGTCACCAGGGAAGTGTTGAGGGTCATCTTGCGCAGCGAGGGCTATGATGTCGTGGGTGAGGCAGCCGATGGCAGCACCGGGCTGGAAATGGCAGTCAAGCTCAAACCGCAACTGATCATGCTGGACGTGGTCATGCCCAAGATTAGTGGTATCGAGATTTTGCCGCGTCTGAAAGAACTGGTTCCCAATGCCAGTGTACTGATGGTCACCGCCAACAAGGATCAGGCGACCATTGCAGAAGCCATCAAGTCGGGCATTCATGGCTATATTTTCAAGCCATTCAATGCCCAAAAAGTGATAGACACGGTTGCGGCTGTCGTTGCCAAAATCAGCAAGTAAGGCCAGACCGCCAGAAGACTCAGGCAGGCTTGCCTGAGTTCTATTTGACTGCCTGCTTGTGTGTTGATATGTGTAGAGTTATATGCAGAGATTTGTCCGCAGGATGGATGAACGGTTTTTAAGTCTTGTGTTCGCAGTTGGTTTTTGTGCAGTTACCGTAAATGGCCAGCGCATGTTCGGCAATTTTAAAGCCACGGTCCAGCGCTACCTTTTGCTGGCGTTGCTCGATTTCTTCATCAAAAAATTCTTCCACCCTGCCACAATCGAGGCAGACCAGATGGTCATGGTGTGAACCCTCGTTCAGCTCGAAAATAGCCTTGCCGGTTTCGAAGTGATTGCGATTGAGCAGGCCAGCCTGTTCGAATTGCGTCAAAACACGATACACTGTTGCTAAACCGACATCCATATTTTCATTCAGCAGGATCTTATACACGTCTTCTGCTGTCAGATGGCGAACCCGGCTGTTCTGGAAAATTTCCAGTATCTTCAGTCGTGGAAGGGTAGCTTTCAGGCCGCTGGCCTTCAGGTTTGGAGTGCTGTTTGTCATGTTTTCGATCAAAAATTTGCTATCTGCTTTATGATATCGGGTTTTAGGGCTTGTTGCTCAATAATGAGGTTACCTATGCGTTTGTTGTTTTCAGCTTCAAAACGGACCACACTGGGCCGTGCCGCAGGTCTGGCACTGATTGCCTGCCTGACTGCATGTTCGTCAGCTTTGCCTTTCTTGTCCAGTGCAGACAAAACTGCGGTGTATGCCACTCCGACAAATACTGGTGACACCAGCGGAGCCCAGGTGGTCGCTCCTACCGGTTTTGCTAAATTGCTCAGCTATATCTCGCCTTACCGCGTACCTATCCAGCAAGGTAACTTCGTATCACAGGAAATGATTTCCCAATTGAAAGAAGGCATGACCCGTGAGCAAGTGCGTTTTTTGCTGGGTACGGCTTTGCTGACTGACATGTTCCACGAAGACCGCTGGGATTATCCCTTCCGTTTGACCAAGGGCAATGGCGAACAAATCTCCAGCCGCGTATCAGTGTATTTCAAAAATAACACTGTTGCCAAGTTTGAAGGCGGTAACCTGCCGACTGAAAAAGATTATCTGGCCCGTATTACCGAATCCGCCCTGGGTGTGAATCGCGTACAGTCTGTCATCGATACTGATGGTCCGGCCAAGAAAAAAGAGAAATAAGACACTATGACAGCCTTGAAAATTGCCGTAGCGGGTGCTTCTGGCCGTATGGGGAAGATGTTGGTTGAGGCAATCAGCGCTGCGGATGACCTGGTGCTGGCCGGGGCGCTGGATGTGCCTGGTTCGCCGGCACTGGGTACGGACGCCGGCCTCAGCCTGGGCAAGCCGACAGGGGTGTTGATCGAGTCGGATCTGGCCAAGGGTTTGGCAGATGCCGCTTACCTGATCGACTTCACCCGCCCCGAAGGTACGCTCAAGCACCTTGCGTATTGTGCTGCGCATGGCATCAAGATGATCATAGGTACCACCGGTTTTGACGAAGCAGGCAAGGCAGCCATTGCTGCCGCCGCGCAAAAGACTGCCATCATGTTTGCGCCAAATATGAGTGTGGGCGTGAATGTCACGATGAAGTTGCTGGAAATGGCCGCCAAAAGTTTTTCTCATGGTTATGATATTGAGATCATTGAGGCACATCACCGTCATAAAGTGGATGCGCCATCAGGCACGGCACTGAAAATGGGTGAAGTGATTGCTGACACACTGGGGCGCGATCTGAATGAAGTCGGGGTATTTTCCCGCGAAGGCGTGACCGGCGAGCGTGATCCATCTTCCATCGGTTTTGCCACTATCCGTGGTGGCGATATCGTCGGTGATCATACAGTCCTGTTTGCCGGCATCGGTGAACGCGTTGAAATAACCCATAAGTCATCCAGTCGCGTCACCTATGCGCATGGCAGTTTGCGTGCAGCCCGTTTTCTGCAGGATAAATCCACTGGCCTGTTCGACATGTATGACGTATTGGGTTTGCGCTAGGCGAAACGCCGACCCGGCCCTATGAATTCTGCGATTGCACATTATTGGGAACAGGCAGATTTGCTGGGGCACATGGTCGGCTGGTTTTTGCTGGCGATGTCGGTACTCAGTTGGACCCTGATCTTGTTGAAGGCCTGGACTTTCTGGCGTATCCGCCAGGCGGCACCAGCCTTGCGGGTCTTCTGGCAATCACCCAGCCTGGCGGATGCCATGGCCATGCTGCGACAGGCCGATAAAGCACATATCTTTATGGCCCTGGCAGATGCCGCAGAGCAGGCAGACAGACGTGCCGGCACCTTGTCTGAACACACCGCATTCAGCGAAGTCCTCACCCGCAGCCTGCGCCAGCAATTGCAGACGCTGACCACCAGGCTGGAAGCAGGATTGACCATGCTGGCGTCGATAGGCGCAACGGCCCCCTTTGTCGGCTTATTGGGCACGGTGTGGGGTATCTATCATGCGCTGACGGCCATTTCGGCATCAGGTGCCGTGCAGATAGACCAACTGGCTGGCCCGGTTGGCGAAGCCCTGATCATGACCGCGTTGGGATTGATGGTTGCCATCCCTGCAGTACTGGCCTATAACGGTTTTAACCGCATCAACCGCATTACCCTGGCCGAGCTGGATGGCTTTGCCTTCGACCTGCATGCGCACTGGTGCAAAACCTGAGGCTGACGCATGTCATTCGGTCAATTCCAACAATCTGATTCTGCTGCCTCCCGTTCACAGGGAGCGATGGCGGATATCAATGTCACACCCATGGTGGATGTGATGCTGGTCTTGCTGGTGATTTTCATTATCGCTGCCCCTTTCATGACGCATGCCATCAAGCTGGATTTGCCCCAGGCACAATCTGCTGCCGTGCCGGAACCAGCGAGCACCATCCCTATTGCATTTGATGCAGCAGGACGTCTGTACTGGGACAAGGACCTGTTGTCCATGGCTGAACTGGAACCCAGGCTGGCTATACTCGCACGCAGCAACCCACAGGCAGAAATACAATTGCGCGCCGACAAGGCCACCCGCTATGAAATCATTGCCCAGGTCATGGCTGCCGCCCAGGCACAAGGCTTGAGCCGGATTTCTTTCATTACCGACAAGAAAGCTGCCCGCTAAACCTGGCAGGCCTGTCACGGGCAATGCACATTATTCCTTTCCACGACGCCATTATTCGGGGCTCGCCCAGAGGCTTTACTCAATAATACGGTGTAAGCAGTTATAATCTAAGGTTCTGAGTCATTTCCGCACCTACTTCTGCTTACGCCATGCAAGAAAAATATACACCTTCCGACGTCGAACAATCGGCGCAGTCCCACTGGAAAAAGATCGATGCCTATACGGTAGTAGAAAACAATCCACGTTTCCCCAAAGGCAAGTATTACGCCTGCTCCATGCTGCCTTACCCTTCCGGCAAGCTGCATATGGGCCATGTACGTAATTACACGATCAATGACATGCTGGCACGCCAGTTGCGCATGAAGGGCTATAACGTCCTCATGCCTATGGGTTGGGATGCGTTTGGCTTGCCAGCAGAGAATGCTGCGATTGCATATAAAAAATCGCCGGCAGAATGGACTTACGCCAACATCGAAGACATGAAGTCACAAATGCAACCTCTGGGTCTGGCATTTGACTGGACACGCGAAGTCGCGACTTGTGACCCGGACTACTATCGCTGGAACCAGTGGCTGTTCCTGAAGATGCTGGAAAAAGGCGTTGCCTACAAAAAGACCCAGGTCGTCAACTGGGACCCGGTCGATCAAACCGTGCTGGCGAACGAGCAGGTGATCGATGGTCGCGGCTGGCGCTCTGGTGCACTGGTCGAAAAGCGTGAAATCCCTGGCTATTATTTTGGCATCACCCAATATGCAGACGAACTGCTGAACAGCATTGATGATCTGGATGGCTGGCCTGAGCAAGTGCGTACCATGCAGCGCAACTGGATAGGCAAAAGCGAAGGCGTGCGCTTTGCTTTCCCGCATGGTATCAAGGATGACAGCGGTGCGCTGGTACAAGACGGCAAGATGTATGTCTTTACGACCCGCCCTGACACCATCATGGGTGTGACTTTCTGCGCAGTAGCGGCAGAACATCCTATTGCCACGCTGGCAGCAAAAAACAATACCGCACTGGCAGCCTTCATCGAAGTCTGCAAAGCAGGCGGTACCACGGAAGCCGAAATGGCGACCAAAGAAAAAGAGGGCATGCCTACCGGCCTGTTCGTCACCCATCCTTTGACAGGTGAGCAGGTCGAAGTCTGGGTTGGCAATTATGTCTTGATGACCTATGGTGATGGTGCTGTCATGGGCGTGCCTGCGCATGATGAACGCGATTTCGCTTTTGCGAAAAAATACCATATCGCCATCAAGCAAGTGGTGGCGATTGAAGGCGAAAGTTTCAGTACTGATGCCTGGGCAGAATATTATGGCGACAAGCAGCGTGGCGTTACCGTCAATTCCGGCAAGTATGATGGTCTGAGCTTTAAAGCTACGGTGGATGCCGTTGCGAATGATCTGGTAGCCAAGGGCCTGGGCGAAAAGAAAACCACCTGGCGCTTGCGTGACTGGGGCATTTCTCGCCAGCGCTACTGGGGTACACCTATCCCTATCATCCATTGCGCCAGCTGTGGTGATGTGCCTGTGCCATATGAAGATTTGCCGGTGGTATTGCCTACCGATTGCATCCCGGATGGTTCTGGCAATCCATTGAAGCACCGTGAAGATTTCCTGAATGTGCCTTGCCCTAAATGCGGCAGCCCGGCACACCGTGAAACCGACACCATGGATACCTTCGTTGATTCCAGCTGGTATTTCATGCGTTATACCTGCCCGGATGCGACCACCATGGTGGATGAGCGCAATGATTACTGGATGGCGATGGACCAGTACATCGGCGGTGTCGAACATGCGGTTTTGCATTTGCTGTATGCGCGTTTCTGGACCAAGGCTATGCGTGACCTGGGCCTGGTCAAGATAGACGAACCTTTCAAGAACCTGTTCACCCAGGGCATGTTGCTGAACGAGTCTTACTATCGTGAAGATGCCACAGGCAAGAAAATCTGGTTCTACCCGAATGAAATTGAAGTCCAGCATGATGACAAGGGCCGTCCTATTGCCGCCGTGTTGAAGTCGGATGGGCAGCCTGTGCAAATGGGCGGCATCGAAAAGATGTCCAAGTCCAAAAACAATGTGGTTGAGCCGAAAGACATTATCGAGCAGTTTGGTGCTGATACAGCACGCCTGTTCACCATGTTTGCCGGCCCTCCAGATCAAAGTGCGGCCTGGAGTAATAGCGGGGTAGAAGGTGCATCGCGTTACTTGCGTCGTCTGTGGGCATCGGCGTTGAAATTGTCTGGCACGATTGCCTCTGGTACGGTCGTGCCCCTTGCTTACGCCAATGATGTCAAGGCCTTGCGCCGCGAAGTGCATCTGACGCTGAAGCAGATCGATGCCGATTATGATCGCCTGCAATACAACACCGTGGTCTCCGGTGCGATGAAGTTGTTGAACACGATAGAGTCCTTCAAGTCAGAAGCCGAAGGTAGTGCAGCAGCCTTGCGCGAAGCTTTCGGCATCTTGCTGCGTGGCCTGTATCCGGTGTGCCCGCACATTGCCCATGTGCTGTGGCAGGAACTGGGGCTGGCTGCTGACCTGGGTGAAATCATTGATGCGCCATGGCCGCTGGTGGATGAAGCGGCATTGGTGCAGGATGAAATCGAGCTGATGGTGCAAGTCAATGGCAAACTGCGTGGCAGCATCAAGGTCGCCAAGGATGCCGACAAGGCCACCATAGAAGCGACTGCCCTGGCCAATGAAAGCGTACAGAAATTCATGGAAGGTGCCGCCAAGAAAATTATTATCGTGCCTGGCAAACTGGTGAATATCGTTGCCTGATGTATGGTAAAAGCGATGAAAAAAACGGTGACAAAAGCGGTGGCAAAAGCGTGGTGTTGAACAATAGTCTGATTTGTAACAAAGGAAACTGCATGCAAGCAATGTATTTCAAGCGTCTGCAATGGCTGGCAGCCATCCTGTCTGTGATGCTACTGTCTGCTTGTGGTTTTGCCTTGCGCGGCCCGGTGGCTTTGCCGTTCAAGAATATATACATAGGCATGCCGGAAAGCTCGGCACTGGGTGGTGAATTGCGTCGCCAGATACGCGCCAACGGGCAGACCCAGATCATGTCCAGCGCCAAGGATGCGCAGGTCATACTCGAAGTCATGAGTGAAACCAGGGATAAGCAGATTCTGTCTCTGAACAGCCAGGGTCGTGTGCGTGAATACAATTTGATCTACAACTTCCGTTTCCGCCTGCGCAATAACGAAGGCAAGGAATATCTGGAGCCGGTAGATATACAACTGAAGCGCAACATCAGTTTCAATGAAACCCAGGTGTTGGCGAAAGAGGCCGAAGAAGTCTTGCTGTACCGTGACATGCAAAACGACCTGGTGCAGCAGATCATGCGCCGCCTGGCCGTTGTAAAGATGGACGATTAAGATGCTGCTACGCTTCGATGCCCTTGATGGCCATCTGGCGAAAACACTGGCGCCACTGTATGTGATCACCAGTGATGAGCATTTGCTGGCGCTGGAAGCTGCAGACAAGATACGCCGCACGGCAAAGGCACAGGGTTTTTACGAGCGTGACATCCTGACGGTGGAACGCAGTTTCAAATGGGGTGCTTTGCTGGCAGCGAATCAGTCGCAATCCCTGTTTGGCGATAAAAAACTGATCGACTTGCGCATTCCCACCGGCAAGCCCGGCAAGGATGGTGGCCAGGCCTTGCAGGAATATGTGGCGAATCTGTCGCCAGATAACCTGACCCTGATCACCTTGCCCAAGCTCGACTGGGCGACGCAAAAAGCCGCCTGGGTGACCAGTCTGCAGCAGGCTGCGGTGTATATCGATATCCCGCTGGTGGAACGTAATCAGTTGCCTAACTGGATCAGCCTGCGCTTATCGATGCAACAGCAAAACGCTGACAGGCAAAGCCTGGATTTTATTGCTGACAGGGTAGAGGGCAATTTGCTGGCTGCGCATCAGGAAATCCAGAAACTGGCATTGCTGCATCCACCTGGCAAACTGAGTTTTGAACAAATCCATGATGCCGTACTGAATGTGGCGCGCTATGATGTCTTCAAGCTCAATGAAGCCATGCTGTCTGGCGATGTGGCAAGACTGGTACGTATGCTGAATGGTTTGAAGGGCGAGGGCGAAGCACTGCCACTGGTCTTGTGGGCCATGGCAGAAGAAATTCGTACCTTGCTGAAATTGAAGTCCGGCATGGCGCAGGGTAGACCCTTGTCAGCCTTGCTGAAAGAATACCGCATCTGGGGCCCGCGTGAAAAGCTCATGGACCCGGCCTTGCGGCGCGTCAGTTTGACAACACTGCGAGCGGCCCTGCAAGAAGCTTCACAAGTCGATAAGATGGTAAAAGGTTTACGCGCCAAGGCGTTTGCAGGCGATCCCTGGGATGCCTTGTTGCAATTGGGTTTGAAAGTGGCCAAGGCAGCGTAGCTGTAGTTTGGTCTGCACCTGATACTGATAGCACGGTTTATCAAACCGGAAATTGAATTCTCTTGCCATCTTTCTGGTGGCTGATCAACGAATATGAGGATGCTCAGACGTTCTCTGAATGACGATATGGATATCAAGCACTACATGAACGACCTCGGCACCCGTGCCCGCGCAGCGTCGCGCGCCATGGCCAAAGCCGACACTGCCGCCAAGAACAAGGCCCTGTCACTGATCGCCGCAGCCATCAGGCGTGAAGCTGCGGCCTTGCGTGCAGCCAATGAACTTGACCTGGCAGCAGCAAAAGCAGCAGGCATGGAAGCCGCCATGCTGGACCGGCTGACCCTGTCCGACAAGGCGATTGCCACCATGGCCGAAGGGCTGGAACAGATCGTCAGTCTGGCTGACCCTATCGGTGAAATATCGAACATGAAATACCGTCCTACCGGCATACAGGTAGGGCAGATGCGCGTACCGCTGGGTGTCATTGGCATTATTTACGAAGCGCGCCCGAATGTGACCGTGGATGCGGCCGGCCTGTGCATCAAAAGTGGTAATGCCACCATCTTGCGCGGTGGCTCGGAAGCCATACACTGCAACCAGGCCCTGGCGAAACTGGTCAAGGAAGGCCTGGCCGGTGCCGGCTTGCCGGCTGATGCAGTACAGATTGTAGAAACTACTGACCGTGCTGCCGTTGGTGAACTGATCACCATGCCGCAATATGTCGACGTGATTGTCCCGCGTGGCGGCAAGGGCCTGATCGCGCGCCTGATGCAGGAAGCCACCGTGCCGATGATCAAGCATCTGGACGGTATCTGTCATGTGTATATCGATGACAAGGCTGACCTGAAAAAAGCAGTCGATGTGGCCTTCAACGCCAAATGCCATCGCTACGGCACTTGCAACACCATGGAAACCTTACTGGTCGCGCAAGGCATTGCAGCGCAGGTCTTGCCTGCACTGGCTGACCTGTATGCCGGCAAGCAGGTGGAATTGCGTTGCGATGATGCCGCCGCTGCGATCCTGGCAGGCTATCCGTATCTGGCCAAAGCCACAGAAGAAGACTGGAGCACGGAATACCTGGCAGCGATCCTGGCAGTCAAGGTAGTGGCCGACATGGATGAAGCCATTACGCATATTAATGATTATTCATCCAAGCATACCGAATCCATCATCACTGAAGACTATAGCCGTGCCCTGCGCTTCTTGCGTGAAGTCGATTCGGCATCGGTGATAGTGAATGCCTCTACCCGTTTTGCCGATGGGTTTGAATATGGTCTGGGTGCAGAGATTGGTATCTCGAACGACAAGCTGCATGCGCGTGGACCGGTAGGGCTGGAAGGCTTGACTTCGATGAAGTATGTGGTCTTTGGTCACGGCGAAGTGCGTCAATAATAAAGTAAAAATAAATACTGCAAATTAAAGAAGGTACATCATGCTTTGGGTAAAAGCTTTTCACATCCTGTTCGTCACGTCCTGGTTTGCTGGCCTGTTTTATTTGCCGCGGATCCTGGTTAACCTGGCGATGGAAAGCCATGTGACGACCACGGAACGGCTGTTGTTGATGGCGCGCAAACTGTATCGCTTCATGACGATATTGGCCGTGTTGGCCCTGGTGCTTGGCCTGTGCTTATGGCTGGGGTATGGCATAGGCAAGGGGCCGGGTAATGGCTGGCTGCATGCCAAGCTGGCTTTCGTGATCTTACTGATAGGTTATCACCACGCCTGCGGCAGCTTGTTGAAAAAATTTGAGAAGGGGATGAACAAACGCAGCCATATGTGGTTTCGGTGGTTCAATGAAGTGCCGGTGATTTTGTTGCTGGCGATATTGATTTTGGTCGTGGTCAAACCTTTTTAGGGAGCTTAATTTTGTAGGAGCGGCTTTAGCCGCGAACATGTTGCTTACATCGGCTATTCGCGGCTGAAGCCGCTCCTACGCGAATCAGAACTTCCCTGGGTTTGACGGGCTTTGACAGATTTTGAAAATACGGTCGGTCTGGAGTGCAGAACTCCAGGTCAGCAATTGGCGGTGAAAATTCACCATTGTTTTTTTAACGGATAAAGGGTACTCCTATGACGCGTTATTCTTATTTTTGTCCATGCCCACGCGGCCTGGAAATAGCCCTGGCTGAAGAGCTGGGTGAAATTGCAGCCATGGATAAAACCATGTCTGTGCACAATCAGGTGCCTGGCGGTGTGCACTGCTCCGGCAGTCTGCATGATGGCTGGCGTATCAACCTGCATTCGCGCATTGCTTCACGCGTGCTGATGCGCATGGCGCATTCCGGCTATGCCAATGAAAACGATATTTATGACCTGGTGCTGGATCAGCCCTGGGAAGACTGGTTTGGCTACCACCACACGATACGGGTTGATGTCACGGCAGTGAAGTCACCTTTGAAGAGTCTGGATTTCGCCACCCTGAAAATCAAGGATGCGATCTGCGACCGTTTCCGCGACCAGTTCACCCAGCGTCCATCGGTCAACACCAAGAACCCGGACATGCGCATCGTTGGTTTTCTGGATGCGCGCAATTTCACGATTTACCTGGATATCTCGGGCGAACCATTGTTCAAACGCGGCTGGCGCCTGGAAACGGGCGATGCGCCTTTGCGCGAAAACCTGGCAGCAGGTTTGTTGCGTACCGCTGGCTGGAAACCGGGCACACCCTTGTTTGATCCTATGTGTGGTTCCGGCACTATTTTGATTGAAGCAGCGCAAATCCTGGCAGGTATTCCACCAGGCCTGAAGCGTGAATTTGCTTTTGAAAAAATGCATCAGTTTGATGCCGATGCCTGGGCACAGATCAAGGCCAGCGCCAAGCCACAGCCTTTGCCAACCGAGCCAACTATTTTTGGCAGCGATATTTCCGGTGACATGATAGTCATGACACGCAATAACCTGAACAAGGCTGGTATCCGTTTTGACGTGCCCCTGAAGCAGATCGAAGCGCAGGAGATCAAGGCACCGACAACAACGCCGGGCGTCTTGCTGACCAATCCACCTTACGGTGAACGTATTGGTGTGCGTGGTGACAGCACGATGGAAGATGATGATATGGCCAAAGATTTTTTCAGTGCTTTCAGTACCACATTGAAGCAGCGCTTTGCTGGTTGGAGCGTGTTCCTGTTCACTGCTGATTTGAGCTTGCCGAAAATGTTGCGCCTGAAAGAATCGCGCAAGACGCCTTTCTATAACGGCGCGCTGGAATGCCGTTTGTTCCGCTTTGATATGGTGGCTGGCTTTAATCGCAGGGAAGAAGCCAAGCCCAAAGATATCGCTGAATAATTTTCATCATGTCGTTACAAAACGGCCAGGCCTCAGCAGACCTGGCCATTTTGCTTTAGGCTTACAGGTATTCCTGTCGTTTGCAAAAAGTGGAGATACTCTGATGTCACAAGAAGCAATAGCAAAGCAATTGAATTTGAAAGATCCATCCTTATTGCGTGACCGCGCCTATATTAATGGTGAGTGGGTCACAGGTTCAGCCAATTTTGAAGTGAACAACCCTTCCACATTGGCAATATTGGGTACAGTGCCGAATCTGGATGCCAGCCATACTGAAGTCGCCATCAAGGCCGCACAAGTCGCCTTCCCGCTGTGGGCTGCAAAAACCGGTAAAGAGCGCGCCAATCTGATGCGCAAATGGTTTGACCTGATGATAGAGAATGCCGATGACCTGGCCGCCATCATGACGGCAGAGCAGGGTAAGCCTTTGGCTGAAGCCAAGGGCGAGGTCATCTACGGTGCCAGTTTCATAGAATGGTTTGCCGAAGAAGCCAAACGGGTATCCGGCGATGTCATGGCATCGACCTGGAGCGACAAGCGTATGGTGGTATTGAAGCAGCCGATTGGTGTCTGTGCTTCCATTACGCCATGGAACTTCCCTATCGCCATGATTACGCGCAAGGTGGCACCTGCCGTTGCGGCCGGTTGTTCCATCGTCATCAAACCTGCAGAACAGACACCCTTGTCGGCACTGGCCATGGCTGAACTGGCGCACAGAGCTGGCATACCAGCAGGTATCATCAATATCATCACGGCTGATTCTGAACAATCCATCGTTGTCGGCAAGGTTTTATGTGACAGCCCTGTGGTACGTCATTTGTCCTTCACCGGTTCAACACCGGTTGGTCGTATCCTGATGCGGCAGTCAGCACAGACAGTGAAAAAAATGGCGCTGGAGCTTGGCGGGCATGCCCCGTTTATCGTGTTTGAAGATGCAGACCTGGATGCTGCAGTGGAAGGCGCATTGCAGTCGAAATTCCGCAATTCTGGCCAGACCTGTGTCTGTACCAACCGGTTTTATGCGCATGAATCGATTTACGATGCCTTTGTAGAAAAACTGGCAGCCGGTGCCAAGAGAATCAAGGTCGGTGATGGCTTTGCGACTGGCATCAACCAGGGGCCGATGATCGATGCGCAGGCCGTAGCCAAGGTCGAAGAACATGTCGCCGACGCCCTGAAACAGGGGGCAAGTTTGCAGGCAGGTGGTAAATTGCTTGAATCCGGGAAACTTTTTTATGAACCAACGGTGCTGTCGAATGTCACATCTGGCATGTTGATCATGAATGAAGAAACTTTTGGCCCGGTGGCTGCCGTGGTCAAGTTCAAGACTGAGGATGAAGCCGTTGCTGCTGCCAACAACACGGATTTTGGCCTGGCCTCGTATTTTTATTCACGTGACATAGGACGCGTCTGGCGGGTTGCTGAAAAACTTGAATATGGCATGGTCGGTATCAATACTGGCCTGATCTCGAACGAAGTGGCACCGTTTGGCGGCGTCAAACAATCCGGCCTGGGGCGTGAAGGCTCCAAATATGGCATGGATGAATACCTGGAAATGAAGTACCTGTGCATGGGCGGAATATAAATCCCGTCATGCAGTACCCAAGACGACCACGCGGGTTTCTTGCCTGCGTGGCGTGTAACCTGAATAGTAACCATGTCTTCTGCTACCAAAGTCAGTAATGCTGGCCTGGCGACCTTATTGGCTGCCCTGGCCATGTTGGGCCCATTTTCGATTGATACCTATTTACCGGCATTCCCGAATATCCAGGCAACCCTGCACGCCAGCGCGCTGGAGGTACAGCAAACCCTGACGGCTTATATGCTGTCGTTTGCTGTCATGACCTTATGGCATGGGGCCTTGTCTGATGCCTTTGGCCGACGTAACGTGATTCTGGTGGCACTGGCGGTCTTTGCGGTGGCCAGTTTTGGCTGCGCTTCCGTACACAGTATCCATTATCTGTGGGGTTTTCGTATTCTGCAGGGCGTGTCAGCCGGTGCCGGCATGGTGGTTGGGCGAGCCATCATACGTGATTTGTATGCGGGCGCGCCGGCAGAGCGCCTGTTATCCCTGGTGACCATGATTTTTTCGATTGCCCCCGCAATCGCCCCTATTTTGGGGGGCTGGGTGGTAAGTTTTGCGAGTTGGCGTGCCATTTTTCTATTATTGTTCGGCTACACCATCGTATTGTGGTGGGCCAGCTACAAGTACCTGCCAGAATCGCTGCCACTAGATAAACGACAGCCTTTCAGCGCAGAATTTTTGTGGGAAAGTTATAAAAAAGTCTTCAAATCACCGCTATTCCATTTGAAGGCAGGCACCATCGCCTTTAATTTTGCTGGTCTGTTTTTGTATGTGTCTGCCGCGCCCGCGTTTATCACCCAGCATTTGCATCTGGGACCAGACCAGTTTGGCTGGCAGTTCGTACCGTCGGTGGGTGGTATTTTCTTTGGTGCCCTGGCAGCTAACCGCCTGGCTGGAAAAATGACGGTCTGGAAACAGGTCAGCATCGGTTTTTGCTTCTTGCTGGGGGCGGCGGTATTCAATGTCGTCTTCCATTTTTTCTCAGCTCCCGTATTGCTGTGGTCAGTAACGCCTTTGTTTTTTTATACTTTTGGCATGTCTTTGGTTGCTCCTGGTGCAACTTTGCTAGTTTTGGATCTGTTTCCTAACATAAGGGGCATAGTCGCTTCCTGCCAATCAGCGACAGTGACCATGCTGGGGGCTGTGATTGCCGGTGTTGTGGCCCCGGCACTGGATCATTCAGTGTTGACGCTGGCACTGGGGCAGTTGGGATGCACCGCAATTGCAGCCGTGATGTGGTACACGGGACGTGCTTATTGGCGTGCCATGACCGCACAAAACCAGAATGCATGGGAAACGGTAGAATAAATGCAAAATAGTATTGATTGAGTAAGTAATAAATAAATTTTGAGTCAGTTACTTGAAATATCTTTTGCTGACCATATATAATTGGTGCTTTGCAGCAAATTGTTAAATTTCATCCTGTAACATTTGATTTACATGAGATTTACTTCAATTTTTTTTGCATATGCAAATAAGATATCCATCGTGTTCTTTTAAAGCGGACTTATATAGAGTGTAGCTTTTTAGACACGCCGAATTCATCAAGTTGTCACTTTTCGCAGGTATCGTGCCGCTTGTCATTGGATCTCTTACCGATTCAAGGCTGTAAAACACCTGTCATTCTGTTTTTACCGCGCTTGAAATCAATTGGTGAAAACTTAACATTCATTTTTGGAAACTAGATAATGAAAAAATCCTTCCTTGCACTTGCTCTGATGAGTGCTTTCTCCGGTGCAGCGTTTGCTCAATCTTCCGTTACTATCTACGGTATTGTTGACGCTGGCTTCCAAAGTCTGGATAACGGTACAGTTGCTGGCCGTTTCAACAAACTCCAGAGTGGTCAGGAAAACGGTTCCCGTCTGGGCTTCAAAGGTACTGAAGACCTCGGTGGCGGCCTGAAAGCCAACTTCGTTCTGGAAATGGGTCTGAACGTTGATGATGGTAGCTCTGCACAAGGCCGTACATTTGGCCGTCGCTCCACAGTTGGTTTGTCTGGCGATTTCGGTTCCGTAGATCTGGGCCGTGACAAGACTCCAACTTTCAAATTCTTCGACAACTTTGATCCGTTTGCATCCGGCTACATCAACAGCGGCAGTGGTTTGTCCAGCCTGTACTTCATCGGTGGCACTGCAACCGTTGCTGGTGCTAACGCCAACTCATCAGGTCGCGCAAGCAATGCCATCTATTACTACACACCAGGCAACCTGAACGGTTTCTCTGCTGTTGGTCAATATGGCTTCGGCGAAGCCGCTGGTGACAATTCTGCTGGCCGTTCCCTGGGTCTGAACCTGCGTTACACAGCCAATGGCCTGGATGTTGGTTACTCTTTCGTCAAAGACAATGGTCAAGCTGCAGTTGGTGGCCCAGTCAATGCACGTAAAGGTAATACACTGGCTGCTTCCTACGACTTCGGCGTAGCGAAACCAGTTTTGATCTATCAAAAAGTGAGCGATGACGCTGTTCTGGCTGTTGATCAAAAGATCTTCACTGTGGGTGTGACAGTTCCTTTTGATGCAACAAACAAAGTTCTGGCTACTTACTCCAAGATCAAAGACTCCACACGTCTGTCTGCTGCTACAACAGACACAGTTGGCGATGCCAAGCAATTCGCTGTCGGTTATCAGTACACATTCTCCAAGCGTACTGACCTGTATGCTGCTTTCGCAAGTACATCACAAGATGCCAATTCCCAAAAAGTGGGCGCAGCAATTAAAGGCGCTGACGTAAAAGAATTGACATTCGGTGTACGTCACCAGTTCTAATATCCTTGTCAGTCGGGTTGCGACCTGACTGGTACTGATACTAAAAGAGGCGCTGTCTTTTGAGACAGCGCCTCTTTTTTTCTGCGTTGCCAGGATGCTGGCAATCACCGCTTTGATGCATTGATACAGACCCGTGGCCGATATTTCTGTCAGTCCATGCCGGGTTTGTTACAATGTCCATATACTTAGTTGAACAGGGCTGTATCATGAAAACAACATCGAACATCGTCGCTGGTGCGCTGGCCAACCTGGCTGCTTTACTGGTGAGTATGGCTGCGATGGCACAAACGCCATCCAAAGTGGACCCGGTGCCCCCGAAGCTGGAAAAACTCGAAGAAATCAGCAATGAGCCAGGCGTGACTGTCGCCAAGCCTGAACCAAAAAACAAAGTAGTAGAAAAGCGCAGTAGCGGCGGTAAAGTCACTGAAGCCCAAGTCAAGGCTGGCAAAAGCAACTATACCGTGAAGGCCAACCCTGAATACGGTAATGCACCCAAGGGAACCGTCCAGGGTGACTCGAACCGCGCTGCGCAATGGACCATCCTGGAATTTGGTGGCAAGAAAGAAGCCAAGGAAGGCAATCCACCTGATGTGCTGCCACCAGCAGCACCGGCCAAGCCGGCTCCTGCCAGTTCTGCGGTCAGCAAATAAATTTTTATTCGTCCTTCATTTTAAATAACATGGCAGTTTTTACACCGGTAAGTCTGGAAGACCTTGGCCCCTGGATGAAACAATACCCGCTTGGCAAAGCGCTGGGCATCAAGGGTATCGCTTCAGGAATTGAAAACAGCAATTTCTTCATCACAACTGAAGCGGGTGAGTTTGTCCTGACGATTTTCGAAAATCTGAATTTCGAACAACTGCCGTTTTATTTGAAGTTGATGCGTCACCTGGCTGACCATGGCGTATTGGTGCCAGCACCGATTGCCAATGATCAGGGTGAACTGGTGGTGGCACTGCATGGCAAGCCCGCAGCAATCGTCAGCAAACTCGAAGGCCGCTCGCAGATGGAGCCACAGGCGCAACACTGTGCAGAAGTCGGCAGCATGCTGGCGCGTATGCATCTGGCAGGGCAGGATTTCAGCATACAGCAGCCCAATTTACGGTCGCTGGACTGGTGGCATGAAACTACACCCAAGGTCTTGCCTTTCCTGTCCGATGAATTGCAGCATCTGTTGCGTGCCGAAGTGCATTTCCAGGATGCCTTTGACAGCACAGCCATCTATCGTGCCTTGCCACGTGGCCCGATTCATGCCGACCTGTTCCGCAACAATGTGATGTTTGATGGCGATCGCCTGACCGGCTTCTTTGATTTTTATTTTGCCGGTTGCGACACCTGGATATTTGATGTGGCAGTGACTGTCAATGACTGGTGTATTGATGTGACCACCGGTGTACTGGATGAAAAGCGTGTGCTGGCGCTGTTGAACGCCTATCATGCAGTAAGGCCGTTCACGCAGGAAGAAGGTATTGCGTGGCAGCCTATGTTGCGTGCAGCCGCACTGCGTTTCTGGCTGTCGCGCCTGTATGATTTTTACCAACCACGGGATGCAGAAATGCTGACGCCGCATGATCCTGGTCATTTTGAACGCATACTTCGTTTAAGAGAGTCCGCCAGCGTGTCCCCTTTACCGGTTCAATGATGAATGCAGTTGATGCCGCGTCCGGATGGGGATGGGTGAAACAAGGTTTCACGCTGTTTGGCAAACAGCCAGCCGAAATGCTGACACTGTTTTTTGCCTACATGTTTTTAAGCCTGGTGATAGGTTTCATTCCTTTTGCCGGTCGGTTCCTGCCCTTGATGCTGGTGCCAGTATTTGCCATGAGCTTCATGCAAGCCTGTAGTCAAATCGAGGATGATAAGCGGGTGTATCCCGATCTGTTGTTGACGGGATTCCGGTCCGAAGGATTGCTGCGCCTGTTGAGCCTGGGTGTGCTGTATGTGCTGGCGGCAATGTTGGCAATCGGCCTGTCCAGCCTGGCGGATGACGGTATATTCTTGAATTTTATTTTTGCAATGACGCCAGAAGACCCCGAAACCCTACCCAAGGGTAAATTGTTTTTGGGTATGCTGGTAGCAGGTCTGGTCTATCTTCCGGCCATGATGGCATTCTGGTTTGCCGCGCCCCTGATCACCTGGGGCAGAATGTCGGTGGGCAAAGCCGTGTTTTACAGTTTCTTTGCTGTCCAGCGTACCGGTCTGGCATTCACGGTGTATGGACTGGCATGGCTGTTGATCGGCGTTTTTGGGCCGACTTTATTGGGCATGATAACGGCTGCCGTCGTGGGGCAGGTCGCCATCGGTTTGCTGGTGATGATACCGGTGTCGCTGGTGCTGACGGTGGTGATGTATTGCTCGTTTTATCCGACCTACACAACTATTTTTGGCAGGCCGGATAAACCGCAGTCAGAAACCCCACAAAATCCGGAAATGCCGCCAGGATAGATCAGCCTGACACAGATTTTTGGGTGAGCGTATTTCGTACAGGATTGACGCTCACAACTTTAGCGACACCAGGCGTTAAAGTTAGCGGAATCTCTTGTCAAGGAAACGGATTAATTTCGATGGTATCCAGTGGAGACGCGTCCTGAGCGGAAATGCCTACTACCGTGGCAACGACTACCCTGTTGCCAGACAATAAGGCGACTTGCTCTACCTGGTTCAAACCAAAATTAGCCATTGTACTGACAGGGTCATTTTTGTGAGATTCCAACATAATTACGCTTGAATCTATCGCATTCAAGTACTCGATCAGACCATTTTTTAATGGAAGTTCAATCAAATTAGCCATTTGAATCACCTTTTAATTAACTTTATTGCACCGTTTCCAATTTATTCATTAGATCAGTCTTAATTTGGCTGTTCTAGTGTACTCATTAGAACTTCTTGATACGCTGGAGTTTCATAATCGGCGCGAAATCGTGTCCCGCGACTGTGTTCCAACGCAAAACTGATCGACCTTATTAGCATCTGTGCAGGCACTCCATCCCATGCAGGGAGAAAGCCACCTCGATCCAGAATAACGTCTCTTTAACCTCAGTTTCTTCACGAATAACAGGCAACTGAAGTGGATAGTCGAGCCTCTTTAAGATATCACAAATTTTCACATTTTCAGTATGTGAAACAAAAAAACTGGCTTCATTCCATTTTTCATGTGTAAAGCGCATTCCAGCCTGTTCAAATCAGTCTGCTGACTGATGCTCCGAAGGCAGATCGAGGTCTTCAATAATCTCGAAGCTGTGCGTCATTTGTGCCGTTTTTTCCAGCATGATGGATGCCGAACAGTATTTCTCATGCGACAGCTTGATGGCACGCTCCACCAGATTCGGTTTCAATTGGCGGCCCCGCACAATGAAGTGAAAATTGATCTTGGTGAAGACCTTGGGTTCTGTGTCGGCACGATCTGCTGTCAGTTTGACCTCGCAGCCACGGATGTCCTGCTTGCTTTTGCGTAATATCAGTACGACGTCATAGGCGCTGCAGCCGCCTGTACCCAATAACACCATTTCCATCGGCCGTGGTGCCAGGTTACGACCACCGCCATCCGGTGCGCCATCCATCAACACGGCATGACCCGAGCCGGTCTCTGCCAGAAAAGACATGCCGGACAAACCTGTCCAGCGTACAGTTGCTTCCATTTTTCCTCCTTGAAATTACATTTGTTACAGATTGTAGCCTAACGAGCAAAATTCTGACTTTGTGCACCAAAACGGTAAATTACCTTGCACCGCACAATTTCTTGTCCTATTATTGACTCATCGGTTAGTTAATGCTTCTTGCCCTTAACTGCCAAGCAATTGTCTCCTCCACCTACTCCTTTGGTGGATTCAACCCGAAGCTAGTCTTCGGGTTTTTTTTGCCTTTTTATAAAGGCATCTGCACAAAAATTAAACAATCCTTGCACTAAGTCTTTGAAAATACTATAATTTCCGACTCCCTGATCGCCCCAGGGAGAAGTGATAAGGACGAGTCTGCTGAAATTAGTGGCAGAACCACCAAAAACACAGAATATTCAGGGCGTTTTTAACTTTTATTAGGATTCAACATGAAAACCTTTTCCGCTAAGGGCCATGAGGTTCAGCGCGACTGGTTCGTGATTGACGCGACAGATAAAGTACTCGGACGTGTTGCCAGCGAAGTGGCACTCCGTTTACGCGGCAAGCATAAACCAGAATTTACACCACACGTAGACACAGGCGATTTTATCGTTGTTGTTAACGCAGGCAAACTGCGCGTGACAGGTACTAAAGCTCTGAACAAAACATACTACCGTCACACTGGTTATCCAGGCGGTATCTATGAAACAAATTTCCAGAAAATGCAAGAGCGTTTTCCAGGTCGTGCACTCGAGAAAGCTGTTAAAGGCATGCTGCCTAAAGGCCCACTCGGCTATGCAATGATCAAGAAGCTGAAAGTCTATGCAGATGCAACACATCCGCACGCAGCTCAGCAACCACAAGTACTCGACATCTAAGGATTAGCCATGATCGGTAATTACAACTACGGAACTGGCCGTCGCAAGAGCGCAGTTGCTCGCGTATTCCTGAAATCCGGCAGCGGCAAAATCGTTGTCAACGGCAAACCAGCTAATGAGTATTTCTCTCGTGAAACTGGTCTGATGGTCATTCGTCAACCTCTGGAACTGACTAATAATCTCGAAACATTCGACATTATGGTTAACGTTCACGGCGGCGGCGAATCCGGCCAATCCGGTGCTGTTCGTCACGGTATCACTCGTGCCCTGATCGACTACGATGCAACTTTGAAACCTGAATTGTCCAAAGCTGGCTTCGTTACTCGTGATGCTCGCGAAGTTGAACGTAAAAAAGTTGGTCTGCGCAAAGCACGTCGCGCAAAGCAATTCTCCAAGCGTTAATTTTTTCCCGCTGGAACGAAAAAGCCGCCTGGATGGGCGGCTTTTTTGCTTTGGGCGTGGCTTATGTCATACATGTAACGAGTTTTATACTGAATATCAGGTTCAAGTCTTCTGCTGTTAGAATAGCGTCAAAATTGCTTGCAAGGAAAAGATCATGATCAAAATAGGCATTGTCGGAGGTACAGGTTATACCGGTGTGGAGTTGCTGCGGATACTCGCATCGCATCCGCAGGCACAGATTACTGCCATTACCTCGCGTAAGGAAGATGGCTTGCTGGTGTCCGAGATGTACCCATCCTTGCGTGGCCGCGTGGACATCGCTTTTACTTCACCGGACAAAGCTAACCTGAAACAATGCGATGTCGTGTTTTTTGCGACCCCGCATGGCGTCGCCATGGCACAGGCACCAGAATTGCTGGCGGCAGGCGTAAAGGTGATTGACCTGGCGGCAGACTTCCGTATGAAGAATGTGGCAGAATTTGAAAAATGGTATGGCATCCCGCATACCTGCACCAATGTGCTGGAAGAAGCGGTGTATGGTTTGCCGGAATTGAATCGCGCAGCCATCAAGTCGGCGCGAGTGATAGGCAACCCTGGTTGCTACCCGACCACCATGCAACTGGGCTTTTATCCGCTGCTGAAGGCGGGCATTATTGATGCAGGCAATCTGATTGCTGATTGTAAATCTGGCGTGTCGGGTGCTGGCAGAAAAGCTGAGCTGGGCCTGCTGTTTTCTGAAACCAGCGATAGCTTTAAAGCCTATGGCGTATCTGGCCATCGCCATACACCAGAGACCGTGGAACAATTGCAAGCCATGAGCAAAGACGCGATTGGCCTGCTGTTCACACCGCATCTGGTGCCGATGATACGTGGCATGCATTCAACCCTGTATGCGCGCTTGAATAGCGAAACCAGCAACGAGCAATTGCAATCCCTGTTTGAAGATGCCTACAAGGATGAGCCATTTGTGGATGTGATGCCATTTGGCGCGCACCCTGAAACCCGTTCCACCCGCGCATCGAATATGCTGCGCTTAGCACTGCACAGGCCAAACAATGGCAATACCGTGATTGTGCTGGTGGTGCAGGATAATCTGGTGAAGGGCGCCTCAGGCCAGGCGGTCCAGTGTATGAACCTGATGTTTGGGCTGGAAGAAACTACCGGGCTGATGCATGTGCCCGTCATGCCTTAATCCCTGACCATCCCAGGACCATGACTAAATCACGTTACGCTCAGCGGCGCTATCTGGCACCGAAAATGACCATTACCAATGAAAAACCCTGGACCACCAAGTTGGCCATGGCCGGGGTGGTGATAGGCGTTGCTGCCGTAGTGGCATGGTGGACGTATGACTTGGGTAAAAACTTTGCTTTCGGTAGCAAGATCAGCGCAGGGCAAGTCGAACAGTTGAATAAGAAGGTAGAGGAACTGACTGCCGAGCGTGACAAGCTGTCGCTGTCAGCCAATACTATAGACAGCAAGGTCAACATCGACAAGTCCACGCAAAAGGAATTGACCGACCAGGTCAAGGCCCTGACTACAGAAAACCTGAAACTCAAGGATGACCTGGCTTTTTTTGAAAGTCTGACCCCGTCTGCAGTAAGTGCAGAAGGCATTTCCCTGCAAAATTTCAAAGTTGAAATACTAAGCCCCGGACAGCTGCGCTATCGCGCTCTGGTCATGCAAGGGGGTAAAACCGGGCGGGATTTCGCCGGGGAAATGCAATTCAGCCTGAACTTGGTACAAGCTGGTAAACCTGCTACGATGCTGTTTCCCGATCCTAAGTCGGGTGATGCCGGGAAGTTAAAATTATCATTCCGGCATTATCAGCGACTGGAGGGAACAATTTCCCTGCCAGAGGGAGCATCGGTCAAAGGTGTGCAGGCCAAGGTATTGGCAAATGGCCAGATCCGGGCTCAGCAAACGGTCAATTTATAAACCACGCAAAGAAACTGCTGCAATTGCTAAAAATAGCACTTCTCATACGCCGCGGGTTCTGGCTTAATTCCTCAAGAGGAAGCAAGAATGTTTAATCGAAAAAGCAAAAGCACCATAGACAGCCTGATTGGCGCCACGACCGTTATTGAAGGTGACCTGATGTTCAAAGGCGGCCTGCGTATTGACGGACATATACGTGGCAATGTTTCTTCTGACCTGGAATCGTCCAGCATGCTGGTTATTTCTGAACAGGCAACGATAGACGGTGAAGTCCGTGCTGCACATATTGTTGTCAATGGTGTCATCAATGGACCAGTTTTCTCGTCAGAATTACTGGAATTGCAACCAAAAGCGCAAATTTCTGGTGATGTTCACTATAAAACCCTGGAAATGCTGAGCGGTGCAGTGGTTTCCGGCAAGCTATCGCATGACCTGGCGCAAGAACCCGTCCTGAAACTTGCAGCGAGCAATGCATAGTTTTGCTTGCGGGTCTATAATGACGGTAACTAGTTTGAAGGAGTAATGTATGAACGCTGTTGCCGAAATGCCCGCACCCATTGTTTTTACTGAAAGCGCCGCTGCCAAGGTAGCCCAGTTGATCGAAGAAGAGGGTAACCCTGACCTGAAACTGCGCGTGTTTGTGCAAGGCGGTGGTTGCTCAGGTTTTCAGTATGGTTTCACTTTTGATGAAATCACCAATGAAGATGATACGACCATGACCAAGAACGGAGTCCATCTGTTAATCGATTCCATGAGCTACCAGTATCTGGTTGGTGCAGAAATCGATTACAAAGACGACCTTGAAGGTGCGCAATTTGTGATCAAAAACCCGAATGCAACCACCACTTGTGGCTGCGGTTCTTCGTTCTCTGCCTGATGTAGTTTGATATGGCCTGAATATTGGCATGTATGAAAAAGGACGCTGCGGCGTCCTTTTTTGTTTTTGCAATCACATCCTGTTTTCACTGTCTCTGCAAAGCACAATGAAAAGTATTTGCGGCAATTTCACTGAACAATTCATCACAAGACCGGCAAAGCTGATTACACTCATCTGTAGCTCACAGCATTCCTATTGATGCAGTGAGTCTTCACAAACAGGAGTTAGTATGGAGGCAGCCACACTTGCCATATCTTCACGCCAGCATGCGCTGGTGCAGGCTTTGCGCCGGCAGCTGCCCGCGCATTGTATTTTGCATGATGAAGAAGATACCCGACCCTATGAATGTGATGGCCTGGCTGCCTATCGTCAGTTGCCCATGGTGGTGACCCTGCCAGAGAATGAAAGCCAGGTCATCAGCATCATCAACATCTGCCGGGAAATGCAGATCGCCATCGTGCCGCGTGGCGCAGGCACGGGTCTGTCTGGCGGTGCCATGCCGATTGCCGATGGCCTGGTATTGTCCACGGCCAGGCTGAACCGCATTCTCAAGGTGGATGCCTATGCACGGACTGCCGTAGTACAACCGGGCGTGCGTAACCTGGCCATTTCCGAAGCGGTTACCAAACATGGTTTGTATTATGCGCCCGACCCTTCGTCACAGATCGCCTGCACCATAGGCGGCAACGTGGCAGAAAATTCCGGTGGTGTGCATTGCCTGAAATACGGCCTGACGGTACACAATGTGATGGCAGTGCGTGCCGTGACTATGGAAGGGGACATCATTGAACTCGGCGGTGGCGCGCTGGATGCACCGGGGCTGGATTTGCTGGCGGTGTTCATCGGTTCCGAAGGCATGCTGGGCATTGTTACCGAAGTGACGGTCAGGCTGATTCCCAAGCCGCAGACGGCGCGCGTCATCATGGCTTCGTTTGACGATGTCGTCAAAGGCGGCAATGCGGTTGCCAGCGTGATCGCTGCCGGCATCATTCCCGCCGGACTGGAGATGATGGACAAGACCTCATCACGCATGGTCGAGCCCTTTGTGAATGCCGGTTACGACACCGAAGCCGAAGCTATCCTGCTATGTGAATCGGACGGCACCATAGAAGAGGTGGAAGAAGAAATAGGACGTATGAGCGCCGTGCTGGAACGGGCTGGTGCCACCGCACTGGCGGTGTCCACCAGCGAAGCCGAGCGCCTGCGTTTCTGGTCTGGTCGCAAGAATGCCTTCCCCGCAGCGGGTCGGATATCGCCTGACTATTACTGCATGGACGGTACGATTCCGCGCAAGCATCTGGCGCGGGTATTGATTGGTATCGGCGAGATGGAAAAGAAATACGGCTTGCGCTGCGCGAATGTGTTTCATGCCGGTGACGGCAACCTGCATCCCCTGATTTTATTTGACGCCAACAAGGAAGGCGAATTCCACCAGGCTGAACTGTTTGGTGCCGAGATACTTGAACTCTGCGTGACGGTAGGCGGTACCATCACCGGTGAACACGGGGTAGGCATAGAGAAAATCAATTCCATGTGCGTGCAGTTTTCCAGTGAAGAAATCACCGCCTTCCTGGCATTGAAGCGGGCTTTTGATCCTGCAGTTTTACTGAATCCGGATAAGGCGATTCCTACCCTGCACCGGTGTGCAGAATATGGTCGCATGCATGTAAAAAAAGGGGCAGTGAAGTTCCCGGATTTGCCACGCTTTTAGAGCTTGTTTCAAGGTCAAAAATTTATTTCGGAATATGGCATGCAAAGCATCGTAGAAAATTTTCGTGAGCGCGTACTTGCTGCAAGCAATCAGCAGACGGCACTGCAAATCCAGGGCAGCGGCAGCAAGCGCTGGTACGGGCAGGAGTTGCATGGCGAACTATTGGACACCACCGCCTATCAGGGCATCCTGGCATATGATCCGACCGAACTGGTACTGACGGCACGCAGCGGTACCCGTTTGCAAGACATTGAAGCTGCGCTGGCAGAACACAACCAAATGCTGGCATTTGAACCGCCGCATTGGGGTACTGCGGCCACCCTGGGTGGTGTGATCGCTGCAGGCTTGTCTGGTCCCAGGCGGCCTGCCGCAGGCGCTGTACGCGATTTTGTGCTGGGTGCCAGCCTGATGGATGGCAGGGGAGACGTGCTGGAGTTTGGTGGACAGGTCATGAAGAATGTCGCTGGCTATGATGTCTCGCGTTTGCTGACTGGTTCCATGGGCTGCCTGGGTTTGCTGCTGGACATATCGGTCAAGGTATTGCCGCGCCCGTTTGCTGAAACCACCTTGGTGTTTGCCTTGTCGGAAGCGGATGCGATTACGCGCCTGAATCAATGGGCGGGCCAGGCCTTGCCGATTTCAGGCAGTTGCTGGCAGGTCGGACGCCTGATGTTGCGCCTGTCCGGGGCCGAGGCTGCGGTACGCGCTGCCAAAGTCCGGCTGGGTGGAGAAGAGATGCAGGACGCGGCCGAATTCTGGATCAGCCTGCGCGAACAGACGCATGATTTTTTCTCGCAGGATGAAGAGCAAGGCTTGTGGCGGCTGTCTTTGCCTTCCACCGCCACGCCTGTCCGTCTGAGCGGTAAATCCATGATCGAATGGGGGGGAGCGCAGCGCTGGTTATACAGTAATGAAAAGCCGGAGCTGATACGCCTGAATGCACTGGCTGCGGGTGGGCATGCCTGCCTGTTCCGTGGCGGTGACAAAAGCCTGGGTGTATTTGCCCCTTTGTCCGCAACTCTGGAAAAAATTCATCAGCGCTTGAAGCAGGTATTTGATCCCGCCGGGATATTTAATCCCGGTCGCATGTACAAAGGATTTTGAACAATTATGCAAACCAATCTCGCTGATTTCATCAAAGATACCCGCGAAGGCAAGGAAGCCGAAGACATTTTGCGTAAATGCGTGCATTGCGGATTTTGCACCGCGACCTGTCCCACCTATCAACTGCTGGGTGATGAACTGGATGGGCCGCGTGGTCGCATTTACCTGATCAAGCAGGTACTGGAAGGCAAGCCTGCAACACAGAAGACGCAGCAGCATCTGGACCGTTGCCTGACTTGCCGCAATTGCGAAACTACCTGTCCATCCGGGGTGCAGTATGGTCGCCTGGTGGATATTGGTCGTCAGGTGGTCGAACAGCAAGTCAGCCGCCCTTTGCTGCAGCGTATCAGCCGTTCTGCCTTGAAGCAGTTATTGCCGCGTAAATGGTTGTTTGCACCCGCCATGAAAATGGGACAAAGCCTGCGCCCCATGTTGCCACGCGTCTTGCAAAACAAGATACCGGTAGCGCAAGAAGCTGGGGTATGGCCGCAGGCAGAACATGCACGCAAGATGCTGCTGCTGGATGGTTGCGTGCAACCATCCATGTCGCCAAACATCAATGCTGCCACTGCCCGTGTGCTGGATGCGCTGGGGGTGCAACTGCAGGTAGCGTCGAAGGCTGGCTGCTGTGGTGCCATACGTTATCACCTGAATGCGCAGGAAGATGGGCTGGATGACATGCGCCGCAATATCGATGCCTGGTGGCCATATGTAGAAGCGGGTGCCGAAGCTATTGTCATGACCGCATCCGGCTGTGGCGTGACTGTCAAGGAATACGGTCATTTGCTGGCCCATGATGCCGTCTATGCCGACAAGGCGAAAAAAATATCCACATTGACGCTGGACTTGAGCGAGATATTACCTACATTCCAGGACGAGCTGGTGCGTCGCCTGCAAGGCAAAATCAGTAAGCGCATTGCCTGGCATCCGCCCTGTACCTTGCAACACGGGCAGCAGATACGTGGCAAGGTAGAAGGCTTGCTGACGGCGCTGGGTATTGATGTACAGCTTTGTGCTGACAGCCACTTGTGCTGTGGTTCTGCCGGTACTTATTCTGTCTTGCAACCCAAGCTTTCCTATCAATTGCGGGATAACAAATTACGCAGTCTGGAAGCAACGGATGCAGAGATGATTTTGTCGGCGAATATAGGTTGCCTGACACATTTGCAATCGGGGACAGACACGCCTGTCAGGCATTGGGTGGAGCTGATTGATCTGGCATTGCACGCCGCCGAGATAAGTAAGGGTTTGCCTGAAGTGGACAGTGTGGCAAATGCTGTTAATAAAGCTGAGTGACATATGTCCAGCCAGCGTGAACTCCTTAGCGAATGCGGACATCCACAGCAAAGTGTGTTGATGCCTGATGTAGTTCATGCTGCCTATTATCGCGACTCCTATAGAACTGAGCTTTGTCGTTGCGAGTTGTCAGTTATCGATGCATTTCACGGGATTTTCATGCACAGGCCAACATGGATGAAGTTAGTCATCCTGAGCCGTAATTACCTGGCATCCATGTTTGGAGTCGCAGTGGCAGACAGGGCAGAAATTATGCACCCGAGTATGAGATCAGATTACAAAGTGGGCGAAAAAATAGGCGCTTGGCCTATTTTTTTTCTGAGTTCAGATGAATTGGTTGCAGGCCGAGACAACAGCCATCTGGATTTCCGGCTTTCCATAGTGCGTGTAGAAGAGGAACAGACCGTCGCTATCGTAGTGTCCACGGTCTGCCTGACTCACAATTGGTTTGGGCGAGTCTATATACAACTGATACGCCCCTTTCATCGCTGGGGGCTAAAGTACCTGATAAGGCAAGCAATACTGGCGGGGCGCTTGTGATTTGAGATGTTATCCAGAGACTTTTCTCATCACTCCACCAGCAACTTTTCTATGTCGTCCAGCAAGTCCTTTGGCGCAGTTTGTGGTGCATAGCGTTTGAACACGCTACCATCTTTCTTAACCAGGAACTTGGTGAAGTTCCATTTGATGGATTGGCTGCCCAGCAAGCCTGGTGCCTGGGCTTTCAAATGCTGGAACAACGGGTGCGCCTTATCGCCATTCACATCAATCTTGTCAAACAGGGGGAAAGTGACACCGTAATTTTTTTCACAGAAAGCCCCAATCTCGTCGGCAGAGCCGGGCTCCTGATGGCCGAACTGGTTGCAGGGAAAGCCCAGCACTTCCACACCCTTGTCCTTGAATTGCTGGTAGATGGCTTCCAGTCCCTTGTATTGCGGGGTAAAACCGCAATTGCTGGCTGTATTGACGATCAGTACGACTTTGCCTGCATACTGTTTTAGATCAACCGGCTGACCTTGCAGGTTATTGGCATTGAATTCCAGCGCGCTCATACTATCCCCAGATGTTTGGTGCCTGCATTCAGGTCACGGTCTTTGGCATCCTTGCCTTGTAACATGATGGCCAGGCGCAGTTCATTGACAGAGTCAGCATTGCGCAAGGCATCTTCATACGTGATCTGGTCAGCTTCATGCAAGTCAAACAGCGACTGATCGAAGGTCTGCATACCCAGCTCACGGGATTTTTTCATGATTTCCTTGAGTTCATGCACCTGGCCTTTAAAGATCAGGTCAGACACCAGCGGTGTATTGAGCATGATTTCAACCGCCGCAGCACGACCCTTGCGTCCCTTCAGGGGAATCAGGCGCTGGGAAATGACTGCCTTCAGATTCAGCGACAAATCCATCAGCAACTGGGCGCGACGTTCTTCCGGGAAGAAGTTGATGATACGGTCCAGCGCCTGGTTGGAACTGTTGGCATGCAGGGTAGCCAGGCAAAGATGGCCGGTTTCTGCAAAGGCAACTGCAAAATCCATGGTTTCGCGGTCACGTATCTCACCGATCTGGATTACATCCGGGGCCTGGCGCAGGGAATTTTTCAATGCAGCACCCCAGTCCTGGGTATCAATCCCGACTTCACGCTGGGTGATGATGCAGTTCATATGTGGATGCACATATTCTATCGGGTCTTCGATAGTGATGATGTGGCCATAGCTATTCGCATTCCGGTATCCCAGCATGGCGGCCAGCGAAGTTGATTTACCGGAACCGGTCGCACCTACCATGATCACCAGACCGCGTTTGGTCATGGCGATTTCTTTGAGATTGCCTGGCAAACCCAGGTCTTCCAGCTTGGGAATGGCGGTCGTAATCGTCCGCAATACCAGGCCAACACGACCCTGCTGCATGAAGGCCGAGACGCGGAAACGCCCCATGCCCGCCGGGCTGATCGCGAAATTACATTCCTTGCTCGCCTCAAACTCTGCGGACTGTTTGTCGTTCATGATGGCGCGCGCCAGATCGACAGTATGTGCCGGTGACAAAGGCTGGTTGGACACCGGGGTGACACGGCCATCTATCTTGAAAGCCGGAGGGAAGTCTGCAGTAATAAACAAGTCAGAGCCGTTTTTGCTCAGCATCAGCCTGAGCAAATCGTGCATGAATTTGGTAGCCTGGTCGCGTTCCATGTGAATGCCGTCCTGTAAGCAGTTAACCGGGGAAATTTTCCGGGAGTTTAGCTGCAAAGCGTGCAGCACCGATAGAGATCACATTTCTGCGCACCAGATCTATCAGGTTTTGGTCCAGCGTCTGCATGCCGACATTGCTACCGGTCTGGATGGCCGAATACATCTGCGCCACTTTGGCTTCACGTATCAGGTTACGGATCGCCGGTGTACCTATCATGATTTCATGTGCCGCCACACGACCGGAGCCATCCTTGGTCTTCAGCAGGGTTTGTGAAATGACGGCCTGCAGAGATTCAGACAACATCGAACGCACCATTTCTTTTTCTTCACCCGGGAAAACGTCGACAATACGATCAATGGTTTTTGCAGCGGAAGAGGTATGCAGTGTACCGAACACCAAGTGACCGGTTTCGGCGGCAGTTAATGCCAGGCGTATGGTTTCCAGATCACGCAACTCACCCACCAGAATGGCGTCAGGATCTTCACGCAATGCCGAACGCAACGCATTGTTGAAAGACATGGTGTGCGGACCGACTTCACGCTGGTTGATCAGGCATTTCTTGGATTCATGCACAAATTCGATCGGGTCCTCGACCGTCAGGATATGCCCATACTCATTTTCATTGAGATGGTTGACCATGGCCGCCAGGGTTGTTGATTTACCGGAACCGGTTGGTCCTGTCACCAGCACCAGACCGCGCGGCTTCAACGCCAGATCCGCAAAAATGCGTGGCGTATTTAATTGTTCCAGCGACAGAATCTTGGATGGAATGGTACGCATAACCGCTGCCGGGCCACGTTCCTGGTTAAAGGCATTCACACGGAAGCGTGCCAGACCCGGGATAGAGAAGGAAAAATCGCACTCCAGCGTTTCTTCATAAGCTTTGCGCTGCGAATCGTTCATGATGTCATAAATCAATTCATGGACATCTTTATGTTCCAGCGGTGGCAGATTGATGCGCCTGACGTCGCCATGTACCCGTATCATAGGCGGCAAACCGGAAGATAAGTGTAAATCGGAGGCATTGTTCTTGACAGAGAACGCCAGCAGTTCTGAAATGTCCATTTATAATTCCGCTAGTGGTTATCGTTGTTGACTGCGTTGTTGACTGATTCTAAAGCTTTAAAAACAGGTTTTAAGGGCGATAGTGGTAAGGTTATCGCCATAGTAAGCTGTTTATGGCAGAAATCCGCAACGAATTTGATTGATTATTGCTTCCCCGATTATGTCCTCAATTTCTGACAACTTGCAAGCCGTACTTGCGCATATCCATGCTTATGCGCTGGAGAGTGGGCGTGACCCCAGCCAGGTAGAATTACTGGCAGTTTCCAAAACTTTTGGTGCCGAAGCCGTGCTGCAGGCTGCCGCAGCAGGGCAACGCCGCTTTGGCGAGAATTATCTGCAGGAAGCCCTGGACAAGATACAGGCAGTGCAGGCCATGGCACCACAATGGCCGCTGGAATGGCATTTTATCGGCCCTATACAAAGCAACAAGACCCGACCCATTGCCGAACACTTTGCCTGGGTGCATTCGGTAGACAGGGAAAAAATCGCCCGGCGTCTTTCCGAACAAAGGCCAGATCATTTGCCAGCCTTGAATATTTGTCTGCAAGTCAATATTAGTGGCGAAGAAAGCAAGAGCGGCGTGTTACCAGCGGAGGCGCTAGACCTTGCGCAACAGATTGCCTGTTTGCCACGCCTGAGCTTGCGCGGTTTGATGGCCGTACCAGAAGCCAGTGACGATCAGCAACAGCAAAGACTGGCATTTCGTCAGTTGAAAGAATTAAGCCAGTCCATACAGGCCGCCGGGATAGCACTCGACACCCTGTCCATGGGCATGAGCAGCGATCTGCACGCGGCAATTGCAGAAGGCAGTACCATGGTGCGGGTAGGCACGGCAATCTTTGGAAGCAGGAATTATGCAAGATAAACTCAAAATCGCCTTTATTGGTGGCGGCAATATGGCAAACGCACTGATCGGTGGCCTGATCAGCGAATTAACCAGCGCTGAACATATCCATGTGGTGGATGTAAACCAACAATCCCTGACCCGCATGGAGACTGAATTTGGTGTCAGCACGGCGATGGCGATAGATGACAGGCTGCAGGGTGTCGACGCGATTATTCTGGCGGTCAAACCGCAAAATCTGCGTGATGTCGTGGCAGAACTGACACCTTACCTGAAAAATCAGTTACTGATTTCGATTGCGGCAGGCATCCGTGCGGCTGACATGTCGCGCTGGCTGAATGGCTATGCCAAGATCGTACGCACCATGCCGAATACCCCAGCCCTGATCAGTAAAGGTATCACGGGCTTGTATGCCTTGCCAGGCGTAAGTGCAGCCGAAAAACTGACAGCCGAACAGATCATGCAAGCCGTGGGCCTGACCACCTGGCTGGAGGATGAAAGCCTGCTGGATGCCGTCACTGCCGTGTCTGGCAGTGGCCCTGCCTACGTGTTCTATTTTATTGAAGCCATGCAGCAGGCAGCCCAGGAACTGGGCCTGAGTCCCGAGCAGGGCGTGCAACTGGCGATTGCCACATTTAATGGCGCATCCCAACTGGCATTGCATTCCATCGAGCCGGTTGCCGTATTGCGTGACAGGGTGACATCAAAAGGCGGTACCACCTATGCCGCCCTGACCAGTATGGAAGCGGCTGGCGTCAAACCTGCCATCGTGGCTGCCATCAAGGCGGCTGCCGCACGCGGCAAGGAATTGGGAGACGAATTCGGGCAGCAGGCTTAGTTCTGTATCTTTGTGGGTAGTTTTTTTCCATGGTGTTGTACGCCGACATCATGGAAATCCAGTAATGTTGCGCTGCACAATGTGTTTTGCTACATTGCGAGCATGACAAAAATAAAAACAATAAGTTCTAAATTGGGATTAAGTGCCTTCGCCCTGGTTTTTGCTCTGGTCTTTGGTTTTGGTGGCGTTGAAGTCGGTGTCTTGCCGATGACAAGAATGCTGATGGGCTGGTGGCGAGCAGCATCTCTGGTTGCCGTGCCTGCCAGGATAGAAAAGCTGGCATTAAAACGACACGATGGTGAAAGCACGACCTGGCAAGTGTTGGGCGAATTTGTCTACCAGTATCAGGGCAAGGAATTTCGCAGTCACCGTATCAATATCGGTGGCGACAGCAGCGACAATATCGGCTCTTACCAGCAAGACTGGTATGCAGAATTGCAACGTGCACAGGCTACTAACCAGAACATCAATGTGTGGGTGGACCCGCAACAACCAGAATTTGCCGTGGTGGATCGCCAGATTCGCCTGAAACGTTTACTGTTTCTGATTCCTTTTGCCTTCCTGTTTCCAGCCGTTGCTCTGGGGGCCTGCTGGGCCCTGTGGGTGATCTGGCGCAAGCCCGTCTTTGATGAAAACCCCGCTGATAAGCAGCTAAGGGATCAGGTGGTGAATCCCTCGCTACAGCGCGGGTTGCTCAAACCCGAACCCAGCGGTGCTCTGGCCGCCGGACTGTTCGCTTTGGTGTGGAATATGTTGACCTTACCTTTGGTGTTGCTGGCGCTATCAGGTGGGGGTTTCGGTGTGCGTTGGCTATTGCTGGTGTTTCCACTTGCCGGTGTGTTGATCGCCTATTATGCGGTGCGTCAGGCTTACCTGCGTTGGCGTGTAGGCAAGACAGCGCTGAGCATGTCGCAGTTGCCTGCGATTGGGAACACTGACTGCAGAATACGTTTGCATTTTTTCACCCCGCTGGGGCAGCGCATGCACACCCCATCCATGTCATACGATGCGCATACCAGTATTGAATGCCTGTATGAAGACAGCAGGGGAGAGGATACCGATACCAAAATATTGTGGTCTGAAACCTTGACGACGCGACCGATCATGCATGCGGCATCTTGCCTGGATGCCAGTTTGAATCTGCCGGATCACCTTCAGGCAAGCGCTTTCTGGGATAAAGGCAAACAGAAAATCATCTGGAAACTGCGGATAAAGATATTGAACCACGAACTAGGATTTATCTTGCCTGTAACACGTGGCATAGGGCCAGAGGTCGGCTCGGCGGAGATTGCGGATATGGTGAGTCATCTCTCACGTTTTGGCGTCAAGTCCCATGAGGTATAACAACGCAATAACACAGTCGTTGCGAAATCTGCCTATCATCTTGGCTGATCGTTGTTGTATCTTGATAGTCTGCGCTCATTCAGCTTACTCTACAAGTCAGAGGGTGTTGCGATTCTGTTTCAGCATATTGCAGAATAAGGCACCTTGTTCAATTGCATCATCCAGTGCGACATGGGTATGTGGCAAGGGATCAAACCAGTGCTTGGGCATATTGCGTTTGGTGCTGTCGCGATAATCGGTTTTCATCAGCGCCATGGCAAAGCTTTTCATGTCCAGCGCCAAGTGACTGAATGGGCTTTCACCGGCAAAGCGTATCAAATACCAGTACACAAACAGAAAATCGAAACCGGCTGGATAAGCGACGAACACTGGTTTTCCCGGCAAGGTTTTAATCCAGCTGACATAACGCGGCATGGCCGTGGCCGGGTCTTCGATATCCTGGCGGCAGGCTGCCCATGCTTCCGGCTGGGTTTTCCACCAGGCGGCTGTTTTGGGATCGGCAGTTGCACCCGGCAAACAGGCGAGGTTGACGCTGAAGGTGGAAATCATCTGCTTGTCTGCGGTGTAGGCAGCCGACCCCAGGCTGAGCATGGAATGTGGTCCGGGAATGGGGCCGTCAGTTTCCACATCGGTGCTGATGTAAATTTCTGTCATGGTCAGTCGTGTCGTATGGGCGATAGCAGGCTTCTGGGCAATCGGCTTGCGGTGTCAATTTTTTTCATATTCTTCCAGATATTGATAGAACCGCGTGATGTTTGGTGTGACCTGATATCTGCTTCGGGCTGCCCACATTCAGCGATTTACCTGCGTGCCCAATTGACTTTTTTCAAAGCGGGCATTTCCCAGATACTTGAGATAACGGGCGTTACCGCTGACGTCGCTCATCTGATAATACGTGCCTACGTGCAAGGTGGGTAATTCGTCGTTCAGCGCCAGCATTTTTTCGGGTGTGACGTAGTGGACCGTACCACTTTGCGCATCCAGGCGAAACACCTTGCCATCGGTTGCCGTGATCAGTTGATAGCGCGGTCTGGACCAGGCACCATCACACGCAGACAGTGTGATTATTAGTGTGATTAACAGCGAGAAGACCAACAACATACGGATATGCATCATGTGTGCTCCTGATGGAAGTCGGGCGCGGACCTGCCTGTGAATGGAAAGCGTGAATTGCTATTTTGAAAATATAAACTAATATTATTCATTTGGCAATTTATTTTGCGAATGATATCGCCTATCTACATATTGCCTGTCGCAATCAGCAAAAAAGTATCGCAGCGGCATGCATTCAGAGGCGGTACCGCGCCAATCCCTCAAGCACGACAATGATCACCAATTTTTTATCAAAACGTCTTGCACTGCACACTAGATCAGGCAGGTTTGATGATTGGAACAATTAGGTCAATACGCCCAGGTTACGCGCAGTAAAAACACTGTTGCGGGTGCCCTGGCCAGTTTCTGCGAAAGTACAGGAAACCAGGCGCAGGTCACATGCTTATGTGAGGTCCACACCTTGACCTGAGAAAAATAGCTTATCCGCGCATCGTCTTTTGAAATCTTGTTATTATCCTGCAATGCTTATGATCAGGTTAACGCACCATGTCTGAACTCGTCGTTCTTACCACTTACTTCAATCCCTGTCGCTATCTATCGCGCAGACAAAACTATGATGCGTTCATGCAGGGCATGCGTGCTGCGGGCGTGACTTGTATTACGGTGGAATGTGCGTTTGGTGATGCGTCGTTTGAATTGCCGGCTGCACTGGATGTCTTGCAGGTGCGTTCTTCGACCTTGCTGTGGCAGAAAGAGCGTCTGCTGAATCTGGCTGCTTCGTGGTTGCCTGCCAGTTGCCGTTATGTGGCATGGCTGGATTGCGATATTTTGTTTGACAATAAAAACTGGGCCAGGGAACTGGTCGCTGTTTTGCGACAATATCCGGTCGCGCAAGTGTGGGAAACCTGTCTAAGGCAGCCACAGGATGGTACCGACCATGGTGCCGCCGATGAGCAGCCAGACCGTGTTACCTCGTTCGCTGCCGTCATGCAGGAACAACCCACCTCCTTGCAGGCTGGACGTTATGATAGCCATGGACATACCGGCTATGGCTGGGCCATGCGACGCAGCCTGTTTGACAGTACAGGCCTGTATGAAGCAGCGATTTCCGGCAGCGCAGATCATTTCATGGCGCATGCGATATATGGCGACTATAACTTTTGCATACAGAATGCGCTGAAGCATGATCATGCCCAGATTACGCATCTGCAAGTCTGGGGCCAGCGTTTTTATCAACAGGTGCAAGGTCAACTGGGTGTGGTAAGGGGAGAGATTCGCCATCTGTGGCATGGGGATGCCCGCCACCGCCGTTATTTTTTACGCATGCATGACATTACTGACCTGGGTTTCAATCCCTGGACTGATTTGAGCATGCGTGCCGGTCGCCCGCTGGAATGGCATGCAGAAATGCACAAGCCGGCCCTGCGCCAGTACTTCGTCAATTATTTCCAATCGCGCCGTGAAGATGGCGACAACCAAGAGAAAGCAAGTCATGCTGAAACCCAATGTTGATCCGGTCAGGGATGCTGATTTTAAAACCTATCACCGGGACATGGCCTATATGGATGTGGTCTACATGGCGCTGGACAATGCCATGCTGGCGATGCAGCAGCAGATAGAGGATCTGTACCAAGAACATGAAAACAAGCAGGCGCAAAGGCAGCGCCTCATCAAGCGCACGGTGGAAGATTTGTTGCCGGGATTTTATGCCAGTACCCTGAGTCAATTGCAGTCAGTCTGCCCAGGCTTTGTCGATGCCGTGGTATTGATCGCATTTGAAGAATACCGGCCATGGCTGGGCATATTGCCGCGACCTGGTAGCGCCAAAGCTCTGGCCACCTTGCAAACCAGGCTGGCATTTTATTTTGATACCCGGGTTGACCTGGACAAGGTGGAAAATCTGGACCAGGACCTGGCTGCCATCAGTGAACAAATCAATGCCTTGCAAAAAAAGCGTCAGGAAACCGTAGATATCATCAGCGTCCTGAAAAAAGCGCAGACTACCAACCTCGCTTTACCAGCAGAAGTCACCAGTTATATCGACCAGCTTTTCAAGCGCGCAGTCGCCATGCCAGGCAGTGGCAGTACCATGGCATCCGTCAAGCGCAAAGACCTTGAAACGGAATGGCGTCAGCGTCGGCAATATTATGCGCATTCCACTTATCATGACAATTATGCCTGGTACAGCATGGCGCATGATTTTCCTGCCCATTCGATGATGCAAAACAATGTACAGAGCAATCTGGCCAGGCAGCGACAGGCAGATACGCTGGCTGGTGCCATGCTGGCGGATTCGTATCTGTACAATTCCAACACCGCGGCAGCGAACCCTGTCCAGTATGAACCTGGCTCTTTTTCTGATACCCGCAACGACGCCGACATCCTGCTCAATACGCATACCGCAACTGCCTACGCAGATAGCACAGACAGCACGCAAAATCCTCCTTCCGCCCAAGCCGATCTTTACGATTGCAATAGCACAGTCATGCTGAGTGATGACATAAGGACCGACGACAGTCTGGGTGCGTATTCCTGAGAACCTGCTTACGATCTTAAGCGCGTGCGCAATCGGAGTCCACGCGGGCTCATGTGCTGCTCAAAATGCGCATGGTCTAGAGACCATTTCGTTTTTTGCGCTGCGCTTTTTGTCCTGAATGTTGCCCTGACCCCGCTGAGGCACGCACACTCGCTCGCTACAGATCGTAACCAGGTTCTGAGGAAGGCAGATTGTGTTAAAAGCACCAAATACAAAGCAATGAGGATGGATTTACCACGCCGTAAAGGGGGCGGCCAGCTTAAATTGAAATTTTGATTGTCATTAATATGACGGATGCTAATATTGGCATTCAGACCAATCCTCATTTCAGAATGATATGTCGTCTAACCGGTACATTCGTTTCCGCGACATCAGTTTGAAAACCCGCCTGACGGTGGCGGCGGCCCTGTTTTTTGTGCTTTCCCTGGTCTTGCTCTCGTGGCTGGCCACCTCGGTTTCCGAACGAACACTGGAAAAACTCATCATAGCGCGCCAGACCGGCCTGATTGCTGCCATGGCTAATGAAATAGACCAGAAGGTGGAACTCAGGAAAAATGCGCTGATCCTGTTGGCCACGGATCTTGGCACGGATGATGAAGATCAGGGAAAACTGCAAGACTTGCTGCTACACCAGAAAAGTCTGGGTAGCCTGTTTGATAATCTTGCCGTACTCAATTTGCAAGGCGAGTTTCTGGCACTTCTGCATGGCGCTGAAGAGCGCGGTAAGCTCAACTTGTCTGGCCGGGATTATTTCCAGGAAGTGATCAGGCAAAAGAAACTGCTGGTTTCTCTGCCCCAGAAAGGTAGCGCCACCAGTCGTCCTCTGGTGGTGATGTGCGTTCCGGTATTTGATGGCAAAGGCACTATGCGCTATGTGTTGGCGGGTATTATCGAGCTGGCACAGGAAAGCTTTCTGGCGGATCTGGCAACCACCAAGATAGGTGGCAACGGCTATTTTTATATCACGACACGGCAAGGTGTATTTGTTGCCCATCCCGACAGTAGCCGCGTGCTTGCCAGCAGCCGCGAGCGGCCCGATACCCATCAATTGCCGGAGACTGCATTTTCAGTGCTGGAAGGCAGTCTGATTTCACATGAGCATAAAAATGATGAGGCAATTTTGTCTTACCGGCGCCTGAAGTCGGTAGACTGGATCATCACCTCTGTCTATCCAACCAGTGAAGCTTTCATCGTCATTACCGAAGTGCGGAAGGACATCATACTGGCCGGTACCGCCTTGCTCGTCATGTTGCTGCTGCTGGGCTGGTGGTTCATGTACTGGCAACTCAAACCCTTGCAGCATTTACGCCAGAAAGTTAATCATGCTGCGCCAGACTGGATAGATACACTGACACCAAAAGTGTATCCGAAAGATGAGATCGGGGATCTGGCCAAGGCATTTGACGATGCCATGTTGAACCGTCGTGCCGCCGAAGCCGCCCTGAGCGCCAGTGAAAACAAGTTGCGCCTGATTGCAGACAATATGTCGGCCTTTATTGGTTATATCGACCGTCATGAAAAGTATACTTTCGCCAATAAGCGCATTGCGCATCTATCGCGTATGGAGCCGGCCGTTGTCATCGGAAAAACCATGCGCGAAGTGGCTACTCCTGATGTCTATGACAAGATAGTCAAGCCTCATGTGGTCCGGGTGCTCAATGGCGAATGGACACGTTATGAGCGTCGTATACAGCGCTACGGTCACTGGGAATGGGACAGGGTCACTTATGCACCGGATTTCAGCAAGTCAGGCCAGGTCGAAGGTTTTTTTGTTCTGGTAGAAGACATCACCGAATTCAAGCGGGTACAAGATGATTTGATACGCAGTGAGCAGAGGGTGCGTACCATTACCGACAATGTACCCGCCATGATTGCCTATATTGATGCGAATGAACGCTATCAATTCTGTAACCGCAATTACAGCCAGATTCCCGGACTGGAACCCGGAAATATCCTGGGCAAGTCCATCCTTGAAGTGTTTGGCGAACAATCCTATCTGGAGCGCAAGGAAAAAATACAGCAGGCATTGCATGGTGAAAAAGTGTCTTTCGAACGCTATGCCTACGAGCACGATATCAAAAGGTATTTGCAATACGAGTATGTGCCAGACATCAATGCTGATGGCGTGACTACAGGCTATTATTCCCTGGTCATTGATGTGACGGCGCGCAAGCAGGCGGAATTGAAACTGGCCGCCAGTGAAGGCTTGTTGCGCACCATCGCTGACAATATTCCCGCCTTTGTCAGCCTCGTCGATGCAGAAAACCGCTATCAGTTCGTGAACCGGCCTTATGAAGCCTGGTTCAATCTGCCGTTGACGGCGATACGCTGCCAGCCTGTGCCATCGCTGCTGAGCGGCACCATGCTGCAACAACATCTGACTCATTACCAGCGGGCCATGGCTGGCGAAAAAACAGAATTTGAAACCGAGATCAGCATAGGTGGCAAGGC
Source organism: Undibacterium sp. Di26W (assembly GCF_049340265.1). Taxonomy (NCBI): domain Bacteria; kingdom Pseudomonadati; phylum Pseudomonadota; class Betaproteobacteria; order Burkholderiales; family Oxalobacteraceae; genus Undibacterium; species Undibacterium sp. Di26W. The sequence goes on from NZ_JBMPOR010000003.1 coordinate 251,943, forward strand.
TGGACATTATCATGCCACCTATGTGCCCCAGTATGATGATAGCGGCCAGGTTGTCGGTGTGAATATCCTGATCAACGATGTCAGCGACGCCAAGGCAGTGGAAAGGCAATTGCTGGCACTGGCCAGATTTGACACCCTGACTGGTTTGCCCAACCGCAATCAGATCAATGAAAGAATGGAACAGGCCAGTGCCCGTTCACAGCGCAGCGGTCGTTTGATGGCAGTGATGTTTCTCGATGTTGACAAGTTCAAGAGCATCAACGATAGCCTGGGTCATCATGCGGGTGATGCAGTTTTGCAGGAATTTGCCAACCGCCTTAAGTATTGCATACGCCAGACCGACCTGGCGGGCCGCCTTGCCGGCGATGAATTTGTCATCGTGCTGGAAGGCTTGAACATGCATAGTGAAGCTGATATGGTGGCCAGTAAAATTGTGCAAGCCATGACTACGCCTTTTGATATCGAAGGAAAATCCTTGATGGTGACGACCAGCATTGGCGTGGCGATATCTTCAGCGCAGAACTTTGGTGCTGCTGAGTTGCTGAAGAAAGCGGATGAAGCTTTATATCTGGCAAAAAAGGCAGGGCGGAATAATTTTAAAGTTTTGCAGTTGGGGTGAGGGGATATTCTCAAAGCATGCTTTGCGAAACCCCGGGAACATCCCTTGAAGGGAAATGCCGAATACGCATTCGGTATATTTTCAACATCTTCGGCCTGCTTAATCCCTGTTCCTCAATAACTCAAGTATGCTGGAAAAATCCTTGCCACCGGCACCTGCTTTGCTATGGATGCCATACAGGTTGCGTACAGCTTCACCCAGCGGGATGCTGGCATTCGTGCCCAATGCGGCTTCCGTGGCCAGCCCCAGGTCTTTGAGCATCAGGTCAACCCCAAAGCCACCTGTGTAGCCGCGTGAAGCGGGTGCATTTTCCATCACGCCGGGATAAGGGTTGTACAGTTCCAGTGCCCAGTTGCTGCCTGAGCTTTTGCTCATGATGTCGGACAGGACTTTGGGATCTAAGCCATTTGCCACACCCAGTGTCAGTGCTTCTGCCGTGCCTGCCATCAGTATGCCCAGCAGCATGTTGTTGCAGATTTTTGCGGTTTGCCCGGCACCGTGTTCACCGGCGTGGAAAATATTCTTGCCCATGACATTCAGGAGAGGGCGTGCGCGTTCCAGATCGCTTGTGCTGCCACCGACGATGAAGGTCAGCGTGCCTGCGGCTGCACCGGCTGTGCCGCCAGAGACCGGGGCATCGATCATCGCCAACCCGCGTGCAACTGCAGCTTGTGCGACTTTCCTGGCGGATTGCGGGGCAATCGTGCTGCAGTCTATGATCAGTGCGCCATTGGCGATGTGGGCGAGTATGCCTGCATCGCCCAGGTACAGGCTTTCAACATGGCGGCTGGCGGGTAGCATGCTGATGACGATGTCCGCGCCTTCAATAGTCTGCCTGGCATTGCTGGCAGCCAGCGCACCGGCATCTACCAGTGTTTTCAGGGCATCAGGGGACAGATCGAAGACGGTCAGTGGGTAGCCTGCCTTGAGCAGGTTAAGGGCCATGGGCGCGCCCATGTTGCCGAGGCCGATGAAGGCGATTTTTGGATTGTTTGACATGGGGGTTTATCTCCGTGGTTTTTCCTTCCCTTTCAACAGGAAGGCTTACATATTGGGGTCAATCTTCCCTCCCCTTCAAGGGGAGGGCCAGGGTGGGGATGGGTTTCTTCCGCAAATTGAATATATTTTTTCATCAACCGAACCCCATCCCCATCCCGACCTTCCCCTTGAAGGGGAAGGAGTTGCAATCAGCTCTCCGGTTACGAGATACGGATTGCTTTCAAGCCGCCCGCTTCCGCACATCCTCATGCAAACCCAAATCCCGCAATGGATGCTGCTCTGCCGTCCAAAGATGTGTGAAATATTGCTCGCCATCCTGCGGCTGCATCTCATGCAAACTACCTGGCAACCATTGCGGCTTTTGATCCTTGTCCACAATCAAGGCCCGTATTCCTTCCGCAAAATCATGGCCTTGCGCGCAGGCGAGTGCGGCGACTAACTCCATGCGGAAGATTTCTGCCAGCGACAAATGTTTGCCACGTTCTTGCAAGGCATGTGCCAGCCAGACAGAAGTCGGGCTGCCTTTTTGTAGGTTGCTGACGGCTTTTTGCAACCATGGAAGTTCTTCCTGTTGTACCGCATCGACTGCAAGTATTTGTGCGACGATGGCAGGCAGATCAGCAGCACTGCACAGGCGATTGATGAGATCGAAGTTGGCACGCAATGGGCCTGCGGTGTCGCTGGATAGCGCTGAGAATTGCTGCAAGACTAGATTGACGCGCTGATGATTCTGGCGGGCTTGACTGCTCCACGCAGCAGCCTGTAATGCTGCCAGTACATCTGCCTTGCTGGCATGCGGCAAGGCTACGTCTGCCAGTTTCACAAACAGTGCATCGCTGGCATTGATACTGGCACCCGTCAATGCCAAAAACAGCCCTAGCTTGCCTGGCATGCGGTTCAGGAACCAGGTGCCGCCGACATCGGGGAACAGGCCGATGGCAATCTCCGGCATCGCAAGACGGGACTTTTCGGTGACGACGCGGTGGCTGGCACCGGCCATCAAACCTATGCCGCCACCCATGACGATGCCATGGCCCCAGCACAAGATGGGTTTGCGGTAAGTGTGGATCTGGTAGTCGAGACGGTATTCCTGCTCAAAAAAATCCAGGGCATAGACATTACCAAGAAGATTGTCTTTATTGCTGGATGCATGATGTTCGCGCATGCTGGCATACAGGTTTTGCAAGTCGCCGCCTGCGCAAAATGCTTTGTCACCGGCGGCTTGCAACACCACCATGGCGATGCTGCTGTCTTCATCCCAGGCATGCAATTGCGTGCCCAGCATTTGCACCATTTTCTTGGACAGGGCGTTCAGGGTTTTTTCCGCATTCAGGGTGGCGATGCCTATCTGCATGCCGTTGGTTGCAGGTAGGGTGTGGAACAGGACAGGGGCGGTATCGTTCATGCATTCCTCCACACTGGGGGGCGTTTTTCCAGGAAGGCAGTGACACCTTCTTTTTGATCAGCGGTATCAAACAGGGCCAGGAAGGCTTCGCGTTCTTGTGGCAGCACGGTGTTCATGGGTTGCTGGCGTGCGCCCTGTATTAGTTGCTTGCAGGCCTTGACGCTGCTGGGGCTTTGCTTGCCCACTTGCTTGGCCAGCGCCAGTGCATGTTCGAGTGCAGCGCCGGTAGCGACCACTTCTTCCACCAGGCCTATGCGCAGGGCGGTGGCGGCGTCGACACGTTCACCGCACAAGATCAGGCGCTTTGCCCAGCCTTCACCGACCAGCCAGGCAAGATGTTGTGTGCCGCCAGCGCAGGGCAGCAAGCCGACGCCAGCTTCTGGCAAGGCCATTTGTGCCTGGGTTTCGGCGATGCGCAAATCGCAAGCCAGCGCGCATTCCAGTCCGCCACCCATGGCATAGCCATTGATGGCCGCGATGGAAACACCACGGAAGCGGCTCAGGGTTTCAAATGCTTCACCAAAGCGGCGTGCCATGTCCAGCGCCACGGTCTTATCACCATCGGCAAACAATTTCAGGTCTGCCCCGGCAGAAAAGAATTTTTGCCCAGAACCGGTGATGACGAGGCTATAGATAGTTGCGTCAGCATTGAGGTCGTTGACCAGTTGCGTCAAAGCCTGCAAACCCGCCGCCGTCCAGGTATTGGCGGGTGGGTTGGCCAGGGTTATCAGGGCAGTGTGACCGATGATTTCGCATTGCAGATTGGTGTAGTTGCTGTACTTGCTCATAAAAATTCCTCGCTTGCGGCTTGGTTTAACATGTGGCGGGCGACGATGACACGCATGATTTCATTCGTACCTTCAAGTATCTGGTGCACTCTGACATCGCGCAGGAAACGCTCCAGTGGGTATTCGCGTATATAGCCGTAGCCGCCGTGGATTTGCAGGGCTTCATTGCAGACGGCAAAGCCGGTATCGGTCGCCAGGCGCTTGGCCATGGCACAATACACTGAGGCATTGTCGGCCTTGCTGTCGAGTTTGCTGGCAGCCAGCCTGACCATCTGGCGGGCGGCGACAAGTTCGGTTTGCATGTCGGCCAGTTTGAATTGCAGTACCTGGAAGTCAGACAGTTTTTTCTGGAACTGCATGCGCTCGTTCATATAGGCTTGTGCACTATTGAGTGCTGATTGCGCAGCGCCGATAGAACAGGTGGCGATGTTGATGCGGCCACCATCAAGGCCACGCATGGCAATCCGAAAGCCCTCGCCTTCTTCACCCAGCAAGTGGCTGCGCGGTATGCGTACCTGGTCAAAATTCACGGTGCGGGTGGGCTGGCTGTTCCAGCCCATCTTGTCCTCTTTCTTGCCATAACTGATGCCGGGCAAATCTGCCGGTACGGCAAAGGCAGAAATACCGCCCGCACCTTCGCCACCGGTGCGTGCCATGACCACCAGCATATTGGTCGCACCCGCGCCCGAGATAAAGGCCTTGCTGCCACTCAGGATATAGCTGTCGTCATCCAGGCGGGCGCTGGTGCGCAGTGATGCCGCGTCCGAGCCAGCGCCGGCCTCAGTCAGGCAATACGACGCCAGTTTCTTGCCTGCGGCCAGTTTGGGCACCCATTCTTGCTGCACTTCTGGCCCGCCCCAATGCGCAATCATCCAGCTCGCCATATTGTGGATGGTGATATACGCCGTGGTGGAAGGGCAGGCGCGCGCCAGCTCTTCAAACACGATGGCGGCATCCAGCCGCGTCAGGCTCAGCCCACCTAACTCTTCCGGCACATACAGTCCGCAAAATCCCAGTTCCCCGGCATGGGCGATGACGTCCAGCGGGAAGTGGGACGTGGCATCCCAATGCGCGGCTTGCGCCGTCATTTCATGGGCGGCGAAGTTGCGGGCAGATTGCTGGTAGGCGCGCTGGTCTTCATTCAATTCGAAGTCCATGGCCATCTCCTTATTTTAAAGAGATGGTGGTATTCACCTTGCCCGCACTGACGCTGTCATCAAACCAGCGTGCCGTGATGGTTTTGGTCTGGGTATAAAACTGTATGACTTGCTTGCCATATGGCCCCAGGTCACCGAGCTTGGATGCACGCGAACCGGTGAAAGAAAACAGTGGCACTGGCACAGGAATAGGCACATTGATACCGATCTGGCCGACATCAATATCTTCTTCAAAAGTGCGTGCCGCTGCACCAGACTGGGTGAACAGTGCCGTGCCATTGCCGTTAGGGTTGGCATTGATGATGGCGATGGCATCAGCCAGCGTATCTGCCTGCATGATGCATAGCACAGGGCCAAAGATTTCTTCTTCATACACACGCATGCCGGGCTTGACGCCGGTGAAGACGGTAGGGCCAACGAAGTTGCCATGTTCATAGCCTGGCACTTGCGGTGCACGGCCATCCAGCACCAGATTGGCACCTTCGGCAATACCTTGTGCGATCAGGTTTTCTACCCTTTCTTTGGCGGTGCAGGAAATGACTGGACCGATGTCGGTATTGGCTTCTGCACCGGCATTTATTTTGAGGCTGCGTGCACGATCCAGCAAGTCTGGCACCCACTGGTTTGCTTCACCCACCAGGATGACCACGGACAGCGCCATGCACCGCTGGCCAGCCGCACCAAAGGCCGCACCGGCGAGGTTGTTCAGGGTTTGTTCTTTATTTGCATCCGGCAAGACGATGGCGTGGTTCTTGGCACCCATCATGCATTGCGCACGCTTGCCCGCCAGGGTGGCGCGCTGATACACATGCGTGCCTACGCGGGTAGAGCCGACAAAGGACACCGCCTTGATATCCGGATGATCGCAAATCGCATTGACGATATCTTCGCCACCGTGCACGACATTTAATACGCCAGGTGGCATACCTGCCTGCATGGCCAGCTCAGCCAGGCGCATGGTGACCATGGGGTCTTGCTCGGATGGTTTCAGGATGAAGGTATTGCCACAGGCAATCGCCATCGGGAACATCCACAGCGGTATCATGGCTGGGAAGTTGAATGGGGTGATGCCAGCGCAAACGCCTAGCGGCTGGTTCAGGGTATAGGTATCGACGCCGCTGGCGACGTTGTTGGCGATTTCGCCCATTTGCAGGTTGCCGATATTGGCGGCATGCTCGACCACTTCCAAACCACGGAAGATGTCACCTTCGGCATCGGCCAGGGTCTTGCCCTGTTCGGCCGTCAGCAGTGCAGCCAGTTCGGCCATGTTTTCGCGTATCAGTTGCTGGTATTTCAGGAAGATGCGGGCGCGGGTGCCTATTGCGGTCTTGCGCCAGGTCTTGAAAGCAGCCTTGGCAGCATCGACTGCGGCCTGCATTTCATCCGGCGTGGTGAAGGGAACATGGGCCAGCACCTGTTGCGTGGCCGGGTTGATCACATTGCGCCACTGCGTGGTTTTGGATTCAAGCAGTTCGCCATTGATCAGCAGTTTGACCTTGGGAACCTGGGTAAGAGTAGTCATGATGCTTTCCTGAACCTTCCTGATTATGCACGGACAGACGGCGGGCTTTGCCCGCAACAACAGCCGCACTGATGCCTGAAAACAGGGTAGCCACTGTGTGCAGAAACCTGCCGCAGCAACTGTCCTGGCCATGGGCGCACGTAGTGAAAACGCACACCCGCCACGCACCTTCCGTACGTGACCAGACCTTGGGAAAAAACAGTAAAGAGCAATGTTGAATACACGCACCTGCCCGCCATGATGACGGGCCCATGCAGCGTTTCAAACACAGCCTTCCGCAGTGTTTTTCTCAGCGATCAACAGGCCGGTATCCGGGCTTGCAAGTCTTGTTACATCGCCTTCCCAGTCATGCATGACCAGTGGCGTGGTTGATGTAACCGCACTCGCTTACCGTTGCGGAGGCAGCAGGGGCTTTGGCACTGGCTTCGAATAGACCAGCGACGACCACTTTCCCGTTTAACACGGCCCAAGAGCTTGGGCTGTGCACCTGTTATTTTTAGAATAGCATAAGACTTGACGTTTACGTAAACGTTAATCGATATGAATGGATGAAAAAAATTCAGCACACTTGGATTTGGGCAATTTGTATAAAGTTGCCAATGAGTAAAAAGCAAACTTGGTCCAGATTGCGTATCATGATAGCCATTGGTGCTTGCCAACATCTGGTAAGCACAGTCTGTCCAGCGCACTATACCGATATCTGATCAGTGAAAGATGCGAGGTATGACATGGCGTGCCATCAACCAGGAAAACAGCAATGACCAGCAAACCTAGCCAAGACAATACCGACAACAGGATGGAACGCGATACCTTTGGTGAAATCGCCGTACCTGCAAAAGCATTATGGGGTGCACAAACCCAGCGTTCACTGCATCACTTTGCCATCTCTACAGAAAAGATGCCGGATGCGCTGGTGCTGGCACTGGCACGTGTGAAGCGCAGTTGTGCCATCGTGAACCGTGACCTTGGTTTGCTGGATGCCAGATTCGCCGATGCCATCGTCAGCGCTGCTGACGAGGTGCTGGCTGGCGCGCATCCGCATGCCTTCCCGCTGTCGGTGTGGCAGACCGGTTCCGGCACACAAAGCAATATGAACATGAATGAAGTGCTGGCCAATCGCGCTTCTGAATTATTGGGTGGTAGCCGTGGCATGAGTCGCCTGGTGCATCCGAATGATCAGGTGAATATGGGGCAATCATCGAATGACGTCTTTCCCACCGCCATGTATGTGGCAGCCTGCCTGACGGTAACGCAGTCACTGTTGCCAGCGCTGCAGCAACTGCGCACTTCGCTGACCGCCAAGGTGGCAGAATTTGCCGACATCGTTAAAATTGGCCGCACCCATTTACAGGATGCGACACCGTTGACACTGGGGCAGGAAGTCTCTGGCTGGGTGGCACAACTGGCCCATGCAGAACAGGCCATCAGCCTTACTTTGCCGGCTTTGCAGGAACTGGCCATCGGCGGCACGGCCGTTGGTACCGGCCTGAATACCCATGCAGAATTTGGTCAGCGCGTTGCCGCCAGCCTGGCGCAAGACACAGGCATAAGCTTTGTCGCCGCCCCCAATCGTTTTGCCGCACTGGCTGCCCACGATGCCATGGTCAGTTCGCACGGTGCATTGAAGACGCTGGCGGTGGCCTTGATGAAAATCGCCAATGACATACGCTGGCTGGCTTCTGGCCCCCGTTCTGGCCTGGGTGAATTGCAGATACCGGAAAACGAACCCGGCAGTTCCATCATGCCGGGCAAGGTCAATCCTACCCAGTGCGAAGCGGTGACCATGGTGTGTTGCCAGGTCATGGGCAATGATGTGGCCCTTAGCATAGGTGGTGCTGCAGGTAATTTTGAATTGAATGTATTCAAGCCGCTTATCGTGCACAATTTCTTGCAGAGTACCCGTCTGCTGACGGATGCCATGTCCAGCCTGGATCAGCATTGCGTGCAGGGCATGCAAGCGAATCGCCAGCGCATCACTGAGCTATTGAATAATTCACTGATGCTGGTGACGGCGCTCAACCCACATATAGGCTATGACAAATCGGCGGCAATCGCCAAATACGCGCATCATCACCAGACCACCTTGCGTGAAGCGGCATTGACGCTGGGTCACGTCACGGCGGAAGAGTTTGATGCCTGGGTCAGGCCGCAAGACATGGTGTGACGAGCGACACAGCTTGGTATTAATAAGCGCCAGTCAGGGGCTTGCGTACACCTTGCACACTCGCTCCCACTTGCTCCGCCAGTTGCTGTGCCGCCTCGGACATTGCCGGTGCTACGGCTTCATACGCCGGACTATTCAAACGAACAGTGAAGACCTTGTGTTCACGCTTGAGCAGTTTGCGGCTGTTGTCCAGCACGACCCAGCTTGCTTCGAGGGTGAGCTGGTTGCCGCTGTAGATGAGTAGCTGGTCGATTTGAACCTTGACAAGATAACGGGGCAGGGTGCTGGATGGGTTTGCCGATATGCCTGTATTTATGCCAGCGCTGATGCCGGTGTCGGACGACAGCCAGGCGTCTGGCAGGCGGGTGCGCAGATGAGCGATGAGGGACACGGTGAGTTGTTCGTCGAGCGGGGCTATCCACCGTTGTTCGTCAGAGATGAGGGATTCTGTGGCCGACTTTTGGATGACCAGTTGCGGGCGATGGACGGCTTCTGGCAATTTGACGGTGGCGATGAGAACTTCATACTGCGGCTCGGTCTGGCTGCTGGCTGTTTGTGGGTAGTCGAGGTGATAGAGATGCTCGACGGGTGGGGTGGCACAGGCTGCAAGTAAAAGGCTGAGCAAGGTAAGTGGGGCCAGCGGCACAAATTTTATGGTTCGCATCATGGTTTTACCTTTTGTTTGCCAAACACCAGGGCGTCGGGGTGGCGTTCCAGCATGTCGGCCAGGTTGGCGACAGCGCGGGCGGACTTGGCGACTTGCTTCAATGATTCGCGCATGTCTTGCTGCAGGGGCGCGTCCTCAGCCAGCAGGGTATTGGCACTGTTGAGCGTGCCGCGCGCTTCCTTGAGGGTAGAAGTCAGTTCAGGCGTGACTTCAACATCAAGGCGGCGCACCAGTTTTTCTGTGCTGGCAAGGGTGGTGTTGAGCTTGCTTAAGGCTTGCACCAGTTCGGCAGATATTTTGTCGAAAGGCAGTTTGTCTATCTTTCTGGCGATGCGGCCCACGGTGTCCTGAATTTCGCCCAGGCCGCCGCCGACGGTGGGCAATACCGGGTAGTCGGTGCGCCAGTCCATTTTTGCCTGGGGAGCATCGGGGAAGAAGTCGAGGGCGATATACAATTGCCCGGTCAGCAGGTTGCCACTGCGTAGCTGGCCGCGCAAGCCGCGTGAGATCAGGTGTTCCAGCAGCGATCTCTCTTTGGCTTCGGTCGCATCGTCAGGCAGGCGGGCACCTGAGCGGACCCGGGATTTGAGGCGGTCCGGGTAGAGGCTGACTTCAACCGGGAAGCGTGGCAGGCGGCCATTCTCGGCAAATTCCACACCCAGGGATTTGACTTCGCCAATGACGATGCCGCGCAAGTCGACGGGTGCGCCTTTTGACAGGCCGCGCAGGCTTTCAGGGAAATACATGAGGAAGTTGCGTACCTTGGTATCTGGCGCACGCATGGCATGTTCGCGGTCTTCAAACAGGGAAAAGACGCTGCCTTCAAAGGCGGATTTGCCGCCGGGCAGGGCGTCGTCATGTTCCTGGAAGGCCAGGCCGCCGTCGATCAGGGAGGTCAGCGATTCTGTGGTGACGCGCAGGCCGTTGGCGTCTAGCTGCATGTCGATGCCGCTGGCATGCCAGAAGCGGGTATCGGCTGTCACATACTGGTCATACGGTGCATCGATGAAGACGCGGATGGTGACGCCCTTGCCATCGCGGTCCAGCTGGAACTTGGTGACATGGCCGGCATTGATATGGCGGAAGAAAATGGGTGAGCCATAATTGACCGAACCGGTCTGCGCACCATGCAAGACAAATTCGCGGCCAGGCGTATCGCGGTTGACCAGGGGTGGTTCTTCCAGACCGGTAAATTCGTTGGTGGTCTCGGTGGCTGTGCCGACATCGACACTGATGTAATTGCCGGACAAGAGTGTGGAAAGGCCAGAGACCGAGCCGCCAGAGATGCGTGGTTTGACGATGAAAAAGCGGGTGTCGGTGGCCAGGATATCGGAAGCACTCTTGATCAACTGGGCCGTTACCAGCACCCGCTGGCGGTCGGGCGACAGGGCAATGGCCTTGACATGGCCCACATCGACGTCTTTGTAGCGCAGCTTGGTCTTGCCCGCTTCCATCCCTTCTGCCGATTTAAAGGTGATGGTGATGACCGGCCCCTGGCTGGTAACGCTTTGCACCACCAGCCAGATACCGATGAGGGCCGCAATGACAGGTACGGCCCAGACGAAGGAGGGCATGCGCCGCCGTGGCTTAACCTTGACTACCGGCACTACGGCGTCGACCGCAGCGACCGTATCAAGGGTTTCAACAGTCCCGGCGGTTTCCCTGGCTTTGTCCACAGCAGGCGTGCCGGGATTTTCTGAAGTCGGATCACTCATGCGTCTTTGTTATCCAGATTAAACGTGAATCAAAGCTTTGTGCCGACAGCATCGTCAACACCACTACAGCACCAAAAGCCAGCACACCACCGCCTGGGTGTATCGCCGCCAGCGACTGAAACTGCACCAGCGCCACCAGTACCGTCACCACATACACATCCAGCATCGACCAGCGACCGACGGCTTCTATCATGCGAAACAACTGAGTACGCTGCAAAGGGTTCCAGCTGGATTTTTTCCAGCAGGTGAACAGCAGCAGGCTGATGGAAAACAGCTTGAGCAAGGGTACGACGATGCTGGCAAAGAACACCAGCAGCGCCAGGGGCCACGAACCTGTGTTCAATAACACCAGCACGCCACTCATGATGGTGTCATCCTGCGCACCAAAGATGGTGTTGGTATGCATGACGGGCAAGAGATTGGCTGGTATATACAATATCATCGCGGCGACCAGGTAGGCCAGCGATTTGGTCAGGCTGTCTTTATGACGCAAATGCAGAGATGCACCACAATTGGGACAGTGGGTGGCTGCCTGATCATGGGTGCAGCACAGGGTTTCGCAAATATCGCAACTGATGAGCCCGGTGGCTGCACCTGTCTGGCCCGCCAGGCCAGCAGCGGGGATGTGGCGGTATTCATGCTCAGACATGCTTCACCCTGGCGTTTGCCCTTGAACGTCTGGTCGCACGCGCCCAGAGCCACAGATTGCGCGGGGTGAGTACCGATGTCAGCGCCGCCGTGATGAAAATCAGACCGGCGCAAGACCACAGGGCAGGGCCGATGACGATATCGGCCATGTGTTGCAACTTGACCAGGGACACCAGCAGGCCCAGCATGAAGATTTCGACCATGCTCCAGGGCCGCAGGCTTTGCAGGGCACGCAAGGGCGCACCCAGCGCTTGGCTGGCGTCACCAAACCTGAGTATGCACAAGAGGTAGATGGCAAGCGATATCTGCAATGCCGGTGCCAGCACGGTAGTAATGATGACCAGCAAGGACAGCAGATGCATGCCGTCATTCCACATGGCCAGGGCAGCATGCAGCAAGGTGGTGTCGCGCGTTACTTGCTGGACCTTGAGGGCAAGCAGGGGAAAGCAGTTAAGCAACAGCAACAAGATCACCGAGGTAACGGCCAGCGCCAGCGCCATATCCAGGCTGGCGCTGCCATTTCTGTACAGCGTAGCACGGCAACGCGGGCAGCTTGCTGCCTCACCTCTTGCCAGCGCTGCATCCATGCAGATCAGGTCGCACTCATGGCAAACAATAAATTTGTTGGCAGCACTAATGGGAAATCACTTTCAGGGGAAAATGGCGCAGAAATACCCAGTTTATCCAAATTTTTCCATTAATCATAGAAAATTGGATAAATGCTGCCATACCCTGATAGCTTGCGTTTTTTTCTGTTGCGGACTTATAAATCCTAAACACCATTTAGTCTTATTCTGGAGCACAAGGCAGAAGGCCCATCTTCACTGTGAAATGAAGATGGGCCCGCGTTTCAATTCAAATCAATTGTAAAAAGCGATCAGCAGCAATCCTGATGTTCTTCATCATCTGCTGCCACCGTGGCGCGCAGCAGTTTGGCTGCCTGCACCATGTGTTCCAGGGCGGCGATGGTTTCTGGCCAGTCGCGGGTTTTCAGGCCGCAATCCGGATTGACCCACAGGCGGGCATCGGGGATCACCCCACGGGCTTTTTGCAACAGCCTTTGCATTTCGCTGACCTTGGGCACACGGGGTGAATGGATGTCATATACACCTGGGCCGATATCATTCGGGTAAGCAAATTCACCGAAACCATCCAGTAATTCCATGTCTGAACGTGAGGTTTCTATGGTGATGACGTCGGCATCCATGGCGGCAATCCACGGCAGGATGTCATTGAATTCCGAATAACACATATGGGTATGGATCTGCGTGTCGTCATTTACACCCGCAGAGCTCAGCTTGAAGGCACGCACGGCCCAATCCAGATAGGCGGCCCAGTCTTGCTGCTTCAAAGGCAGGCCTTCGCGGAAGGCAGGTTCATCAATCTGTATCATGCCTATGCCGGCTTTTTCCAGGTCGCGGACTTCATCACGCAAGGCCAGGGCGATTTGCAGTGCAGTCGTTTCCCGTGGCTGGTCATCACGTACGAAAGACCATTGCAGCATGGTGACGGGGCCGGTCAGCATACCCTTCATCGGTTTTTTGGTCAGGCTTTGGGCGTATTCGCTCCAGGTGACGGTCATGGCTTCGGGCCGGTACACATCACCGTAGATGAAGGGTGGCTTGACGCAGCGTGAACCATAGCTTTGTACCCAGCCATTCAAAGTAAAGCCATAGCCCCACAATTGTTCACCAAAGTATTCCACCATGTCATTGCGTTCCGGTTCGCCATGCACCAGTACGTCGATATCGAGCTTTTCTTGCTGCTCGACGACATGGCGTATTTCTGCGCGCATGGCTTCCAGGTAGTCGAGATGTGTCAGCTCGCCACGCTTGTAGGCTGCACGTGCCTGACGTATGGTTTTGGTTTGTGGGAAGGACCCTATGCTGGTCGTCGGAAACTGTGGCAGGGCAAAGCGTTGCTGCTGCGCGCGTATGCGTTCGTCAAACGGGCTGTGACGTTCTGCATCCTGGGCGGTGACATCTGCCAGGCGTTTTTGCACAATGGGATTATGGATGCGTACCGACTGGCGACGGCTTGCTATAGCCTGGTCTGCCAGCGAAAATTCTTGCGCAACATCCGCCGCATGGCCATTCAGGGCTTGTTTCAGCGCCGCTACTTCATGCAGTTTTTGGGTGGCAAAAGCCAACCAACTGCGGGTTTCTTCATCCAGTGCTGTCTCTGCTGCCAGGTCGACCGGTACATGCAGCAAGGAGCAACTGGGGGCCAGCCACAACTGTTCCCCCAGCTTTTCCTGTGCCGCATGTAAACTCACTGCCAGCGCAGACAGATCTGCGCGCCAGATATTGCGCCCGTCTATCACGCCAGCCGACAGGACACGACCCTGTGGCCAATTCTGCAGCAGGCTGTCCAGCTGTTGCGGTGCGCGCACCAGGTCCAGATGGACCCCAGCTACCGGCAGCGATTGCAGCAAGGCAGCGCGGTCCTGCACTGTTTCAAAATAGCTTGCCAACAGGATTTTTGGAGATTGCTGGACCAGTGCATGGTAAGCAAAGACAAAAGCATCCAGCCATGCCGCATCCAGATCGAGTGTCAGTATCGGTTCGTCAATTTGTACCCAGTCCAGCCCCTGTTCTTGCAAGCGTGCCAGCAAGCGTTGATACGCCGGGATGATTTTTGGCAGCAGATCCAGTTTGTGCGTCAGGCCGCTTTTGATCTTGCCAAGGTAGAGCAAAGTCAAGGGTCCGACCAGGGTGACTTTGCCGGTATGGCCTTGTGCCTGTGCTTCTGCCAGTTCTTCAAACAGCCAGTCCACGCCACCATTGAAGCTGGTGTCTGCGGTCCATTCCGGCACCAGATAATGGTAATTGGTGTCAAACCACTTCGTCATTTCCATCGCAAAATGCTGGGGATTACCGCGTGCGGCGACATAGTAGTCGGCCAGGGACAGTGCTTTGGCATCGAAACCAAAGCGGCCTGGCAGGGCACCCAGCAAGGCCAGTGTATTCAAGACCTGGTCATACCAGGCAAAGTCACCGACGCTGACAAAATCCAGGCCTGCCTGTTTTTGCAAGGCCCAGTGGCGCGCGCGCAATTCGCTGCCGGTTTCACGCAGGGTGGCTTCGGTAATATCGCCGCGCCAGAAGGCTTCCTGGGCGAACTTCAATTCTCTTTGGGCGCCGATACGGGGGAAGCCCAGGGCGTGTGCTTTAGTCATTTTCATTCTCCTATCATGTTCAATCTATGATGAGTTAGAATTGATTATGATTCAAACGACATATTTTAAGAATTAACTTGAATTTCATTCATAATGCAATCCATACTAGAACTGCGTCATCTGAAAACCCTGCTTGCCTTGCGTGAATCCGGCAATTTGCTGCGGGCTGCTGTCTTGCTGAATGTCACCCAGTCGGCACTATCGCATCAGATCAAATTGCTGGAAGAGCATCATGGCATGCCGCTGTTTGAACGCAAGACTACGCCGATACGCTTTACCCCGGCAGGTGAGCGCTTGCTACAGTTGGCCGATAGTGTTCTGCCGCAAGTCGCGAATTGTGAGCGCGACCTGGCCCGTCTGGCTCAGGGCGTGGCCGGGCAGTTGCGCATCGCGGTCGAATGCCATACCTGTTTTGACTGGCTGATGCCGGCCATGGATGTATTCCGCCAGCGTTGGCCCGAGGTGGAGCTGGACATCGTCTCCGGCTTTCAGGCTGACCCTGTCGGCTTGTTGTACAGCCATAAGGCTGACGTGGCCATTGTGTCCGAAATGGATAGCGATGAAAGCGTGGCTTTTCATCCCTTATTTCGTTTCGAGATTGTGGCGCTGGTCGCCAAAGACCATGCGCTGGCCAAGCGTGATTATCTGGTGGCGCAGGATTTTGCGACCGATACCCTGATCACCTATCCGGTGCCGGATGACATGCTGGACGTGGTGCGCCAGGTCTTGAAGCCTGCCGGCGTCGATACCGCACGCCGCACTACGGAACTGACCGTCGCCATGCTGCAACTGGTAGCCAGCAAGCGCGGTATTGCCACCTTGCCGGTATGGGCAGCACAAAACTATGTGAACCGCGATTATGTACTGCCCAAACGCATTACTGCCGATGGCCTGACTGGCAGACTGTATGCAGCTTGTTTGCCGGATTTGTCAGACAAGGCTTACCTCAGCGACTTTGTGACGACCATACGCGAAAGCAGTTACCTGAATTTGCAAAGTATAGAGCTCATCTGACAGCTTGCGACGTCTGCACAGACGCTGCACTAGTGCAGGTATTCCATAAAATATGAAATGATAATAAGAACGATTCTCGTTTACATATTGTTTCTGACTTGTTACAATCCTGCATCGATCTTTTCACTATCTCACCTCAGCCATTCCTCAAAGAAAAGCCAGCGGTTTTATTTTTTAATTTTTCCTGAGGAAATGTCATGGCCTATATCAAGAGCCGCAAGCATCATCACGCGCGTTTTAATCATACGGTGACGGCCGCTGCCGCTGCTTTCTTGTTGCCGATCGCTGCCCAGGCGGCTGACCCCGCCCTGCCTGACGTCAAAGTGACGGCAAAGACAGAAAATGATTTCAAGGCGGATAAAGCTTCTTCTCCCAAATATACGCAGCCTCTGGTGGATACGACGCAGACTATTACCGTCATCAAGCGCGAGCTGATTGATCAGCAGGGCGCCTTGACACTGACGGATGCCTTGCGCAACACGCCAGGCGTGGGCGCGTTTTTCCTGGGTGAAAACGGCAGCACCAGCACTGGTGATGCAATCTACATGCGTGGTTTTGACACATCCAGCAGCATTTACGTAGATGGCGTGCGTGACCTGGGTTCCATTTCCCGCGATCTGTTCAACATCGAACAGATCGACGTGCTGAAAGGCCCGGCCGGTACGGATAGTGGCCGTGGTGCGCCTACAGGTTCAGTCAACCTGATCAGCAAGCAAGCCACCATGGAAGATGCAATCTTTGGTTCGGCCACGGTAGGCAGCGGTAGCCAGAAGCGTGTCACTGCCGACCTGAACCGGGTCATCAGTGCTGATCAGGGTTCGGCGTTCCGCCTGAATCTGGTGGATCAGGATAGTGGCGTGCCTGGACGTAATGAAGTCCACAATAAGCGCTGGGGCATCGCACCATCGTTTGCATTTGGCTTGAATTCACCAAACCGATTTTACCTGAATTACCTGCACGTACAGCAAGACAATGTACCGGATGGTGGCGTACCTACCATCGGCCTGCCAGGCTACAGCAGCCCGGACCCGAAACGTCCTTTCCTGTCTACGGCACCGAAAGTCGATCCAAAGAATTTTTATGGCTCGGTCAATGACTTCGACAAAGTCACCGCAGACATGCTGACCTTGCGTGTCGAACACGATTTCAGCGACAAGGTAAAACTGATCAATACAGCCCGCTTTGGCAAAACCACGCAACATTATCTGTTGACTTCATTCATGGGGTCGGCCGCGAATCTGCTGACACCATCGACCACGGATCTGTCTACGTGGACGCTGGCACGCGGCACGCGTACCCTGAAAGATCAGGAAAATGAAATCCTGACCAACCAGACCAACCTGGTGGCCGACGTGGAACTGGGCGGCCTCAAACACAGCCTGCTGGGTGGTGTGGAACTGACGAATGAAAAACAGAATACCTGGGGCAATGATGGCCTGGGTACGTTGCCGGCAGCGAATTTTTACAAGCCTGATCCTAACGACAAGGTAACAGGTTTGAATCCGGTGCGTAACAGCGTGTTCACACGTGGCGCAACCAGCACTGTCAGTGCCTATGTATTTGACACCATCAAGTTCAGCCCGGAATGGCAGGCCAATGCCGGTGTGCGCGTTGATCATTACAGCACAGACTATTCTGCCGCCAGCCTGTCCACCGCCACCAGTAATCCGACGCTGCCGGTAGGTACGCTGGTGCCGACCAACCTGAATATGGCCGGCAACCTGGTCAACATCAAACTGGGCGCCTTGTACAAGCCTACCAAAGACAGCAGTATCTATGCTTCTTATTCGACATCCAAGCAACCGCCAGGGGGTTCCAACTTTGCATTGAGCGCATCGGCCAGCAGTGCGGCCAATCCGAAGTTTGATCCGCAAGAAACAAAAAATGCCGAAATCGGCACCAAGTGGGATTTGCTGGAACAGAAACTGTCATTCACAGCCGCGATCTATCGTACCGAAGTATCAAATGAAGTCGTACAAAATCTGACTGACCTGCTGTATTACCAGACTGGTAAAAAACGCGTGCAGGGTATTGAACTGGGTGTAACAGGTGCCATCAACCGTAACTGGCTGGTCAGCGCTGGCTATGCCAGAATGAATACCAGTGTTGAAAGCGGCCCGCTGGTGACAGCCAGTGGTATCAACAATCTGTCGTACACACCAAAACAAAGCTTCACGGCATGGACTTCGTATCAGTTGCCTATGGGCCTGAAACTGGGCGGCGGCGCACGTTTTGTGGATGCCTTGTTGCGTGGTACGGATGGTGCAGTCGGTACACCTGCTTCGACTGAAGCCTATTGGGTATTCGATGCCATGGCCAGCTATGCCGTCAGCAAAAACCTGGACCTGCAATTGAACGTCAATAATATCGCCGACAAAGCCTATGTGGCAGCCATCAACAAGAGTGGGTATCGTTACACACCAGGTACACCACGCGCCGTCAGCCTGACAGCGAATGTGAAGTTCTGATGAGACCAAGTCGGTAGCGCAGGGTATTGACTGCTAGTGGGCTGTAATAGTTGAAACAGAAGTGAAAGACGCTTGCCCGGCGATCAGGGCAAGGCAAGGTTAACACTTATGCACAGCGATAGTGAACTATCGCGAGCATTTGCAACGCAGCCATGGTCGTCGCGCAAGCGGAAGGCACTCTGCTTTCAACTGTTACAGTCCACTAGTTACCTGAACCCCTCTTGATGGCGGAGGGGTTTTTTATGGTCCTCAGCGTCAAGAAAAAAAATGAAAAGGGACTGTGACTTAAACAAGTGATAGTCTCTTTTGTCATGAATGCAGACAGGTCATCGCCTAACTGGCTTTGCCTGTTAGAGCGAGACGGAGCCTGCTCAAAGAAAGGAAAACGAGCCGGTTCAAAAGAGCATTGCATGTTATTTGGCATTGTCTATATCATTTGGTTTGTGTGGCGAAGTATAGGTTTCGAATATTGAGTGGACCGATAGGTTGACAGGCTAATAACTATAAATGAGACTCATTAAAATTTGTAGTAACATCGGTTTTTTCTTTTATTCGTCGCTGGAAAGCAAGCTGGTTGTGTCTGTTGATCTTTCCTTGTGCCATGAATTCCATGTGTTTTCTCATGGGGTTCACCTCTTCTTTCGTTGACGCTTGTATCCATGGCAGGCAAAGTCAGGATGCTGTGATGGGGCATCATCTGTTAAAATACGCGCCTTGCTTAACAGGTTTAACAGGTAAAGGCTGCGCCAGACAACGAAAGTCTGGTATCACGCGTGGGTGTTGCTGCCGTACTTGTCTTGCACCGGGACTATCCCTCAAATACCTGTACCACCTTCCATTCTTATTGAAGTCCTGTATGTCTGATTCCAAGCCTGCTTACGGCACCAAACCGATGTTTTATGATCCTACCGAGCGCCGCATCCGTAGCTTTGTGACCCGTGCCGGACGTTTGTCCGATGCCCAGGCCAGGGCCTTGGAAACCCTGGCACCGCGTTTTTGTATCCCTTATCAAAAAGCGCAACTGGATGTGGATGCTGCATTTGGTCGCCAGGCACCGACTGTGTTTGAAATCGGTTTTGGCATGGGCGAAACCAGCGCAAAGATTTCTGCCGGCATGCCGGAAAAAAACTTTATCGGGGTCGAGGTACATACGCCGGGTGTTGGCAGTTTATTGAAGCTGACAGATGAAATGGGTTTGCACAACCAGCGCATCATCCAGCATGATGCATTTGAAGTGTTGACACACATGATTGCCCCGGCTTCGCTGCATGGCATACACGTGTTTTTTCCCGATCCATGGCACAAGGCGCGCCACAATAAGCGTCGCCTGATACAGGGGCCGCTGGTGGCCTTGCTGGCTTCGCGCCTGGCCTCTGGCGGCTATCTGCATTGTGCGACGGACTGGGAAGAATATGCGGTGCAGATGCTGGAAGTATTAGGTGCCGAACCGGCATTGGAAAATACCGCCGATGGCTATGCGCCACGCCCGGATTACCGTCCTGTCACCAAGTTTGAGAATCGCGGCCTGCGACTTGGTCATGGTGTCTGGGACCTGGTGTTCCGCAAAAAATAATCCCGCTGCAGAATTCAATGCAAGGCTTGCAGACTGAGTCTGGGCCGCAGGTCGCGCCAGCGGCCTTCCGCCTTCCAGGCTGCTGACCAGTCGATGAACTGATCAGCAGGCATAGGAAGGGCAATACCATAACCCTGTGCCAGCCGGCAGCCCAGTTCCAGCAGTTTGGCACCATGTTCCATGGTTTCCACACCTTCGGCGATAACCTGGCGGTCAAACGCACCTGCCAGGCGTATGACGCCTTCGACGATATCCAGGTCTTCGACATCATTGAGCATGTCGCGTACAAAGCTCTGATCAATTTTCAAGGTATGGACTGGCAACTTGCGCAGATAGGTCAGGGAAGAATAGCCGGTACCGAAATCATCCAGTGCAAATTGGATACCCATCTGCCGACAACGATTCAGGATGGCGACTGCTTGTTCCATGTCGGCGATGGCGGCCGATTCCAATACTTCCAGTTCAAAATTGGCAGCATGAAAATACGGGTGCTGCCTGAGTGCCGATTGTAAATAATCACAGAAACCTTGTTCCAACAGGTGATGGGCACTGATATTGGCACTGACGCAAATCGACATTCCGCGCAACTGCCAGTTATTGGCTTGTTGCAAGGCTGCCTTGATAACCCATTCCCCCACCAGTTTTTCCAGTTTACTGCCATAAATGTGGGGCAGAAATTCCATTGGTTGCAGGAGGCCGCGTTCCGGGTGCTGCCAGCGTATCAATGCTTCGGCACCTATCACTTCACCGGTAATCAGGTCCACCTTGGGCTGGTAGTAGAGAACGAATTCTTCCTGGTTCAGGGCAATTTGCAGACGCTCCAGAATTTGCCGGCGTTGCTGCGCCTTGCGGTCATTTTCGGGGTCGAACAGGTGGTAGCGATTCTTGCCTGCTTCTTTTGCCAGATACATGGCATGGTCGGCATGCCGTAACAGGGTATCGGCATCGACATTGTCATCCGGATACAGGCTGACGCCTATGCTGGCAGAAATGCTGACCACCACTTCATTCAGTTTTATGGGCTGGCTGACGCTGGTGAGGATACGATCAAGTATGGTGACGCTTTCTTCTGCCGATGAAATGTCTGACAACAGCAGGGCAAATTCATCGCCACCCAAGCGTGCCAGGGTATCGTCTGCACGCAGCACGTGCTTGAGGTTTTCGGTCACACTGATCAACAGCCTGTCTCCGGCGGCGTGGCCGTAGTGATCATTGATGCTTTTGAAACCGTCCAGATCAAGATAGCAGATCGCCACGGTCTTGCCGGTGCGTTTGGCACGATTTACTGCCTGGTCCAGGCGGTCTGCCAACAGACGTCGGTTCGGTGCACCTGTCAGCGTATCATAATTGGCGATGCGTTCCAGTTCTGCTTCATGGGTTTTCAACTCGCTGATGTCGGTGAAGATGCCTATGTAATACTGAATCTCGCCCCTGGCGTCGCGCACTGAGGAAATGGATAACAACTCCGGATAGATTTCACCATTCTTGCGTTTGTTCCATATTTCACCACGCCAGAAATCGTTGTTGTTGACGGCACTCCACATCTCGGCGTAAAAACTGCTGTTATGGCGTCCTGAAGACAGCAGATTGGTGGATTTGCCACAAATGTCTTTTTCGGTGTAGCCAGTAATGCGTGTGAATGCCGGATTGATCTTGGTGATGCATCCCTCGGGATTGACAACCATGATGCCTTCATAACTGTTGCTGAATACGGTTGCCGCTTCACGCTGCGTCAGTTCCATTATTTTTTTATCGGTGATGTCGGTATGGGTACCGGACATGATCAGGGGCGTACCATCCGCGGCCCTGGAAACAATCGCACCCCGTGTCAGTATCCAGCGCCATTCGCCCGTTTTGGTACGCAGGCGCAATTCCAGTTCATGTGCTGCTGTGACACCGTGCCGGTGTCGGTCCAGGGACCGTTTTGCCAGGACCAGGTCTTCAGGATGCACATGATCGCCCCAGTGTTCGGGACTGACATTCATTTCCCCAGGGTCGTAACCCAGCATGGTTTCCCAGCGAGCGCTGACCTGGAAGGTATTGCTCAACAGGTCCCAGTCCCAGTATCCCTGATCCGAGCCGCGCATGACGCGCTCCAGCCTTTGCTCTCTTTCCAGTAATTCGGCAGCATTGCGCTTTTTATCGTCGATGTCCGATAGTGTGCCAACCACCCTGAGTGGATTGCCGTTGGTATCGCGCCTGACAACACGGCCTTTGGAACGCATCCATTTGATAGCACCGGATTTGGTGATCATGCGGTATTCAAAATCGATATCCGGTGTGCGGCCTTGTTTGTGCGCCTCGATTTGTTGCAAGGTATTCGGCAGATCATCCGGATGTACCAGCCGCTTGAAGAAATCAAAGTCACGGTTATCAGCACTTTCTTGATAGCCAGTCATGTCGTAATAATGGCGTGACCGGTACACTTTGCCGCTGGTGACATCCCAGTCCCACAAACCTTCGCTGGTCGCTTCAATCGCCATCTGCAGGCGTTCTTCGCTGGCCTGTAATTGCATGGCGGCGTTTTTGCGCTCGGTAATATCTTGCACGCTGCCATGCAACTTGATCAGTTTCCCATGTGTGTCCAGCAAGGCTTCGCCACGGGCAATAACCCAGCGATGCTTGCCGTCTGGCCTGACTACTTCGGCATCGCAGGTGTAGGGAGCATGGGTTTGCAGTGTCTGTTCGACTGCGCTGGCCAGCTTGGCCCAGCTGTCGGGGGTAAAGTATTTCTGGACTTCGGGGTAAACGGCAGCAGGTAGCGCAGGATCGCGGCCATAAATTTGATAGACTTCTTCCGACCAGGTGTGAACATCGGTGCGTACATTCCATTCCCAACTGCCGACTGCGGCCAGACGCTGTGCCACACGCATGGCGGCTTCACTTTCCTTGAGTGCCGCCTCTGCCTCCTTGCGTTCGGTCACGTCGCGGGCAATCCCGAACAGGCCAGTGATTTTCCCCTTCTTGTCACGCATGGGGCCTTTGGTAATCATGAATACCAGGTTACGGCCATCATGGGTATCGATAGATTCATCATAGGTCTGGGTATCACCATTACTCAAAATGGCCTGGTCTTTTAGATGAATGCTGTCTGCTGACATGTTGGGAAACAGATGACGATCATTCTTGCCGAGGATTTCTGCTGTGGTTTTTCCTACAAACTGTGCTCCGGCTTCATTGATGAGAATATAACGGCCTTCCATATCCTTGACGAATACGGCATCCGAGGTGCCATACACGATGGCGTCGAGCAGATTGCGATTACTCTGTGCTTTGAGCAGGGACTTGCGCAAGGCCTCACTCATAAAACTGACGGCGACGCCGCTGATGACCAGGAAGCTCAGTTGCAATATATCCAGCCCGGGTTTGATTTCAAAACTGTGTATTGGGGGAATAACGAAATAAATCAGGCCTATCGTTGCGATCAGTGTGGTCAGCAAACCAGGTCCCAGGCCACCTGCCAGCGCACTTAGCACGATAGGTAGTACAAATATGATGAGCATGGGCCGGTTGTCAAAACTGGGGGCTATCGCTTCCCGCAGTACCAGTACGGACAGGGGAAGAATGACAGCCAACAGGTAAATCATGACGCGTGACGGTGTCTGCTCTTGATAATCTTCCAGCACGACAGGACCTAACCATGTCTGATGCTGTCCTTTCCTTGCAGGGACGGCATGCAGGGCCAGGAACAGCAGGGCGCTGGTCGTGACCACAAAAAATATGCCTTTGGCCGTGGATAACCACGTCATCTTATCGACATCAGTAATGCTGGACAGTAAACTGTCAGACAAGAATATCCATGCCAGTGCCAACAGTAAATACAGCACTGTCACAATACCAATGTAGCGATTCCGTCGCGTAGTCGTCATGGGTAACCTGTCTTTGCAACATCAGTCATGGACATCAAGTCTGGTCGCCCCTTGTGCCGTATGCAGTGGTACCTGATCATTTTGTTCTGCAATTGCCACGATACAGTTTTGCCAGTGCCCATACCTGTTGTCGCCAGCAGACGCGGACAGGGTCACGTAGGCTTAAATGAAAATTTCATTTAAGCATCTATTCGAGATTAACATACCTCAATACACTTATTTACTAAGATGTGGCAACTATGTTTTTTTGTCAACTGCAGAAAAGATAAAATTTGCAAATTAAACAAAGTTTTAACTTTGGGCTGTTGGCAGGCATCCATCCACCCAGCCATCCTATTGTTGCCTCAGGTGTTGCTGGTTAGCATTGCGCTCAGAGGGGCTAGCAGGGCCTGAAGATCTTCTGCACTGAATTTTTGTGAAAAGGCGGTATCGCTACCCAGTACCCCTTCCGCCAATGCTGCCTTGCGTGCCTGCAGACCAAGTATGCGCTCTTCTATACTGCCTTCGATAAGTAATTTGTAGATAAATACCGTTTGTTGTTGGCCAATGCGATGGGCGCGGGCATTGGCCTGTTCTTCGACGGCCGGGTTCCACCACGGGTCCATGTGGATGATGGTGTCAGCGGCGGTCAGGTTCAGGCCCACACCGCCGGCTTTAAGGCTGATCAACATGATTGGCACCTGCTTGTCCTGAAACTGGGCGACCACCGCGCCACGGCTGGCGGTCGCAGTTTTGCCGGTCAACATCAGGCAGGCAAGTTCGAGTTCGGCCAGCATCACGGCAATCAGCTCCAGCATTTCCGTGAATTGCGAAAACACCAGGATGCGACGGCCTTCTGCCACCAGCGCCGGCAGCATGTCTGCCAGCATGTCGAGCTTGGCTCTTTCCATGTCTGGCGGCAGGTTCTGGCCTTTCAACAAAGCCGGGTCGCAGCACACCTGGCGCAGCTTTAACAGTGCATCGAGGATAGTGATCTGTGCACCATCAAAACCCTTGCGTTGCAGTATCCGCCTTACCTGTTCGTCGGCAGCGACACGTACGCTTTCATACAGTTCACGCTGTTTGCCTTGCAGACGCAGGCGCTTGATGACTTCGGTGCGGGGTGGTAATTCTGTTGCCACTTCATCCTTGCGTCGCCGCAGTATGAAAGGGCGCACCCGTTGCGCCAGCAATTGGGCGCGCAAGGTTTCGCCATTGACTTCGATGGGCTTGCGCCACAGACGCGAAAAGCTGCGTATGTCACCGAGGAAGCCGGGCATCAGAAAATCAAACTGGGTCCACAATTCACCGAGGTTGTTTTCCAGTGGCGTGCCCGTCATGCACAGCCTGTGCCTGGCCTGGATACGGCGCACGGCGTCAGCGCTGCGGCTGGCGGCATTCTTTACAGTTTGTGCTTCATCGAGTATCAGCAAATGAAATTCTTGTGCTGCCAGCGCATCCAGATCACGCCATAGCAAAGGATAGGTGGTCAGTACCACATCGGCCTGGCGGATGTCGGCAAACAGGTCGCTGCGTTCCGGCCCTTGCAAGGTCAGTACCCGCAGGGCCGGAGCCATGCGGCTGGCTTCAGCCTGCCAGTTGAAGATCAGTGAAGTTGGCAAGACGATCAGCGCAGGAATATCCAGTCTGCCTTGCTGTTTTTCTATCAGCAGATGGGCCAGTACCTGGGCGGTCTTGCCCAGGCCCATGTCGTCTGCCAGTATGCCTGCCAGATGTTGCTCGCGCAGATATTGCAACCAGGCCACGCCATGCAGTTGATAAGGGCGCAAAGTCACACCCAGGCCAGTGGGTGCCGCCACGGCACGCAGACTGCCGTTTTTTTTAAGACGCTGCGCCAGATTGCGCAAGCCGACCTCGCCCTGCAACTGCCAGCCACCGTGCGGGCCAGCACGCGCAGGCTGGCTGTCGAGCAGGCTGACGCGCAGGGCTTCCAGCCGGTAATTGTCCCAGGCGGATAATTGTACCGGGCCTTCCATTTGCGGCCTGTCGGTCAGCAAATCCAGCATGTGGATGACGATGGCTTTCAATGGTGCAGCCATGGCGTCGATGCGCTTACCGCCTGGCGCGCGCAATTGTATGATGGCCATGTCGTCTATCTGGCGTATCTGCCTGGCATTCAGCCAGCGTGCATCACGTTGCAGCAGATGCGCCAGCATGGGAACCAGATCCAGTACTTCACCTTCGATTTCTATGCCCAGGCTCAGCATCCATGAACCCTCACGTGCTGGCAAGCCCAGCGGGGTGATGATTTCGGTGCGATTGCGCATACGCGATGCCACCTGCTTGCCAATGATGGAGCCGGTATTTTCATCGATGATCAAATGCCAGGCATCGACCGGCACACTTTCATGCGCAAAGCCGGGGCGTACCACGACTTGCCAGCCCAGCGCCTGCATCTCAGGTAATCGGTCGGCCCAGAAATCAGCAAAAAAACCTTCCTGCACCAGACTCCATAGTGGGCCAAATTTCTCGGCTACCGCCTGGTTGCGCCATTGCAGGCTGGTGGCAGGCAGAGGCTGCAGACCGATATCCCAGACCTTGTCCAGGGCATCAGCTTCTGCCCCCAGATCACGCAGCAGGCAGATGGCTTTGCTTTCTGCATCATGCAATAACTGGGTGGAATGCGGACGGCGGTTCAGCAAGGCGGTTGGGGCTGCAGTTTCCCAGCGCAGGCCGGTATCAGTGTGATACAGCCAGTCGATTTCGACGACGGTGACACTGCCACCGCGTGGACCAAAATCGCCACTGGGTTTCATGCCCAGCAAGCCATCGCCCCGGTGCAGGGTTTGCAAGCTGATGCGTGGGCGAAATTGACCTGCGACTTCAGGTAAGCCGCGCGGTAAGCCACGTGGTGCTGGTTTATCTTCCTTCAAAACGCACCTGCATCAGACCCAGATCACCAAACTGCACGCTGATATCGGTATCCACCGGCACTTGCGGGCTGCCGGCGTAGGAACCGGTGATGACGGCTTGCCCGGCTCGCAGGCCCATGCCCTGACTACGCAGGAATTCTGCCAGCCAGTACAAGGGCAAACGTGGCTGACCAGCTGGATGTTGCCCATCCACAGTCACGACCGCCTGGTTGGCGAGCATCAAATTGATACGCATGCTGTGTGTTTGCTGTGCCAGTTGATGATCGATAGCTGGCCCCAGTACCAGACCCTGATTGAACAGGCAATCCGCCAGGTGATCGTAGAAAGTCAACTGATCTGCGTTGGCGTAACGTGTATGGATCAATTCCAGCGCCAGCCGTGTTTCGCCTATGGCGGCATCAACCTCAACTGCTGCGTATGGTGTGGACCTTGCAGGTAAATCCCGTGCCAGGATGAAGGCCAGTTCTGGTTCAATTTTGACCTGTTGTTGGTGACACCAGACCCTATGCGGCTGTGTAGATGCTTCATGGACATCATTGGCATAGATAGGTGCCAGCACCCATTTTTCGTCACCCGGCATGCCACACTTCCAGCCGGCAATGTCCTGCTTGTGCAAGTCGCTGACCGCGCACTGTATATTAAATGCAGCTTGCAGCGTCGTTGGGCGACATGCAGCCGGCAGCGCCGGGCCTTGCTCACCAAGCAGACGTCGCCCCAGCAACATTCTGGCGGCATGGACAGGGCCGGTTTGCTGCTTGAGTTCATTCATGATGACGGCCTGTGAAAAACTAAAGCATGCATTTTATCGCGTCACTGCCAAACTGGTCTGGCTGGCACTCAGATTGCGCAAGGCCGACTGTATATAGGCAAACAGGCGATTGTCTATTCCCATGCGTAATTCTGCTTGTTCAGCAAATGCCTGTTGGATTTTCTTTTGCAGGCTGACCCTGGCACCGGCTTTTTTCAATGACAGGCTCTGCCAGGCTGTAGCCAGCTTTTGTACTTTGGGGTTGTTGACCCTGGTCCCAGCAACACATTCCAGGTGCAAAGCAGCAATCAGCGGTGGCCAGGCTGCGGAATCCGTCAGACAATGCTGACGCAATATCTCCATTTCATCGGGCTTACAATAGGCTGCATACACCGGCAGACTGGCGCAGGCCAGGGCGCGTACCATGTAGTCAAGCGTAGCCTGATCCAGTCCTGAGAATAGCTGCAAGGCTGTTTCTTCGCTTTGCATCTGATAAAATTTGATGAGTATCGCGGCATCGCCGCCACTTTCATCTTGCATACACTGCAGCCAGCGCTGACTCAGGGATTGCGCCATCGCATCTTGCGGTGATACCTGTTTTTCCATCAAGTCATGCAAGGCCAGGATAAGGGCAGATTTATCTGTAGCGTCTACCTTTTTGGGCTGGCGACGCAAGGCTTGCAACTCTGCGGAGGTGAAATATTTTTCGCTATTGACGGTCATTTCCAGCGCAGTCAGCCAGTCGTCAACGACGGGTAATTGCTGGCCGGCGAGACGACCAGATAGATGCAGCAAGTGATCGCGCAAAGTCAATGCATTATGTGCCTGCTTTTCCATCAGGCTGATCTGCTGCCGGATGAGGTCGCTCATGCTGACATTCTGGTCATCAAGTATGGTCCGGATTTCATCCAGCGAGAGTTGCAGGCGGCGCAGAGCCTGGATACGGTACAGGCGCAGCACATCGTCCTGATCATACAGACGGTAAGTATTGTCGGCCCGTACTGTAGGGGACAGCAAGCCTATCTTGTCATAGTGGTGCAGGGCACGTACGGTCAGGCCTGCACGTTTTGCCAATTCACCTATTTTCAGTTTCATTTGACTGTTCCTGCATGGTTTGTCTTTTCAGGCTATTTGCCATGGGGGGAGTAAGAACCTGTTTGCGATCTTACTGCGCGTGCGTGATCGGGGTTCATGCGCTGCTCAAAATGCTCATGTACTTAAGTACATTCCGCTTTTTGCGCTGCTCTTCACCCCGCTGACGCTCGCTACAGATCGTAAACACGTTCTAAGGCCGTTCTTCAGCTTTTACTCGTGAGAAAAGATGATAAACCCTGACCCTGCGTCATACACAACATATACAAGAAAATTCATCTTGAAATTGTCAATGTAGTGTATTACTATATTAATACACTTAGAGATTGCCGATAATCAGGTTTGTTGTATTCAAGCGGTCGTCATCACGGCTTTGTTCTTCGGGAGAGGCGCAGGCATGAGGTTTATAAATAATGAAAGGCCAGGCCATGGGGCATGAAACATGATGGCGCCAGACAAACCGCGTCAATTAAGCGCAGAGGTATTTCGGGTGACGACCGGAACCAGTGAGCCTATTTACCGGCAACTGATAGAACAACTGCGACGTTTACTGGCAGGAGGGCAGGTGGCTGCAGGTGATGCCATGCCATCAGTACGCGAAGTTGCCAGTGCATTAGGCGTCAACCCTATGACCGTATCCAAGGCGTACAGCATGCTGGAGGCAGAGGGTTTGCTGATGCGCCGCCGTGGCCTGGGTATGGAGGTGGCGTCCCAGAAGGGGGGCAGCCAGGACCTGGGTACGCGGCTGGAAATATTGCGCCCCGGCCTGGAGCGTATCGCAATCGAAGCCAGTCAGCTGGAATTGGAACCAAAGGCAGTCATCGCACTGCTGACCAGTATTCTTAAAGGAAAATAAGCATGCATGCGCAGCCAACACAACTTACATCGCACCCCATACAAATTCGCGGTTTGAACAAATCCTTTAGCGGGCAGTCTGTCTTGAAAGAACTCGACTGGCTCATCGAGCCAGGCAGTATCGTAGGCCTGCTGGGGCGCAATGGTGCCGGTAAATCCACCCTGATCGAGTGCCTGCTGGGCCTGCGTGATGTGGATGGCGGTAGCTCACAGTTATTTGGTGACAATGCAGGGCAACTCAGCCAGGCAACCAGAGCCAGGATAGGTTATGTGCCGCAGCGCAGTGATCTGTTTGAATGGCTGAACGCCAGGCAAATGCTGGATTACTTCCGTTAGTTATATCCGCACTGGAATGAAGACAAGGTGAATAGCCTGATGCAGGCCTGGGAACTGCCATTTGACAAGGTCATCAACAAACTGTCGGTCGGACAGAAGCAGCGGCTGTCGATTATCCGTGCCCTGGCGCATGAGCCGGAATTACTGATACTGGATGAACCCGTATCCAGCCTGGATCCGGCAGGCCGTCGCGATTTCTTGCGTGAACTGATAGACAGCGTGATAGCGAAACAGACCACGATCGTATTTTCCACCCATATCCTGTCTGACCTGGAAAGGGTAGCCATGGATGTAGCCTTTCTTAACCACGGTCGCATCGTGCATCAGCAGGCACTGGATGACATGATGGATAGCACCGTGCGCGTCAGTGGGGCGACCCAAGTGCTGGCGCAACTCACACCCAAGCGCACCTTGAGCGCGTGCCGTAATACAGGCATGCAGGGTGAAGACAGCGTACTGGCACAGTTTGAACCTCAGCAACTGGAACAGCTGCAGAGTCGCCATGATGTACGCCTGGAAAAATTGGGCCTGGAAGATTTGTTCATAGAAATGACGCGATAAAGATGAACCAATTGGCCATGCGAAAAAAAGCAACTCCAGACGCCAGTCTTAAAAGGTACCCCATGAAGACAATCATTTCCATTTGGATGCAACCATACTATGCCCGCATCAATACCGGGAGTTTGAAAATAATATGGTTTTTAATGAGCCTGATCGTATTGCTGCCGATGGTAGTCGTCTTCTTTGTCGGGAAGAAAGATGAGGGCTGGATGCCGATTTTACTGGCATTTTTCCTCGGTCTGTCAATGGCGCTTGGTTTGTTGCTTTCGTCCTGGATGCTGTTGCTGGTACCCAGTGTGGTGATGCAATACACACCTGCCAATGCACGTCTTGTGCCTCAGCTCAAACGGAATATGCAGTACGCACTGGCTATTCCTACTCTGTTGTTGCCTGCATTGTTGGCTGTGGCGCTGAATTTTAAGTCTGAGGGTAATTTTTTTCAAAGCTGGATGCTGGGTGTGTTTGCCTTGCTGGTGTACGTTGCCAGGATACGCAGTGAATGGCCGACAATTTTACTGGTTCTCATGACGCAATTACCGATGTGGATAGGCGCAAAAATAAGCTTGCCTGATACTGGCATATGGAATCAGCCTGTACTGATGTTGCTGGCGGTTTTAGGATTGACTGCCGCTGTGCTGCATTGGGTCTTTTCCATACACGGTGACCAACATTTCAAAAGAGGACAGAGTTTTTCCGTGTTGCAAAAGGCCATGAGTGGTGAAGAAACACCGATGAATCAGTATTCGATGAATTTCACTAACCCCTATAATTTTCTGTTGCGTCGTTGCATGCGAAAGGTAAGCCGTTTGCCAGAAACAGTGAGTCAGCTAATACCATTTTCCATGGGGTCGCAGGTATTTTGGTTGACCAGTTTTTTGCCAATGCTGGCAATAAGTGCCGGGATGAGTATTTACTGCATTTTCTTCATTCGGCATTCCGCCAGATTCGGTGACAAGTATATCTGGCTGGCTTATTTTGCGGCGATCACATTGTTTGTCATGCTGCCGTCTATCTATACATCTGTGGTGCGTACTACTGTCTATCAGCGCAGGGCTGAGCAAGGCTTACTTTGCCTGGCCGTCAGATTGCCTGATGTGAGGCAGCAGACTGGTGTACTGGCAGGTTTTCTGTTACGCCAGGCATTGGGGTTGTGGCTGGTGGCGGTGGTGATCGTTGGGTTGACGGTGTATTTTTCACCTGCCAGTCCATTGTTGCGAGGATCGGTCTGGATAGGATGCTTTTGCCTGCTGCCCCTGAGTGTCATGAGTCTTAAGAACTATGCCCTCATGAAATCACGTTACGAATCGGCTTTATTGCTGGCCTTTGCGATGCCCTCGCTGCTGGGGTTGGTACTGATTACCCTGTATGTGAAATTTCCACAGTACCCCGCATGGTTCATCTGCGCTGGTGTGGCAGTCGGCACCGGCATCGTATTGCGCTGGCGTTGGAATCAGCTCATGCAGGTAAAGGCGGTTTTTCCTGCCGGCCGGGCAGTTTAGCAACAGCTTAAGGATAACATCATGCGTGCCTTGATCTGGGGTTGCAGTTTTTTGATCGCAGCCAGCCTGCTGATGCCTTCCGGACCTTTGGTATCGGCGGCATCAGCACGGCAGATTTGTGAGCGTGTCACTTATGAGCAATCCCTGTTGACCGGTCTGCATCTGACACTGAAGCAGGAAATCCTGGGCCGCTTGCTTTTGTATGTGAATACGACGCTTGTAAAGTCCTGATTTGGGTCAGCGCTGGGTCAGCACTGGGCCAGGTTTTATTACCCCAGCCATTTCAGCAAATCGTGCAGACTTTGTTCATTGCTTTTGATGTCAAATTCCTTGATGCCTAGCTGTTTCAGGATGACTTTGCCGGGTTCGGTTTCGTCCATTTGTCCCAGTTCTTTCTTCAAAGCCTGAATTTGCGCAGCGCTGAATCTGGCATGTGCAATCAAGGGTTGGTAAGGCTGTTTCTGGCTGGTATGGATGACGCGATGCCCGGTTTTTTCCAGATTCTTGGCTACCGCAGAATAAGAGGCAACACCGCCCACATCCGCCAACTGGTTGTCCAGATAAAAAATAACGGCCCCTTGTTCTTTTGCATACTGGATTTTTTCTGCTTCGAGATCGAAACCATTATGTACCAGTTCGGCCGAGCAGAATTTCGACATGTATGAAATCTTCTCTGGCAGTGTGATGCGTTTGCCCTTGATGTCACTGATGTTTTTCAAAGGCGACGCCTTTGGTACGATCAACAGGCAATGCCCATCGGGCTTGGAGGTTGATACCAACTGGTATTTGTAATCACGCACACCGCGTGCTGGATAATCACTGGAGCGGGCCATCACAAAATCCATCTTGCCGGATTTCATACCTTCTTCCAGTTGGGCAAATTCCCGCGTCACGATAACCACGACTTTTTTGCCCAGGGCCTTGCTCATCACCTCTGCCAGGCCGGTATATTTTTCTATTACCTGCGCCGAATCCTGGCCGCCGGATGTCCCTTCACTAACGTTCAGGGTATACGTATTTTGCGCAAATGCGCTGATGCTGAATACCAGTGTGCAGGCTGCAATCGAGAAAAGTTTTTTCATATACATGCCCAGATAGTTTGCGTATGGAAAGGCCAACTTTAATCCAGTCATGCATGGACATGCAATGATTTTTAACATTCTTTGCAGGAATGAATGTTTTTCCAACGAAATGTTAACATTTAAATATCATTATCAGCGACCGCGTAAATCTGGTATCGTTATCTGATTATTTGAAAACAGGAGTAAGCATGAGACTGATTTCCTACTATGGGCGTTTGCTGGCAGCGGCACTGGTATTGAACGGCATGGTGCATGGCAGCGTGCTGGCGCAGCAAGATGCCGGCACGCATGCGGTAAAGAAATCCAAAGTTGTTTTCCAGGTCAGTGATGGCGACAGCAAGAAATGGGATTTGACACTGAATAATGTCAAAAATGTCATCAAGGATATGGGCAGGGACAATATCGAGGTGGAAATCGTCGCCTACGGTCCAGGCATTGATATGTTCAAATTTGAATCCCCGGCAGCCAGTCGTATCGATGAAGTGCTTAAGTTGGGGGCCCAGGTCATGATCTGTGAAAACACCATGCGCGCCCAAAAAATCACCAAGGCAGATATGCTGGATAAGCTGGGTTATGTTGAGGCTGGCGTGTCACAACTGATCAAGCGCCAGCAGCAGGGTTATGCCTATATCCGTCCCTGATATGACGGCGATGCTGCAATTCTGGCGGGACTTCTCGCGGATTGAAATGATGGCACTTCGGTTTCAAGCTGGGTGACAACTATGCATAATCTCAGCCTGGTCAGAAAAATTGCTTCGCTATTGTTGTTGATTTGTTTTGTCCTGCCCTTGTCCAAATGCGAATCTGCGAAAGAGCCTGTAACAGAACGCACAGAAAGCACAGAAAGCACAGAAAAGCCGATAACAGCGAAAGCACCCGTTAAAGAAACAAACAAGGATAGCGTCTATGTAGACGGCTATTTGTATCCATACAAACTTGCACAGCAGGGTTGGAACCGCATCCAGGAAGGAACGGTAGGTTTTGGTGTTCTGGATTTGCTCGAAATTGTGATCGTCTTCTTTTTACCCTTTGCACTGTTGTTCGTCCGAGAAAAACCTCAGACCATCATTACTGCTATTGCCAGTGTGCTCGCGAGTTTTCCTCTGTTTTTCTGGGTGTTTTTTTGGGGAAATCCGGAATGGGGCGGCATCATTGCGGTGACTTGCTGGTTTGTTTTGCTGGCCATCAGTCTGATCACCCTATTTCAGTGGTGGTGGCAACGCAGGCAAAAACGGCAACAGGGTCTTGCCTAGCGCGCTGACCCTATGGGCTGCGCTCGACTAGCTATTTGATCGCCCTGATTCCTGCATGCCCATGCCTGGTCGGATGCATTTCTTCATGGTAATTGGGGGCGCGGGTTTGCATGGTGTTGTTGTTACCCAGTATCGTGGTGGTGGTTAATGCGGGTTGGCCGTCGCGCCAGCAAGCCAGGGCAGAATTGCGGTTGCCATGCAGGTCGATGATGATGCGTCGTTTTTCTGCTTCCGGGAGATGGTCGTCCGGTTGGGCTGGCCGCGTTTTGGGTGGCAGGACGATGGCGTCACCCGGCTGTATCCATAAATCAGCCAGGAAAATTTCCTGCACATACGGCCGCCAGCGTGCCACGCTGATGACCAGGGGGCGCTCATCCTGGGAGAAAAATACATGTGGAAAATCATGAAATTCCAGGTCAGTCGGATTGTAAGTCAGCAGTTCACGGCGACGTGTGCCACCCAGGTAAGGTGACTGGTAGCCTGCCCATTTTCCATAGGTGTACTGGGCCATGATCAGGCCCTCGTATTCAAAACGCAGACATTCACCACTTTTTAGCAGCGTCATGCCAAAGGCTTGCACGCTGTCTTTGGTCGCAAGTATCGTTTCGTATTCGACTTCTGCCGTGTTGAAATTGAATTCGGTGATCTCGTAAGGATGACCATCATTGGGTATGGTCTTGGCATGGTGGCTGATGCCCTGATATTTGGTACCCAGATACAGGTCAGGATTGTCTGGTGCCAGGCTGATCTCGTGACCGAAAGCTAGCCGCAATGGCCTGCCATGACCGCGCTCATTGTAGAGAAATGGATGCTCTTTGGGATCTAAGTCTATATACGGGCCATCTTCGATGAAGATGGGGGCATCAAAGTATGAGTCGCTCACAGTGGCACTCCTGATTGGGGATGGCAGGAAAAAGGCTGTACCCGGAATAATTCTTTCCGGGTAGCGCCGCATTATCATGCTAACTTGTTATGCCTTCATTGTGCCAGTTTCTTTATTCGGACTTACGTAAAACCGCCCCAGCTGCGTTGCAGCTCCCGCATTTAGCAAGATTCGGTACTATTCATACTGTCTTCGTCGCTACGGTGCAGTCGGGGTTTCAGGCAACATGTTGCCTGCCGAAGTAACGAACCTCCCCTGCAAGGGAGGTTTCCTGGAAGCGATAGCCTTGCTGGGACAATTTTGCGTAAGTCCTATTTATGAAACGAGTTACAGTTCGCTAATATGGATACCTCAGCGCACGGTATACACTTGTCCGGTCTGCGCGCCTTCCACACTCCGGGCATAGGCAAGGCCGACGCGCTTCGCTGATACTGCTTCAAACCCATAGAAAAAACTACCCAGTGCCGCAACGGATTCTTCCAGCAAGCCGGGGCTGACAATGTTGATGCGCAAGCTGCGTGGCAATTCTATGGCTGCCCCACGGACAAAACCTTCCAGTGCGCCATTCACCATGGCGGCACTGGCTCCATGGCGTATCGGTGCTTCGCCAACGACGCCACTGGTCAGGGTGATGGAGCCACCGTCATGCAGATAGGGCTGGCCGATTTGTGCGACATTCACCTGACCCATGAGCTTGCTATTCAGACCGATATGAAAATGCTGTTCTTCGATATTGTTCAATGCAGCAAAATGCACGCTGCCGGCAGCCACCACTACACCGTCGACCTTGCCGGTGCGGGCAAATAATGCACGTATTTGTGCGCTGTCGCTGATATCCAACTGGATATCGCCACTGGTTTTGCCGACGCAAATGATGTCGTGACGGCTCCCCAGTTCATTGTTGATGGCGCTGCCTACCGTGCCGTTGGCACCGATAATGATGAGTTTCATACTGACTCCCTTTCGATTTAACGCCCATTCATGTGGGCGAGGCTGAATTGTTTACGTAGGCTTGTGCCATGAAATTAAGTATCTTCTGATTTTTAATGTAGATAAATACCCAAAAAATGCATATATTGATAAGCATTGGTTAGCAATGGAGGCATATCAGGATTATGGATAAACTGCGCAGCATGGAAGTTTTCGTTGCCGTCGTTGACGCAGGCAGTTTTACGGCCGCCGCAGCACAATGCGATATATCGCCTGTCATGGTGGGTAAGCACATCCAGTTTTTGGAAGGCCTGCTTGCCGCACGCTTGCTGGCCCGCACCACACGTCGCCAAAGTCTGACAGAACTCGGCGCGCAATATGCGGATCAGTGCAAGGCCATATTGGCACAGATACGGGAAGCAGAATCCGGTGCTGCCAGATTGCGTGGCGGTGCACGCGGCTTATTAAAAATCACATCACCAGTCAGCTTTGGCGGTGAAATGCTGGCCCCGGCTGTGGTTGATTACCTGGCGCAATATCCGGAGATGCGTGCCGATCTCGATTTGAATGATCGCGTTGTTGACCTGGTGGAAGATGGCTACGACGCAGCCATTCGTATAGGGGCGCTGGAAGATTCATCACTGATTGCGCGTGCTTTGCAGCCATACAAAATGATGATCTGTGCTGCACCTGCCTATTTGAAGCGTAAGGGCATGCCGCGTAAGCCAACTGAACTTGTCAATCATGAGTGTCTGGATTTTTTGCACTGGACTAAAAATGTGCGTTGGCGCCTGGATGGGGAGGCAAACGACATTCCGGTCAGTCGCTTGCGCTCAAACAATGGTCAAGCCTTGAAAAGTGCTGCCGTGGCCGGTTTTGGCATCGTCATGCAATCAGAATTGCTGCTTGCTACGGAAGTCGCTGCCGGTCGCCTGGTGCCATTGCTGGAAGATTACTTACCCGCTCCACGCCCCATGCATTTGTTGTATCCGCGTGACCGGCAGCCGACCCCCAAGCTTTCTACATTTGTAGAATTCATGCTGGACAGGTTTGGATTGAATGCAAAGTGACCGATAGCCTGATCATGTGGATTCATTCAGCATGGCAGGACGGTTTATGTCTGGCGATGCAAGCAAACTACTCAGGCTGATCAATAATCCTGCGGCGAAACCATGCACATGGCCTGCTTTGATACCTGCGATGGCATGTACATCGAGCGCAATCTGTATGGCGACTATCAGGCCTGCAAACCATGCCATTTTATTGCGCGGCAGTAAAATGAATACCCCGGCGCACAGGGCCATCAAAGCTTGTGATGAACCGTCTGTAACCAGGTCCGGGTAATACCAGACACTGGCAGCCTGGCCAGCAAGGCCGCCAATCAGATAGAGGCTGACCAGCAGCCGCCAGCCACGTGTGCGTTCCAAGGTGCTCGCCAATACAAAGATGCAGGTGGTGTTGAACAGCATATGCAGGAAATGTACATGCAAAAATTGCGACACCAGCAAGCGCCACCATTCATGCGTTGTAAATAGCTCGCCGGTTGCCGCGCCAAGCTGAGGTAGACGCAAGGACTTTTGCGAGGCAAAAAGAGATTGCTTGAAGTATAAGGCAGAGACGGCCCAAGCCATCAGTATCAGACTACTGATACAAACTGCTACGGGTGAGCTGATGACTATATTTTTCTGTTTCAATTAATCAGAGATTCCTAAATGAGATGGCAAGCTTGAATTGGATAGCAGAACTTACCATGAGTAGGTCAATCCGGCTGACTTGTCGATGCCTTTGTGCGTTGCGCCAAAAAAAGTGTTTGCCTTTTTCTCTTCCTTATTTGATTATATGCGCAAATAGTATTATTTGTGCCTGATCAAATTCAAATCGCTAAAACTGTGCTTAAAAAAGCTTTATGCTGGTTGGTGTGGTAAAGCATACTGACCAGAATGAACGAAGTATCTCATTGGAAAGTTTCAGCCTCATGTCTATCCAAGTCAAAAAATCTGGTCTGTTGCGTCGTGCGCCTGAAAATTTTCTGGATGCGCCTTTGCGTCAAGCCATCAATGAACATGGCTTGAATGACGAACGGCGTGGTTTTTTGCGAAAAAGTTTCGCTGCTGCCACGGCGGCACTGGCATCTGGTGTGGCGATGGCCAGGCCGGGCAGCATGCCAGAAGGTGATGGCGACCCGCTGATACTGAATTTGCAGGAACATGCAAAGTCACTGGGTAATCCTGTCGTCATGCAGGCTTATGGCCAGCCATCCAGATTCGAAACCAATCTGCAACGACGGCAATCACCCGGCTTGACTCGGGTATCGCAGGCTTCCGTCTCATTTGCACCCTTGCAAGGCTTCTTCGGCATCATTACCCCCAGTGGCCTGCATTTTGAACGCCACCATCAGGGCTGGATAGATATCGACCCGGTCCAGCATCGTTTCATGATCAACGGTCTGGTACGTGAAGCCAAGGTTTACACCATGGACGACCTGATGCGCCTGCCCTCGGTATCGCGCATGCACTTCATAGAATGCGGCGCGAATAGCGCGACCGAATGGGGCAATGTCGCCGTACCCACGATGCAGTACACGCATGGCATGCTGAGCTGTTGCGAATTTACCGGCGTGCCTTTGTCAATCTTGCTGGATGATTGCGGCATAGACCGCAAGAAAGCCAAATTTGTGCTGGCAGAAGGGGGTGATGGTTCTGCCATGACGCGCACGATTGATATTGCCCGCGCCATGGATGACGTCATCGTCGCTTACGGTATGAATGGTGAAATGCTGCGACCAGAAAATGGTTACCCGCTGCGCCTGGTGGTGCCAGGTGTGCAAGGCGTGTCCTGGGTCAAATGGCTGCGCCGCATAGAAGTTGGCGACCAGCCGTGGGCGACCAAGGATGAGGCTATCCACTATATCGATCTGCAACCGGATGGCATGCACAGACAATATACATCGGTACAAGAGTGCAAGTCGGTTATCACCACACCGTCCGGCGGGCAAATGCTGCTGGAAAAAGGTTTTCACAATATCACCGGCCTGGCTTGGTCCGGACGTGGCAAGGTCAAGCGCGTGGATGTCTCTGCTGATGGTGGTCGTAGCTGGCGTACCGCCAGGCTGGAAGGGCCGGTACTAGGAAAATGCCTGACCCGCTTCAATATCGACTGGAACTGGGATGGTACCCCGGCCATCCTGCAATCGCGTGCGATGGATGACACTGGTTATGTACAACCCAAGATCGCGCAATTGCGCGCAGTGCGTGGTACTCGTTCGATTTATCACAACAATGCCATCCAGTCCTGGAAAATCAACGAAGATGGCGAGGTCAGCAATGTACAAGTGGCCTGAGTTGAGCATACTGAGCAAAGCCTTAGGTGTACTGGTACTTACGGGCATCAGCCTGACAGCCAGTGCGGATAACTACTCCGGCATAGGCAGGGCTGCCACACCCAAAGAAGTGGCGGCTTGGGACATCGATGTGCGGCCGGACTTCAAAGGTTTGCCCAAGGGGCGTGGCAGTGTTGATCAGGGCCAACAGGTATGGGATGGCAAATGTGCATCCTGCCATGGCACCTTTGGTGAATCGAACCATGTGTTTACCCCCGTCGTCGGCGGCACCACCAGGGAAGATGTCAAGAATGGCCGGGTCGCTGCATTGACTGGCAATAGCCAGCCGCAGCGCACTACCCTGATGAAGGTGGCAACCGTTTCCACGCTATGGGATTACATCAATCGCGCCATGCCCTGGAATGCCCCCAAGACGCTGACGACGGATGAAGTGTACGCAGTGACTGCTTATATACTCAACCTGGGTGGCATTGTCGCTGATGACTTTGTCATGTCAGATGCAAACATCGCCGACGTACAACAGCGCATGCCAAACCGCCTGGGGATGAGCCAGCAGCATGGGCTATGGCAAACCACCGGCAAGCCCGATGTGAAGAATGCAGCCTGCATGAAAGACTGCATCAGGGAAGTGAAAATCACTTCTGAGTTACCGGTCTTTGCGCGTAGCGCCAATGGCAACCCGGCCGAACAAAATCGCACGGTCGGTGCGGTACGGGGTGTGGACCTGAACAAGGCCGCCGTCATCAAAGTCAGCCTGCCTGTCACCGATGAAGGTTTGAAACTGGTCAAGCAATACGCCTGTGTTGCCTGCCATGGTATTAAGGATAAAATTGTCGGCCCCGGCTTTGCCCAGATTGCAGAAAAATACAAAGCGGACGCCAACGCAGAAACCACTCTGACCAAAAAAATCAAGGCCGGTGGCAGCGGTGCCTGGGGTGATATTCCCATGCCACCGCAAGGCCAGGTCAAGGATGGCGAGATCAAGACCATGCTGAACTGGATTTTGCGACAATAATTCAACATGGATTTTGCAGGTATGTCACGTCGACGGAAGGAATTCGCGTTAAGCTATATAGAACAGGTTCAAATCAGTAAATGGCATCATCAGGTAAATGCTCACTCAGGAGACAGCAATGAAGCAGGCAATCAAGATCAATGATGACGGTCAGCAGCGCCGTGATTTTTTACGCATTTCCACCATATTTGGCCTGGCCTTTGCCGCCGGCTTGCTGAAACCATCTGATGTATTTGCCGCCGAATGGCAAGCCAAGGCGTTTGAAGCCAAGAGCCTGCAGGATGCGTTTGCCGCCTTGGGTGCAGGCAGCCCGGCTGTCAGCGCAGACATCGCTATCGTCGCGCCAGACATTGCCGAAAACGGTGCAGTTGTGCCAGTCAGCGTTAGCAGCAAAGCCGCCAATACGGATTACATCGCGATTCTGATAGAGAAAAACCCGAACGCCATGTCAGCGGCTTTTACTATTCCAGAAGGGACAGAAGCCTCCGTCAGCACCCGCGTCAAGGTAGGCGAAACATCGAATGTGCATGCGCTGGTGAAGGCAGATGGTAAATGGCTGGTGGCTTCGAAAGAGATTAAGGTTACTCTAGGTGGCTGTGGCGGGTGATGCCTGTAAAAACCCATTTCTCGGGCACATAGCTGCGTTGCAAATGCTCGCAATACCGACGTATTGCTGCGCTTTGCGCCTTGCTCTGCATCCCGATAAATGAGTTTTTGAAAAATCGACACGGACTGATATCTACATCACGGTAGACATTCGCAATACTTGGCATGGCTCTATTGCGATGTAAATAAATTGTAGGGTTTGTAAATTCAAAGTATTGTTACAGGCAATTAAAAAAGGAGACATCATGGGCGATCCTATGCGTATTCGGGCAGTGGCTACTGGCGACGTTGTTGAAGTAAAAGTGCTGATGCGTCACGATATGGAAACCGGTCAGCGTAAAGACCTGGAAGGTAAGGTCGTACCTGCACATTTTATCAAGACCCTGCAAGCTAAATGGAAAGACAAGCTGGTGCTGGATGCGCAGTTTGGTCCTTCAGTTTCCAAAGATCCTTTCCTGTCCTTCAAGTTCAAGGGTGGTGTCAAGGGCGATAAAGTGTCGGTAACCTGGATAGATAGCAAAGGTGACCAGCGTAGCGATGAAGCAGCCATAAGCTGATAAGGAAACCCCATGTCACGTCTTGCTCTCAAATCACTGTCCTGTATGCCGCTTTGTGTCATGCTGGCATGTTCTGTATGGTTGTCTGCGCAGGCCCAGACCGCCACCCCATCCTCAAGCGATGAAATCGCCAAATACCGGCAAATGCTGGCTGATGGCAACCCGGCTGAATTATGGGAAATGCGTGGGCAGGAACTCTGGCAAAAAAAACTGGGCCCGAACCAGCAATCGCTGGAGCAATGTGATCTCGGTAAAGGCCCCGGCGTAACCAAGGGCGCGTATGCAGAATTGCCGCGTTACTTTAAAGACACCAGCAAGGTCATGGATCTTGAGCAACGCCTCATGCATTGTCGTATCAACTTGCAGGGCCTGACGCGCGAGCAAGCCAGCAAGACGCCTTTTGGCTCTGCTGGCAATCCTTCCGATATCGAAGCCCTGGTTGCTTTTCTGACGGCAGAATCGCGTGGCATGAAACTGGCTATCAGTACCAAACATCCGGCAGAAAAGCAGGCCTATGAAATTGGTAAAAAGATTTTTTATTACCGTGCCGGCTCCCATGATTTTGCTTGCGCATCTTGCCATTCTACCGATGGCCAACGCATACGCCTGCAAGACTTGCCTAACCTGAACAACAAGGAAAATGCCCAGGCCGCCTATTCAACCTGGCCTGCTTACCGTGTTTCGCAAGGCGAAGTCCGCAGCATGCAGCACAGGTTGAATGATTGCTTTCGCCAGCAGCGCTTCCCTGTGCCTGATTACGCTTCAGACACCATCACTGCATTGACCATGTTCCTGGCAAAATCTGCCGATGGCGCGGTCATGAATGCACCTGCCTTAAAACGCTAGACGCTGAGGGACTACGTATGAAAAATTTACGCTTACACCGTATCAGTGTCTTTCTGGTGGCAGCTGGTTGTATGACACCGGTTCTTGCTGCCGAACCTGATTATGCCAAGGCCGCGCTGGACATGATGAAGGCTGACTTCAAAGCCAAAGGCCCTGCCACCATGGAACGCATGGTGCAGCAAGATGAAGCCCAGGCACTATGCAGCGCCAATCCGCAAGGTTTAAAACCCCAGCAGGCAAAAAAACTGGAACAGGCCCAACTGGCTTCTGTCAAATATCCGGCTGACGGTCAGTATATGGGCGACTGGAAGAACGGTGAAAAAATTGCCCAGAATGGCCGTGGTATGCAATCGTCCGATGCCATGGGTTCGGTCAATGGCGGCAATTGCTATGCCTGCCATCAGATGAGCAAGAAGGAAATTTCTTTCGGCAATATCGGGCCATCGCTTTACCAATATGGCAAAACACGTGGCAGTAGTCCAGAGGTAGTGAAATACACCTGGGGCAAAATTTATAACGCGCAAGCGTATAGCGCTTGTTCCAGGATGCCACGGTTTGGGCATAACGGGGTGTTGACTGAGGCGCAGTTGAAGGATGTGATGGCGTTGTTGCTGGATGTGGAGTCGCCGGTGAATAAGTGAGCGGTTTAGCGTCGTCGGCCTGGCTTGACTGCGTTGGAAGCCTGGGTTTTTTAACGTCACTCTGACCTGAATTACGTCGCTCCAGCGAAGGCTAACGGGTGTTCGGAATAATGTTCTTGACAAAAAATGACCAGGAAATCCCCTCCCTTTCAAGGGGAGGGTTAGGGTGGGGATGGGTTTCGGCCGATTAACGATAGATGAATTTACGTCGGAAACCCCTCCCCGTCCCACCTGTCCACTGCTCAGCTTGCAAGCTGCTTAGATTCTGTCGGCACAAAGCATGCTTTGTGAAACTCCGACATCATCCCTTGAAGGGGAAGGGCTTAGAAGGTAGTTTTTGGCAAAGAAATATTAGTTTGAAAATTAAGTCTTTGATGAAGAGAAATTGCTACAACGGTGCCGAGCTCTTGAGGCTCAGAACTAGTCAAGATAATTATTCCGGACAGTAGTGAGCGTAGGCTGGAGACCAGCGGCGTTTTTTGCATACTTGAGTTGTTATCAAAGCGATTGTCCTTCGTAGGCACAAGCCGGGTCTCGGCCCGGCGGCCGAATTCCTTTCTTTGCTTCGCCAAAGAACGGAATCAAAGAAAGGCGACCGCAGACTCGCTCCCTGCGGGAGTGCCCATTTATGTAGTGCAAAAAATGGGAAGGTCCGAAACTCGCTTCGCTCAGACATCGGCCCTTCTTATTCCATTTTCTGCACTACACAAAT
The DNA here is from genome assembly GCF_049340265.1 of Undibacterium sp. Di26W. Lineage (NCBI taxonomy): Bacteria > Pseudomonadati > Pseudomonadota > Betaproteobacteria > Burkholderiales > Oxalobacteraceae > Undibacterium > Undibacterium sp. Di26W. The sequence goes on from NZ_JBMPOR010000003.1 coordinate 295,558, forward strand.
GGCTTCGTCCCAAGCGGATTAAAGTCAAAGACAACAGCAACGTCAAAAGCAGCATCAAGAACAAAAGCAGCTTCAAGAACAAAAATAAGGTCAAAACCAGCAGCAGACCCCAAGGTCAAAATCCACATCAAAAACCACACCATCAAAAACAGAAAGCAAAAACATCATGGGTCTGAATCGTCGTGATTTTTTACAGGTAATGGCCATTGCTGCCGCTGGCGGCATGCAGATTGATGCGCAGGCGGCCTTGGCGAATCCTGCTGCGGATAAACTGTACGATCTGCCGCGCTTTGGCAATGTCCATCTGATGCACTTCACTGATTGTCATGCGCAGTTGTTGCCGCTGTACTTCCGCGAGCCCAGTGTCAATCTTGGTATAGCTGCGGCTTTCGGTAAAAGCCCACATCTGGTGGGTGAACATTTGCTCAGGCAATTTGGCATCAAAGCGAATACACCAGAAGCGCATGCGTTTAGCTGCCTGAACTTTGAACAGGCGGCAGCGACCTATGGCAAGGTTGGTGGCTTTGCGCATTTGACGACATTGATCAAACGCATCAAGGGCAACCGGCCCGGCGCACTCTTGCTCGACGGCGGTGATACCTGGCAAGGTTCGGCTACAGCGCTGTGGACGCAGGGGCAGGATATGGTCGATGCCTGTTTGCAGATGGGGGTGAATGTCATGACGGCACACTGGGAAATGACCCTGGGTGACAAGCGCGTCAAGCATATCGTCGAAAATGATTTCAAGGGTAAGGTCGATTTTGTTGCGCAAAATATCCAGACCACCGACTTTGGTGACCCTGTGTTTGAAGCCTTTGTCATGAAAGAGATGAATGGTGTGCCAGTCGCCATCATTGGCCAGGCTTTCCCGTACACACCTATCGCCAACCCGCGCTATATGGTGCCGGAGTGGAGTTTTGGCATACAGGAAGAAAATATGCAAAAGACTGTCGATGCGGCACGCGCCAAGGGGGCGAAGGTCGTCGTGCTCCTGTCACATAATGGCATGGACGTGGATCTTAAAATGGCGACACGTGTGCGCGGTATTGACGCCATCCTTGGCGGCCACACGCATGACGGCATGCCTGCACCGGTCATCGTTGAAAACGGTGGTGGCAAGACCCTGGTGACGAATGCGGGCAGCAATAGCAAGTTTCTCGGCGTGCTGGATTTTGATGTGAAAGAAGGGCGCATACAGGGTTTCCAGTATCGCCTGTTACCCGTGTTCGCCAACTTCTTGCCAGCGGATGCAGAGATGCAGGCACTGATACAGAAAGTGCGTGCCCCGTATGCGGCCAAACTGGGTGAGAAACTGGCGATGACAGAAGGTACGCTGTACCGCCGTGGTAATTTCAATGGCAGTTTCGATCAACTGATCGTCGATGCGCTGATGGAAGTCAAAGGTGCAGAAATCGCCTTCTCCCCCGGCTTCCGCTGGGGTACATCGCTGCTGCCAAACAGCGCCATCACCATGGAACATCTGATGGACCAGACTGCCACCACCTATTCACATACCACCATGACAGAAATGAGCGGTGCCGCTATCAAGACCGTGCTGGAAGATGTGGCCGACAACCTGTTTAATCCTGATCCGTATTACCAGCAGGGTGGTGACATGGTACGCGTTGGTGGCTTGACGTATGCCATAGAGCCGGCAGCCGGCATGGGCAAGCGCATACAGGATATGCGCCTGAACGGCCAGCCATTGACGGATGGCAAAGCTTACAAGGTGGCTGGCTGGGCACCGGTGGCCGAAGGTGCAAAAGGAGACAAAGGTGAACCCGTGTGGGATGTTGTGGCGCAATGGCTGCGCACCCACAAAAAAATCAGCCCGCGTAAGCTGAATACACCCCGACTGATAGGTGTTGCGGGTAATCCTGGTCTGGTTTAATCCGTATTGGATAGCGACTTCGTTGACAGTTTGACGATGCTCACGGCCATTGCCGCACAAATCAGCAAAACACCAGCCAGCCGTATGACGTTTTCAGGGTTGCCACCCAGCCAGGCATGGTAATACAGCGGTAGTGTAAAAATTTGTATGATCATGGGAATGACAATGAACATATTGAAGATACCCATGTACACACCGGTGCGTTCTGCCGGTATGCTGCCTGCCAGCATGATGTAAGGGTTGCCCATGATGCTGGCCCAGGCCAGGCCCACCCCCAGCATGGGGATGAATAGCAGCGATGGCTTATGGATTGCCGGTATGCTGATCATGCACAAGCCTGCCAGCGTCAGGCAGACAGCATGGCTGACCTTGGGTCCAAAGCGGCGGGTGAATGGTACCAGGGCAAAGGCTGCGATGAAGGCGATGAAGTTATAGAACGCCCCTATTTGCCCGTTCAATAATCCCGCGTCTCTGAAGCCGACTGAACTGGGATCACTGGTACCAAATAGGGTACGGCCCAGTGACAGCATGATGTACTGCCAGTAGCAAAACATGGCATACCACTGGAACAGTTTGACCAGGGCAAGTTGACGCATGGTGGGTGGCATTTCCCTGATCGCCAGACCGATCTCGGCCAGGGTGGCGCGCCAGCCTGTGGCTTGCTTTTTGATCTGCGCCAGTTGATCTGGCGTCAAAGGAATTTCTGGCGAGGTTTTCAAGGTCCACAAGATGGAGGCAATCGAAAACACCGCGCCGGTAACAAAAGCGGCGATGACGATATGGGGAATATGATGGCTGTTGACGTTGTTGCTGTTCATGCCCGCTACCACCAGTATCGACGGCGTCAGGTAAGCCAGAGTTTGCCCCAGACCGGTGAAGGCGCTTTGCGTCAGGAAACCGACTGAGTGCTGGCTGGCATCAAGTTTGTCGCTGACGAAGGCGCGATACGGCTCCATGGTCACATTGTTGGCCGCATCAAGTATCCACAGCAAACCGGCTGCCATCCATAGTGTAGAACTAAAGGGCATGAGCAACAGACCCAGACTGCAGAGGATGGCACCGATCAGGAAGTAAGGCGTGCGACGGCCCCAGCGGCTGATGGTACGATCACTCATGGCACCGATCAGCGGTTGTACCAGCAAACCCGTAACTGGCCCGGCCAGCCACAAATAGGGCAGGCTGGCTTCATCTGCACCCAGGTAGGCATAGATGGGACTCATACTGCTTTGCTGCAGACCAAAGCTGAACTGTATGCCAAAGAAGCCAAAGTTCATGTTGATGATTTGCCAGAATGACAGGCGCGGTTTACTTACGCTCTGCTGGATATTCGCGGTGCTTGAATTCATTTGCCAGCTCCGCTGTGATTGGTGATGGCCGGGGTTTCTGCACTCCAGCGTTGTTGCCATCGTGCGTAGAACGCCATATCACTGGCAACCGCCCCCCGTACACCGCAAATACCTGTTGCAAATTCATGGGCACGCTGCAGGCTGATGGCCAGCGGCCAGTCGCGCTGCAATCCAAGCAAGAAGATGGCAGAGAAAGCATCGCCAGCACCAACGGTATCAACGATCTGTACCTGGGGTGGTTCTGTCGCACTGCGCAGGTAAAGTCCGGCCTTGTCCAGATACGCATAGCCGTGTTCACCCAGCGTGATCAGGATGGCTTGCAGGTCAAACAACTTGATCAGCGCTGAGGCGTGTACTTGTAATTTGGTGTCGTCAGGCTGGTGATTGGCATCCGGCCTGATCTTGTTCAGGTAAATTTCTGCCAGTATCTGCAATTCTTCTTCATTCAGTTTGAGTATGTCGGCACATTGCAGCGACTGTTCTATGCTTGTCAGACTATATTGCATGGCACGTAAATTCAGGTCCAGGTATTTGACGGCACGGGTTTGTTGTAGCAGGCTATACAGCGCTGCGCGCGACGTGGCGTGTCTTTGCGCCAGCGTGCCAAAGTAAAAAATACCCTGGTGGTGTAATGGACAGGTTTGCTGCATGGCCAGGACGGCAGTCTGTGCGTCGATATGATCGTAAGCCTGGTTGTTCAGTATTTCAAAGTGATGCGTGGCTTTGTTATTGTGATCTTCCTGGGTGACTTTGACGCGACCTGTAGGATGCTGCGGGTCGGTCTGCAAGCCTGATGTCGCCAGTTTGAAGCCTTGCATGTCGGCGCGTATCAGTGCGGCTGTCGGGTCATTGCCTACGCGTGAAATCATCAAAGGAGCGCACTCAAAATAGCCTAGCGTGCGGGCGACGTTGAAGGGGGCACCGCCAACGACAGGCTGATCGGGAAAGTCATCGATCAGGGTTTCGCCAAAAATGACGATGGGTCTACTGGTCATGCCTTTGCTCCCGGATTATTCTTCTGTGTCAGCCATAATTGCGCATACGCCGTCAAAGTCACACATGTACCGGCATCGAGTCTGTCCAATTGATTCAACCATGCCTGCGCAGGAATATCATAGCCTGCCAGCAGTGCATTGATATCAATACTGACATTGTTTTCTGAAAAATTTGCCAGATACAGCAAAGGCTGCTTCGTCGAACCGCGCATGAATGCCAGCACGGCAGGCGATGCAGGCGTTAGCAACTGACGTGGGGTCGCTGCAGCTAGCTGCAGCAATTGCCTGCGTACATGCAACATATGACACAGGGCGTCGAATACGGCTGCGGTATGACTGAGGCTGTCATGCCGCTGTTGATACAGGTTTTCATCCCAGGCTGGTCTGTGCAACCAGCGACTGTCGACTGCCTGTGCAGTGATGTGCTGATAGGCTGCATCATTTTCCTGCGCCAGTTCATCCCCCATGTAAATCAGGGGCATGCCACCAAAGCAAAAACTGAGGCCATACAACAGCAACAGGCGTTGCCTGGCCAGATATTTTTCTTCAGCGGTTTGTGCGCTGGTAAAACCAGTTAATGCTGATGCCATACCGACTGTTCCATGCACGGCGCCTGGGTCAGTGGCCTGGAAACTCTGGCCACGCGCATAACTGTCTTCACCGCTGTAAAAACGTGATACCCGGGCCAGTCTTTGTTGCACATCTTCGGCTTCAAGGCAGGCTTCCGGTCGTAATACATTCCAGCCTATATCGTCGTGACAGCGTACATAAGTCAGCCAGCTGCTTTGTTCTGGCAACGCGGGTGTGGCGGCAACTACATGGCGTATCAGACTGGTATCTTGTTCTGCCAGCGCTACCCAGGATGCTGCCATCAGGCTGCTATGATAGGCCAGGTGGCATTCCTTAATAATTCGCGTCTCGTCGTTGCTGCCGAGGTAGGCGGGCAAATCACTGGTTTCGACGATGGCTTCGGCTTTCAGCAATACGCCAGGTGCGGCGATGTCTACCAGGCTGCGCAAGGCTTGCAGGATTTGATGGGCTTCCGGCTGGTTCATGCATTTGGTGCCGGCACGTTTCCACAGGAATGCAGTTGAATCCAGGCGGAAGGCCTCGACTCCGCGGTTAGCCAGACGCAACAGGGCGGCGGTCATATCGGCAAACACGGCCGGGTTACGATAATTGAGATCCCATTGATATGGGTAGAAGGTAGTCCAGACCCAGGCCTGTATGTCGAGTACGTAGCTGAAATTGCCAGGGGCTACCTGAGGAAAGACCTGGCCCAGATGTTTTTCAAAGGCATCTGGTTCGCTGCGATCAGGGTAATGATAAAAATAATCGCGATAGCGGGCGTCACCATTTTTTGCCGCGATGGCCCACGGGTGATCATCGGCCACATGGTTGAGTATAAAATCAGAACACAGGCTGATGCCTGCTTTTCGCAAGGCATCACAGGTCTGTTCCAGGTCCTGCATGGTGCCGAAACGGGGTTCTATTGCATCAAAATCGGCTACCGCAAAGCCGCCGTCATTTTCACCAGCCCGCGCCTTCAAAAACGGCAACAGATGCAGATAGGTCACTCCCAGTTCCTGCAAGTGCGGGATACGTTGTTGCACCCCTTTCAAGTCACCAGCAAAACGGTCGACATAACAGCAATAGCCGAGCATGTTTTCTTTGGTGAACCATTCTCTGTCTTCACTTCTTTGCTGATCCAGCTCCAGCAATAGGGCGGGGCGCTGGGCAATGCTGTTGCCTGCCATGCAAAGCAGGTCCATCAGCCACAATGCAAACGCATGCTCATCGGCGAATTTTTTTGCATACAGGTGTTGCAGGTCTTGATACAGGACAGGGAAGTGTTGCTGAAATCTGTTGCTGACGCGCTCGCGCATGCCGGATGGCATAGTGGGTGACATGCCGGCGAGCAGGCTTGCTAAAAAACGGTCGGTAGTGAACGGTACTGACATGATGCAGGCTGGGCCTTAGAAAAACAGATAAGGAGAAAATGGCTCCCTCTACATATTGGAGATGTAAAGGGAGCCCAAGTGCTACCAGGGACTTGTTCTGGAAGCGTGGAGGGAACTACTGCGCCTCTCAACTCAAACTGATGTTGCGCTATGATCCCCCACGTTCCCTAGGCACGGGGGCGACGATGTTCGCTGCGCCCCAACGTGACAATTAAAAACTGTACTTCAACGATGCTCTGATACTTCTGCCATTGATGGACCTGGCCGCGTGTCCGTCGCCTTCCACTTCGGTGTAGCCTATGTTGTTCGTCAGGTTATTGATGCTCAACGACAGTTGAATCTGGTCGTTGATACTGTAATTGACGAAGGTGTTCAGGACATGGAAGGAAGGCAAAATCAGGGTGTTGGCGTCGTCACCGTAAGATTTGCTGGTACCTATCAGGCTGGCGCCGAAGACGGCATTGCCCATGGTGTAGGTGGGTGCTATTTGATAGGTGTAACTGGCCTGGCGACGCGGGGTCTTGCCGATGACTGACTTGTCATTGGCCGCAGTGATGCTGGCATTGGTATAGGTCAGGCCACCAGTCACACGGAAGGCATCGTAGCGATAGCTAGATTCAATCTCTACACCCTTGGCATCATAGTTATTGGCCGTGAATTTTTGGGTTGTTGCTTCAAAATTCGATTCTGCTGTCTTGGCCTGGAACAGGGTCACAAAGCTGCTGAAGTTGCCGGCTTTCCATTTCACGCCTGCTTCGGTTTGCTTGACAATATTCGTGCTGATCGGTGTAGTGCCGTCAAGTGGATTGCCAAACATGATGCGGTCGGCGTTGAAAGCGATACCTTCACTGATGCGGGCGAACACTGCAATATCCTTGGTCACGCGATAGTTGGCACCGGCAGAGTACGATGTATGGTTGACGCCATAGTTGATGAACCTGGTATTGGCAGCAAGGTATCTTTGGTTGACGGCCTGGTTGAAGGTGCCGCTGGCGTCTTGCTTGTCATAGCGCAGGCTGCCATCCAGGTTCCAGTTGCCACTTTCCCAGCCCAGGTTGACGTAGGCGGCATTGGTTTTATATTGCGCATCGATATTGCGGTTGCAGCAGCCGCCAAATACGTCGGTACCTTGTGCCAGCAAACCAGGTGAACCGGCGATAGTGCCGTTTGAATTAAGCAGGGCAGGCTGGTCGCCGCTAGCCTGCATCAGGTATTGATTAAAGTTCCAGGTCACGCCCAGGTTTTGCAGTGATGAATACCAGCCTACAGTGGTAGCAAATTTACCGCTGCTGGTTTCAAATACCTTGGACAACTTGATGTCATTGACGGTGCTGCCCAGATCATCAATCGAGGTATTGAATACGGTGGCAGTAAACGCTGCACCAGTGTAGGCCTTGCCCGCATTGGGGCCGGTGGCGTAGCTCATATTCGTTGCGGCCTTGCCGCTGACACTTGCATCAGCCGGGAAGATGGAAATGAAGCGGCCGGTATTGGTGGATTTGCGGAATTTTTCATCCAGCGTCCAGCCATCGGCAATTTTCAGGGATGCTTCGGCACCAAAGGCATTATTGACGACATGCAGGCCATCATTCACATTGGTCGAGATTTTATTATTATTACTGTCCAGGACAATATCACGCGTCCAGTAAGGTGAATAAAAACTGGCAGTGCGCGGGTCTATGCCAGGTAATTCAGAGATATTGCCATTCACTGTACGGACTGGTACCGGCATATTCATAGGCGTCTTGTCATCCAGATGTTTGATGCTCAGACGCAGATAGCCGTTGTCCAGTTCTTGCGTGATATTTGCACGCAGTTGACCGCCATCTTCCGCAGTGACACCGGCAGGGCGGGAGCTATCGCCATTGCGGTAAAAGCCGGCCACGAAAATGCGGGTCTTGTTAGACAAAGCAGCGCCATAATCAAAATCAAAGCGGGTCTGGCTAAAATCGACACCCTTGCTGATGCCTATGCTGCCACCGGTTTCTTTGCCGTTCTTGCTGATGAAGTTGATGATGCCGCCTGGCGAATTGGTGGCCATGGTGGATGCCGTACCACCACGTACCACTTCCAGATGGCTGAGGCTACCGTCGGCACGCAGATACATGTCTGGCGTGACAAAGGCGATATCGCCGAATTGCAGCAGCGGCAAGCCATCTTCCTGGAACTGCACATAACGCGCACCACCGGCAGAGATAGGCACACCGCGCTCCGTCAGATTGGCATTGCCTTCACCACCCGATGATTCAGAACGCACACCGGGAATGGCACGCAAAATTTCAGCCGCATTGGTCGGTGCCGATTGCGCGATCTGGTCCGCATCCAGGGTACTGATGGATACACTGGCCTTCATCTTCGATGTGCCTGTAGGTGTGCCCGTCACGATGACGGAATTCAGGTTCAGGGAATTTTTTTCCTTGTCTTGTGCAGGTGCTATATCTTGTGCCCACACGGTATTCATTTGTAGTAATGCCAGGGAAATGACGCTGGCCATACGCGTCATCTTGATATGTGATGATTTCATTGCTGTCTCCGCTTTCATCATTTTGTGAGGCCGTACAGCGTTGCGCTGTACCTGCCATGTTTTGCCTGATCATCAGCACCGCGCCGGTTGGCGTGCGGGCTGTGTCGTCACAAAAGACCTCCAACAATTTTCGCCGCGCTCTTGGACGTTCGGGCTGATTCAGATGGATATCAGCCGTCGTACTCTATGGCGCTTTTTTGCGATCCCTGGTTTGCCAAGGCAAACGCTGTTGAAGATCTTTTGTAGTGCAGGTGAAGAGAATTATCGGGCAAATAGCCATTCTTTGCAATCGATTGCAAAGGCGCGCTGCAATAAATGACTGCAATGTTTCTTGATGGGAAATTTGAAGTGCCAGGCAGATAATGATGTGCTTTGCCAACGCAAAGGATTGCGTACTATGAAGGCCCGTCTTAAATGGATGCAGTAAATAGTGACCAGAGGCGAACGCATTCCCATGCTGATCAAGTGTATTTTTGCTGCAACAGGAGATATCTTTTCCATTGCAATTACTGCGATGCACAAACGATAGGCATGAGTTTTTTGATGGATTTTTGTAGGAATGCTTCAGTCATGAATTCATATTATGCAATCGGTTGTAATTTAACAGGGGCTAGCATCACCGGACTGGTATACAACAAGCAGTGCTTTTTAATTCTGACATTACCAGTTAGAGAGTGGTCTTGATTGTGCGAAGATGGTTTGTACAGCACGCAAATGAAAATGTTTGTGCTTTACGCCGACATAGTGACTCGGTCGGATCTGGTAGCGGCCTTGTACCGGGGGCGACTGGCAGATTCCTATATGGGGTGATGGCAGTAGCAAATTGACGAAATAAAAAAAGTTGAAATTATTTTTTCCGGAAGTGTAAGTAATCTTAAATTGGCCCGACTGATGGTGGAGTTCTGCTTGTTGATGCTGGCTTGCCAGGCAAGTGAAGAACTTTATCCTTGATGTAACCACTTTCAATTACTTAATCAATTACTTAAATGAACGGAGAAAAACCATGAAAAAATCTATCCAAACCGGTGCCCTGATCGCTGCTGCCGCTGCCACTATGGCTTTGTCTGGCTACGCCATTGCTGCTACCAGCAGCTTGAGCGCGGGTGACAAGATCCACTGCTCTGGCATCAATAGCTGCAAAGGTACCAGCGATTGCAAAACAGCAGAAAACGCTTGCAAGGGCCAAAACTCATGCAAAGGCCATGGCTTTGTTGGTACGACAGCAGGCCAGTGCCTGGCCAAAGGCGGCAAGATCATTGATCTGGATAAATAAATCCTGATGGCTTGACGCAATGCGTTAATCAGGTGATTAACGCATTGTCCTTCCCTGTTTTACTTGCAGATTCCTATGACGATCTCAACCACACCCGCCAGTGCTGCTGCTTTTGCCGGTTTTGGCCTGGGGCTGCGTACCGACCATTATCTATCCATACTGGCAGACAAGCCGGCAGTGGACTGGTTTGAAATCCTGTCTGAAAATTATATGGTGCCCGGTGGCAAACCATTGGCTATGCTCGATGCCATTCGTGCTGATTATCCAGTGGTCATGCATGGCGTATCGATGTCGATAGGGTCGCCGCAAGGCCCGACACCAGAGTATTTGCGTGACCTGAAGAATTTAATGAACCGGGTAGCACCGATGTGGGTATCCGATCATATTTGCTGGACTGGTGTGCATGGCAAGAACATGCATGACCTGTTCCCCTTGCCCTACAACGAAGAAACCATCAAGCTGGTGGTGAATAACGTGCGCCGGGTGCAAGACGTACTGGGCCGCAGGCTGGTGCTGGAAAATGTATCCAGCTACCTGCAATACAGTAGTGACAGCATGCCAGAATGGGAATTTGTTGCCGCCATTGCCGAACAGGCTGACAGCATGATCTTGCTGGATGTGAACAATATCTACGTCAGCAGTATCAACCATGGTTTTGATGCCGGCGACTACCTGCGCGGCATCCCTCTACACCGTGTGCAGCAAATACATCTGGCCGGTCATAGTGATCATGGTACGCATATTGTTGATACCCATGATCAGCCAGTGGCCGATCCCGTATGGGATTTATATGCACAGGCGATACACCGATTTGGTGCGGTCGCCAGCATGATAGAGCGCGACGATAATATGCCGCCGCTGGCAGAACTGGTGGCTGAACTGGACCAGGCACGTGCCATCAGCGCCAGTGTCTGCGCTGGCAGAGCGCTTCCTGCCAAAACTGCCAAAGCTATTGAAGTTTCCGAAGTTGCCGAAGAAGACGTTCGATGATGAAGCTTATCCACGACACCCACGACACCCAGGCGCTGCAAACGGCTTTCCAGGAATTTATCCTGGGCCAGCGTGATGCTGCCAGCATGCATGTGCACCTGGCCGTTACACCTGGCCTGGGCCATGATGCCCGTCTTGATATTTACTACCAGGCGTATCGCCTGCGCCTGCGCGATGCTTTGTCAGAAGCTTATGGAAAAACCCATAGCTATCTGGGGGACGATCTGTTTTACCAGGCTTGCGCTGCCTATATAGATGCCCATCCTTCTACCTATCGCAATTTGCGCTGGTTTGGTGAGCAGTTTGCCGCTTTGTTGCGTCAGCAGTTTCCTGAACATCCGCAAGTGGCTGAACTGGCACAGTTTGAATGGACACTGGGGTGTGCTTTTGATGCCCCGGATCATGCCATCCTCCAACTGACTGATTTGGGTAAGGTCAGTGATTGGGAAACCGTGGGCTTGCGCACCAGCAGCTCATTGCAATTCATCGATATGCACTGGAATAGTGTTGCCATATGGCTGGCATTGAACGAAGACAAATCACCACCAGAGCCGGTTTCCACAGACGTGGCTGTGACCTGGGTGGTTTGGCGTAAGCAATTACAGGCGCATTTCAGATCCCTGGTCACTGAAGAGACTGAAGCTCTGCGCCAACTGGGACAAGGCCAGCGTTTTGCTGATGTATGTGAACGTGCCGCCGAAAATAATCCACAGCTACAAAACGATATTGGTGGCTGGCTGCATACCTGGGTAGTGGATGAAATGCTGGCAGAGGTGGTGCAAGAATAAGTCCGCGCCGCAGGATGGACAGTCACAAGGCAAAGCGGACGTAGTGGCGATACCTATCCATTACGTGCTGCTGGCCCTTACCATCAATTCGGTCGGCAATAGCTGTGCCTGGCTGTCCCCATCCTCTATCAGCTTTAGCAAGGCATCGACCAGGGCCAGGCCAGCCTGTGCCATAGGCTGACGTATGGTGCTCAGAGGCGGGTGGAAATAACGTGCCAGTTCTATATCGTCATAGCCTACTACCGCTACTTCATCCGGTACCAGGTAATCATTGTCGCGCAGGCTGTTGATACTGGTCATGGCCAGTAAATCGCTACAGGCAAACAGAGCATCGAAAGGAACTTTGCGGCTGCACAGTTCTGCCACGGCCAGCTTGCCACCTTCTTCTATGAAAGAAGCGGGTACTACCAGCCGGTCATCCAGCGCTATCTGATATTGTGCCAATGCCTTGCAATAACCTTCATAACGCTGTGCCACTTCGGGTAATTGTGTGTCGCCAAAAAAGGCAATATGCTTGCGGCCGCTTTGTATCAGATGTTCAGTTGCCTTTTGGCCGCCGGTGACATTGTCGCTACCTACCGTCACGTACAATTGTTGTGGCAATTGCGCACCCCAGACCACGATGGGCACATGGCGTGCCGCCAGCTGGTTCAATTGATCATGGTGGCGCCACTGGCCGATTAAAATCACGCCCAGTACACGGCCAGTATCAAAAATCTGTGCAGCATTGTCCAGATGTTCTGCATCGATACGCGATAACAGCATGTCGAAGCCACGGTCAGTCAGTGCATCGGCCAGGCTGCCCAGTATGCCCAGAAAAAAAGGATCGGACAGATGCTGGCGGGTTTCCGAATCAAAGGGCACCACCACGGCGATGGTGCGGGTTTGCTTCAGGCGCAGATTACGGGCATCGATATTGATGGAATATTTGAGTGAGCGTGCCAGTTCGGCAATGCGTTGACGGGTTTCATCATTGACCAGGCTGCTGCCACTTAGTGCACGTGATACCGTGGATGTGGATACCCCGGCCAGACGGGCGATATCGGCCATCTGCAAACGGCGCTGCTCTTTGCTGGCGGACCTGGATGTGTCTGCGATGTCCGTCTTGGCTTTCATCTTATTATTCTTGGTTGGAATGGGTGGGCTGAATCAATTGATAAGTCTCATTATAAAACTGAAAGCAGTCAGAACGGAAACTATGCGAGTCTGCAAAAAATTTGCCCTTCAAACCGCTGCCTAACGCTCGGACCTGATTCCCTGCTGCACGCGCCACTCCTTCAACAAAGCCTGACGCGATCGCGGATAAGTCTGGTCTGCTACCTGCAGGTTCAGGATGCGGTCAGTGCGAAAATGTCTGAAGTCATTACGCAATTCACACCAGGCGACGATGACGCGCAGGCTGTCGAAGAAAGCCAGGGCACACGGCCAGATAGTGCGCTCGCTGGCTTTACCGGTTTCATCCTGGTATTCCAGCACGAGTTTATGTTGCTTGCGTATGGACAGACGTATCTGGCGCAATTGTTCGTCATTACCCGGGTTCTTGCTGCAGGGGCCGATCAGCAGGCCGCTGGTTTCCAGTTCCAGTCTGGCTTCTGCTGGCAAGACCGATGCAATTTTTGCCAGTGCGTCACGGGCGGCCAGCGCCAGTTTATGGTCAGCTTGTTGTGCCACCCAGCGTGAACCCAGGGCAATCGCCGCAATTTCTTCTTCCGTGAACATCAGTGGCGGTAGCGTGAAGCCCGGTTGCAAGAGATAACCCATGCCCGCTTCGCCGGCAATTTTTGCGCCCTGGTTTTGCAGGGTAGCGATATCGCGGTACAGACTGCGCAGACTGATACCCAGTTCTTGTGACAACACTGCACCGCTGACAGGATAGCGATGCCTGCGCAGGATTTGCATCAGTTGCAATAGACGTTCAGTGCGCGACATGCGGATACTCAATTGTTGTTGGGGGCATGGCAATCCATCTGTCAGTGGTAATTTATGTAATTTTACCTTGCTGATCGATACAGGGCAGCTTCGAGCCTTGGTATGTACTGCATTGCAGCAACTTCGTCAGCATAGTCTTACGCAAGTATCGTCTTAATCCGATTTTGTTCTTTGGTGCTGACGACTACAATATAAATATGGACGCAGGGCGAAAAATAATTACGCAAGAAAATCAGACATGGGGAATTGACGATGCCACAAGCTGCCTGGAGCGCAAAAAGAGAGCGCCAGTTTAAACATATCAAGGATAGCTTGGTAAAAAGCGGTCGTAAGCCTGGTTTACCTACAGAAATTGCTGCGCGTACCGTTAACAAAGAAAGGGCGCAGCATGGTGAAAGCCTGGAAGCGAGCAAGACTTCTCTGCAGGATATGCCTGCAGGAAGGAGGGGCGGACTTCATTCGCATAGTGGACCAGCCGGACGCACTTATGCGCAGCTATACCAGGAAGCACGCAAGAAAAATATCAAGGGGCGCGCAAGTATGAACAAGGCGGCTCTGGAGCAGGCGGTAGATAAGGGTAAGGGCTAAGGATTGCAGGCATGTGAAGGTGCAAGATAATGGCAAAAATAATACTTTAATCCAAGGTACTGCTAACTGTGGGGCCGCAAACAACAGAATTGGTTTCGCGTAAGTTCTGCTATAGATCAATCTTTACATGGCTAAGATCATGATAATCATAGGCATCAATAAAGCACCGGCACAACAATGGCTGCGCGTCGCATTGCGGACGGCCAAGGCAGCGGCAGAAGCCAATGAAGTCGAATGGGAATACGCCCATATCAGGATAGAGTTACCGCAAGGCCGTTCATATTCCAAGTTGCCAGGACATATGAACTTGGTGGAGAATTAACAGCAACAAGCGCTATCTGGCAGGAAGAAGATCATGCATACACCGCAACTCATTTTGTATGGAGTATTGGCGATGGTTTTGCTGACTTCATTTTTTGGGAAGAGATGATCATGAGCGCCCATTATTCAGCCTTGATCGTTTGCAGCTTGTTGATGTATGCACAAGCTACCTGTGCACAAGAAGTAAAACAGCCCGCCAGCGCAGAAGGATTAGAGCAGCAAAATGAAGTGGGAAAAAACCTGCCTGCAGATCGGTGGATAGCCAATAGGGCAGGCGACGCAAACCCGGTGAACGGGAAACCGGCACTGGGACCGCAGCAAGCCACTGCTGACGCTGAATTGGACGGTTTCCCGGTACCCTCTGCTTCTGGCGCACGGCTTCCAGGCAGGACAGGAAACACGCAGGCCGCGAATGGGCAAGACTTGTATGCGCGCGTCACGAAAGAGTATTACAGTCAGTCTGCCAGTCTCCCAAGCAAGCAGGAAAAACCGGACGCCCTGTCCAGGTTTGGTGTGCGTTATTCTCCGGCTGGCAATGATCATCTATGGCTGGAATACCGCTTCAGCGAAAAAAGCGCAATACGCTTGCGTGGCGCGGCTCACAGAGGTGTAAAGGTGTTGGCGGTCATTGAATATTGATATTCAATATTCAGACTCAGGCAAGAAATCATCAGTCAATTTCTGCTACACCCACCAGTATGTGCAGGCTATTGAAATCCATTATCGATCTTGTACATCGAGCTCAGTCAGGCATGTTCCCATACAGTTTTACCGGGACTCTGACATACCTGATCAGGAAATAACATGAACAGCAGCCTTAAAACTAAGATAGAGCGAACGCCGACCATGCATTACAAGAATTATGATATTTTTGTGATTGCATTTCCACGACCCGATGGCAACTGGTTTGCCAGCGGCGAAGTGCAAAAGTATGGTGCTGATGGGTTGGAAATTGCCCAGCAATTCAGCGGGCCGTTCAAGGCGGGTAGCGAAACCCAGGCCAAACTCGCCGTCATTCGTGATGCCAAACTGAAGATCGATGCCATACTGGCAGAACCGGCTTAGCTTGTTGTAGATCATTCGATCGGCCTGCCACTCCCAACGACCCCAGATGCATGGACCGCCGACATGCAGATACAGGTGTATTTGCTTACTACACCTTCCGCTTCAAATGTTTGTACATTGTGTCAACCATAATTTGCCTGCAGTGTTAGCATTTAAGGCAACATAATAATAATTTGCCAAGACACATCATTCAATCATCAAACAGGACAGCGGAAGATAATGAAAATTATAAAATGGATCGTTATTGTCATCATTGCAGTGCCCTTGGCACTGGTAGCATTTATGTATGCACGCAATAAAATGGTAGGGCCAGCCGGCTGGGCGGAAGACAATACCATCAAACAACTCAAGGGGATGATGAAAGATCCGGATTCCATGGTGATACGTTCTTCTTTTGTTTTACAAAGAACAAATGCCGATGGTAATACCGAAATTTCGGTATGCGGCATTGTGGATGGAAAAAATGCATTTGGCGGTTACGCAGGTGGTACGCGTTTCGTATCCCTGAGTATGGACAATAAAAAAATCAATACCTTTGATACCATTTTCGTCAAAATAGACGAAAGCACGGCATCGGATCGGGCCTTGGCAAAACGCGTGGACAGCGTAACACCATTCGAGCACGCCTACTGGAACGGCAACTGTGTGGATGAGACACATCCCATGTTGGTACGCACGTCGGAAAGTTAAAAACTTGCCAGCCAGATCTGGCAAAAACCGCTAGCCACGGCGGCAAGTAGAGACTGAGAAAAGAGTATCTTGAAATCAGATATGAGATGACAATCAGGGAACTGAAGATACTGTCGTTCTTCTCTATGCCCCCCTCTGTGTCTCCGTGCCTCTGTGTTGGGAGGTCTTGCATTGCTTTAGGACTTATAAGTGCAAAGCCGATAAGTATTAAGCCTGCAACTCCTCAATCAGGCTGATAATTTCTTTACCATAGCTTTCCAGCTTCTTGTCGCCCACGCCCGATATAGCGCGCAGGGCGGTCAGGGTGGCGGGTTGCTGGCGGGCGATTTCGCGCAGGGTGGCGTCGGGAAAGATGACGTAGGCCGGTACATTGTGGGTGCGTGCAGTTTCCACCCGCCACCAGCGCAGTTTGTCAAAAGCGGCCTGGGCAGTGCTGTCAAGGTCGGCTTCGGCATAGTCTTTTGCTGACTGGCGTTTGTGCTTAACGGCTTTTTCTGCTTTTTTGTACTGGCGCAGCTGTACCTTGATTTCACCTCGCAAGACGGCGCGGGAGGTTTCGGTCAGTTTCAGCGAGCTATAATTTTCATAATCTACCGCGACCATGCCCAGCGCGATCAACTGACGCAACAGGGCGCGCCATTCAGCTTCGCTTTTGTCTGATCCTATGCCATAGGTCGATAATTTGTCATGTCGCCATTGCTGTACGCGTTCAGTGTCAATACCGCGCAAGATGTCGATGACATGGCCAGCGGCAAAGCGCTGATCGACACGATATACAGTGGACAGGATTTTCTGCGCCGCGACACTGCCATCAAAAGAGCTGGGGGGGCTGATACAGGTATCGCAATTGCCGCAGGGGCCGGCTTGTTGTCCAAAATACTCAAGGATGTGGGCGCGTCGGCAATTCAGGGTTTCGCATAGCGACAGCATGGCATCCAGTTTGACGCCTTGCACCCGCTTGAAGGTTTCATTGGCTTCGGATTCATCGATCATGCGGCGCTGCTGCACCACATCCTGCAAGCCATAGGCCATCCAGGCATTGGCGCTGGCACCATCGCGACCGGCACGACCGGTTTCCTGGTAATAACCTTCTATGCTTTTTGGCAAATCCAGATGGGCGACAAAGCGCACATCAGGCTTGTCTATACCCATGCCAAAGGCAATGGTGGCACACATGACAATGCCGTCTTCCCGCAAAAAGCGCGCCTGGTTGCGGCTGCGGTCTTGCAAATCCATACCCGCATGATAGGGCAGGGATGAGATACCGTTTTCATTCAGAAATTCAGCTGTCTCCTCAACCTTTTTACGCGACAGGCAATATACGATGCCGGCATCACCGCTGTGCTGGGCATTGATGAAATCCAGCAATTGCTTGCGGCCATTGGCTTTTTCAACGATCTGGTAACGGATGTTGGGGCGGTCAAATGATGACACGAACTGCATCGCGTTTTCCAACTGCAACCTGTGAATGATCTCATCACGGGTTTGCTGGTCTGCCGTGGCGGTCAGAGCAATACGCGGCACATGCGGGAAGCGCTCATGCAGCGCGGATAGTTTGATGTATTCAGGACGGAAATCATGTCCCCATTGCGAGACGCAATGGGCTTCGTCAATTGCAAACAGGGCGATGTTGACGACTTGTAGTAGTTCCAGGCAGCGCTGGGTCAGCAGGCGTTCAGGTGCGATATACACCAGGTCAATATCGCCTTCGCGCATCTTTTTTTCCACTGCCAGGATTTCATCAAAACTCTGGGTGGAATTTAAAAATGCTGCACGCACACCCACCTCGGCCAGGGCATCGACCTGGTCTTGCATCAAGGCAATCAGCGGGGATACAACGATACCAACGCCATCGCGTAGCAGGGCCGGTATCTGATAACACAAAGATTTACCACCCCCTGTGGGCATCAGCACCAGGGCGTCGCCGCCATTGGCAACGTGTTCAACGATCTGGCCCTGTTGCGAGCGAAAGGCCGGATAGCCAAATACAGTCTGCAGTAAATGCAGAGCCTGCTCAACGGTATCGCTGGTGGTATTGCCTGCTTCAGTCACTGCGCTTGTCACCAATTAGTCGGCCCAGGTAATTACGCCAGTGTAGGCGGTAATCAGGATCATGATACCAAAGCCTATGCGGTACCAGGCAAACACATTGAAATTATGCGAGCTGATATAACGCAGCAACCAGCGTACGCAAAAGAAGGCAGAGATAAAAGCTGCAACCGTACCCAGGCTGAACATGGGCAAGTCTGCCATCGACAAGTCTTCACGCGCCTTGTACAGCGAATATACCGTCGCACCCAGCAATGTCGGTATCGCCAGGAAGAACGAAAATTCGGTCGCTGCCTTGCGCGACAAGCCAAACAGCATGCCACCTATGATGGTGGCACCGGAACGGCTGGTGCCGGGGATCAGCGCAAAGGACTGGGCCAGACCTATCTTCAGGGCATCCAGCATGCTCATGTCATCCACGGATTGTATGCGGGCATGGCTGCTGTCATGGCTATCGGCACCCGCGTGTTTGCGTTCAACAAACAGGATGATGACGCCGCCTATGATAAAAGCAAGGGCGACTGGCACAGGGGCAAACAGCACGGCTTTGATTTTTTTGGAAAACAGCAGACCCAGTACGGCTGCTGGTAAAAATGCGACGATCAGATTCAGGGCAAACTTGCGCGCCCTGGCATCACTGGCCAAGCCAGCGACCACGCTGGCAATCTTGGCCCGGTATTCCCAGCACACCGCAAAAATCGCGCCGGCCTGTATCACGATCTCAAACACCTTTATTTTTTCGCCGGTGAAGTTCAGCAAACTGCCGGTCAATATCAGGTGACCAGTAGAAGAGATAGGCAAGAATTCCGTCAAACCTTCGACGATGCCCATGATGATGATTTTGATCGCGATTATGAAGTCCATACGACACTGAAAAGAGGGAAGTTAAGCAGGGAATTGGTCGGCACGAAGCTTAACATGGTGCATGCCTGCCTGCGCAGAAATTTGCCCGTAAATGCCCCATTCAGGGGGCAAATTTATAAAAACATAAGGATAAAGACTTGCCGGATGGCAGTTCCTTGCACTCAAGGTTCTGTATTTCGGTACTTTTCTGAATTTCATTGCTCCCCCGTTAGCAATCGCGATACTTTGGCATTGTCCTTGGTCGTATCTGTATTCATGCCTTTATTCCTGTCTTTATTTTATTAAGCGCTTATCACCCATGTTCAGGCTGTCACAACAATCCATCTCTTTTTGCCGGTATGGCTTTATTGCCAGCCTGCTGCCGGGATTGATTGCCTGCACCACCGCCATGCCCGCGCAGCCATCACAGGCAAGCACCGGCCCTGAAAAGATGGAGCAGGTGTTTGCTGAGTATCGCAGTAGCCAGGTGGAAGTATTGGTGGTGAGGCAGCAGTTTCTATGGCAGTTCCCGGATGCAGATCAACATCTGGCCCAGTTTGCTCACCACATCACGGTTGATGGCACGGTGCCGGTGCGTTTGCAGGAATTTGTCATCAATTATCACAACCCCCGCCTTCTGTCGCCAGCATCTTCAGCTTTAGCAGGCAATGCCAGCGCCATGATGCAGATCAGCAGAAATGGTGAGTTCCTGTTGCGTGAAGTTATATCGCCGATATTTACCGGTGAGCAAAGGTATCGTTTGCTGGAGGTAGCCAAACTCAAGGTCGGAACCGAAGCCTATGTGCTGACAGTCGCCAATCGTTCTTTGCGACAGCCCATGTGGCTGGCGATTTTTGGCATGGATGGCCATGCCGTGTATCGCATAGGTCTACCCCATGGCACCTGGCAATTTACTGAGCATGCCGATGGTATTTCCATGGTGGATACCTCTGGTTCTGGCAGACGGTTGGTGATCCGGCCTGCACCGCAATGACAGGCCTGGCCAGAACATCGCAGCGCCTATGGAGTTTTTGGCCATCAGGCATGCCGTTGGTCAATATGAGTTTGAAAGTGTGCGCGGGTGTTTGTTTGAGTGCCTGCCTGAGTGCCTGCTTTATACCTTTGCCCATTATTGGTGGCGGCGTGGCGGGTGCAGGACGAGATAGTGATGCAGTGAGAAATGAAGCCTGGAATTACCCAGAATTTAAGGAGATGCATGTGCAGACCGAAATGACCAAGGATAGCGTGCCCAGGCAGTCACGCACAGACCGTAATAATTACTTCGCCGACTTTGAAGATCATGTCCATATCCGGCGCAGCACACCAACCCGGCTGGGTTCCTACGAATTTAATTTCGTACGTTCCGGCACTGACAATGGCTTCCTGATACAGGTTCACAATGATGGCTTGCGGGTCTTGCTGGAACGCATACCGTCGGCCTTTTATATGGGCGACCTGCAAGCCAGCCAGGTAAAGATAGCTGGGCGCGAATATCTTTTGCTGGCGGCTAATTCGCGTACTAGTACGCATCGCATGTGGCTGGGTATTTTCCGGCCAAACGGCAGTAAGTTATACGCCGCCAGCCTGGAACAGTCGGTGAGACGCATCCTTCAGACTGAGGATGGCGTTTCGCTGTTCTTTTCGAGTGGTGATTCGATGCGTATCAAGATATAGCTTGTTTTAATTCCTGTTCCTTCAGCATCCTTGCAGCTTGCAAGCTGCAAGGATGCGTGGGCGGGATTCTTGTGCCCATCGGATTTTGAATCGCCAGAACGCAAGCCATTTATTACCCAAAGCAGGTCACTATCAAAACTCTTCCCAGTCATCACTGGATGGTGACGCCGGCTTTTTCTTCGCTGTGGATGCTTGCAATCTGGCTGGTTGTGCGGCGGCGCGCTGTACTGCAGGTGGGCGTCCGGCTGCAGTTGCGCGTGCCGGTTGCCGTGCCTGGGTGAGCGGTTCCCGGACCGGGGCGATGATATTGAACTGCGAGACTAGATCCGACAACTTGGCGGCCTGGTCGCGCATGCTTTCTGCTGCGGCCGCCGCCTCTTCAACCAGTGCTGCATTTTGCTGCGTCATTTCATCCATCTGGGTGACGGCCAGGTTGACTTGCTCAATACCGGCGCTCTGTTCCTGACTGGCAGCGGTGATTTCACTCATGATATCGGCCACATGCTGGACGCTGGTGACAATTTCCTGCATGGTTTTGCCAGCAGTATCAACCAGCTTGCTGCCATGCTCGACCTTGCCGACAGAATCATCGATCAGGTGTTTGATTTCCTTGGCGGCAGAGGCACTGCGCTGCGCCAGATTACGCACTTCAGTCGCTACCACAGCAAAACCACGACCCTGCTCACCGGCACGGGCTGCTTCCACCGCCGCATTCAGTGCCAGGATATTGGTCTGGAAGGCGATCCCATCAATCACCGAGATAATATCGACGATCTTGTTCGAGCTTTCCTTGATGGAACCCATGGTGGTAACCACTTGCCCAACCACTTCACCGCCTTTGACAGCGACGCCGGATGCCGATATTACCAATTGATTTGCCTGGCGTGCATTGTCAGCGTTCTGTTTGACGGTAGATGTCAGTTCTTCCATCGACGAGGCAGTTTCTTCCAGCGAGCTTGCCTGTGATTCAGTACGGGATGACAGGTCGGCATTACCAGTGGCAATTTCAGCCGCCGCCACACTGATGGTTTCGGTACCATGACGCACTTCGCCTATGACGCCACTTAAACCGGTGTTGATGCCGTTGATGGCATGCATCATCTTGCCGATTTCATCATTGCGTTGAATGTGAATGATGTCGCTCAAGTCGCCTTGTGCCATTTTTTCTGCCACGGCGGTCGCTTTGGCCAGTGGTCTGGTAATCGATGCCGCCATCATCCAGGCGCAGATGACTGATAGCAGGGCGGCGATCAGCGACAGCACGATCAGCAGTATTTTGCTGGACTGATAAGTCTGCTGGATTTCTGCCGAAGTATCGTCGATCTGCTTGCGCTGCATGGTCAGCATGGCTTCGATTTTTTTGATGTACATCGCAGAAGCCGGAAGAAATTCTTTTTCCAGAGCAGTATTGGCTTCATCTACCTTGTCTTCTTTTTTCAGGGTGATGACCTTGTTGCGCGTATTCAGATAAGCTTGCCGCTGTTCACCAATTTCCTTGAAGAGCGCAATTTCATCCGGACTTTGCATGTGTTCTGCAATGGCTTTTTGCAAAAGGCCGGATGCCTTGGTAGATTCTTCCTGTTCCGTCGCAAAAAAACTCGCCAGTGAAGGGTCGCTGCTTTTTGCAATGGCCGTGGTACGGCGCACCCCGGTGTGTATATTGCGATACCAGTCACTGATCAGGCGTTCGGTCGTCAACGGGTCCTTCAGCAAATTGTCGGTTGATGCCGCAACCGCATTAAGCTTGAAAATAGCAATAACGGTGGTGACAAAAAACAGCGCAAGGATGAGGGCAAAACCTAAGCCTAACCTTTTGCCCACTGAAAGGTGTTTGAGTTGAGAGATCATAGATTTTCTATTTATGTCGGGAGACAAGTTGAAAATGCAGACAAAGGCGTCACAAATAAGTCTACACTTGGATGGGGTGGAAATATATTTCCAAGCGGAAATTATACGCAAAAAACGACTGATTTATCTCAATAAATTCAGATTATTTTCACGTATGCCGTGCTCTTTCACCTCATTTCACCAATAAACAGCTTATGGTTGCGGTCTTTTTGCAAGACATGGCATGCAGACCGTAACCATGCCGATCAGCCTGCTTGGGTCGCTTGTATCCCTCTGAATGGGCTTCAGCCTGTAGCTAAACTGCCAGTGAAGTCCTTGCATACAGGAGTCGCCCGTCGGTTTCGTGCCGGTCGCCCTCTCGCTGCAATGAGCACAATTTGATTCATTCAAGAGGCAGGCCAGCATTCTTCAATTCGATAATGCCCGTACTGGCTTCATCTGCATGGCAATCAGTATGTGACGGGTGGTCGCGATCACTGCAATAGCTACTACCATGAGCAATGCGATCAGCAAAGTCCAGTAACCAATCGCAGCATGTTCGACGTAGCCAGCCAGATAGCGTTGAATGACCAGAGTTGAAAGAGGCAAACCGATTAGTGCCGAAAACAAAATAAGCAAACCAATTTCTCGTGCGATCAAATTGCCGATATGCCGTTTCGTTGCACCATATAACTTCCTTAATACGATTTCTCTTGCGCGTCGCTGTACAGAGTAGGCAGACAGCGCATAAATACCGAACGCAGAAATAACCATGGCGATACAGGTTGAGAATATCAACAATTTAGTCATTCGCGCATCATCTTCGTAATTGGCTGCCAAAATGGCTTTAGCCGAATACATCTCCAGTGCGTCATCCGGGAACGAGGTGTGCCATAACTGTTGAATGGTCTGCTCCGCATCAGTTAAGCTAGCCGACGCACGAATGCTTAATGTTGAGCTTTGCGTCCATAACTCCCATGCAATGGCGCGCGGTGCTTCGTGCAAGGAAAAAAAACGTAATTCAGGCGCCACACCTATCACGCGCTTGATCAATACGTCGCCATCATAATTTGTGTACTGCAAAACCTGGCCTATTGCGGCACCTGGAGTTTTAAATCCAAATTTGCGCGCTGCAACCGTATTAATGATGATCGGATCGGGGTCATCTTCTTTGTCGCGTCGCGTATCAAATAAACGACCAGCAACCGGCTTGATGCGGTACTGGTCAAAAAAATTTGCACTGACAGATTTCATTTCAACAAAAATACTGGGATTGTTTCCAAGTCTAAAATCAAGGCCAAACCGGGATTTGGATCGTCCGACCGCATCCATGGTAATCGCTACACTGGCGATATTTTTTTGCTGTGTCAGAGCACTGATGAAATGATGCGCCTTTTGATTGTCTTTTACTTGCACCGGTAAATCGACGATCAATAGCGGATCTGGATCAAAACCTGGAGAAGCGTTCATGGCGAAACTGGTTTGCCATGCTATAGCAAGCGTGATACTTGCCAGACTTAAAGCAACAGCGATCTGAAGTACCGTCATTATCCGGCGCATCAAATTACCATGCATGGATTCGGTATTGGGACGCCCAAGCAATACTTGCAGAGGCCGAACATGCAGGGCTATCCATGCTGGGTAAATTGCAGTAAGAATACCGACAATGGTCCCAATAGTTAGTGCTGCAAGAATATTTTCAGCAGAAAATACGCCGTCTAATTTGCGCTGCATAAGTTCGGAAAATAGTGGCAATGCCAACCACGCAAGCAATATACCTAAACCCGTCGCCAGTAAGGAAACCAGCAATGATTCACTCAAAAATTGAACAAAAATTTGTTGCGCTGTTGCGCCCAGGGTTTTGCGTATTCCGATTTCACGCTGACGTTGCAATAATCGTACTGTCACAAGATTTACATAATTAATCGCAGCAAGTGCAAGAATCAAAAAAGCGATGGCAGCAAGCCCTTTAACAACGACAGGATTTCCCCGGTCACCTGGTATGGTGATTGGATTATCGGCAATGTCCTGATCAAAGTAAGCATCGCTTAGCGGCGATAACTTAATATCCATCACTTTACGTTTTCCAAGACGTTGTTTGACCTCCGGCTTCTGGGTTTGCGATATAGCGGAAAGATCGATAGCCTGTTGCAAGGCTTCTGTTACCGCTGATATTGACGTGCCTGGTTTAACACGTATCAACAATTTCCCCCAATCGTATCCTTTGCCATTTCCATTCAACATTGTCGTCCGCTGCTTGTCAGAAATCAGTACAGAGTTCACACCTATCAGCGCTTCGTGCGGAATAGTTGTATTCGCAGGAGGATCGCGTAATATCGCTGCAACGCGTAACACTTTTCCAGAAGCTTGCAATGTCAAACCTAAGGCATGCGTCGTGCCAAAATAAGTCGTAGCAGTCTGCGCCGTCATGGCGATATTTTCTGGTTGTTCCAATGCAGCACCGAGATCGCCTTCTAACGCCTCCAAACCTAATAATTGTGTAAATCCGGGCAAAACAGGAAGAACGGATAATTTGCGGATTTGATTTTCTATTCGGACCGGGTAAGATCTGTTGGGATCATATCCACTGACATTTGTTACGCCCGGCAGCTTCATGGCAGCTGTACGCAACAAGTATGGAGACTGGTCAAACCAAGGAGCCACGGCATCAATGTTATACCGCTGTTTCACGACATAGACATTCGCTACATCCGGCACGTTTGCATTGTATTGCAAGGAATATCGTACATAACTGAGTAAGCTAAAGCATGTGGCGAATCCTAGCGCCAAACCAGCAATAACTATTGCAGAATAGATGGGATCACCAATTAACAAGCGCCAGCCAATTTTAAAATCGTTCAGTTTCATCATTCTAAGCCGCCATTTGTGCATCGATCAAAATACTGCCATCCAGCATGCGCAAGGTTCTTGACGCCTGCGCTGCGTGCATGGGTGAATGAGTCACCATGACGATGGTGGTACCTTCTGCATTGATTTGGCGTAGCAATTTCATGACTTCATCGCCATGCGCAGAATCCAGATTGCCGGTCGGTTCATCGGCAAGCAAAATCGCAGGTCCAGAAACCAATGCTCGCGCAATCGCCACACGTTGCTGCTGGCCCCCGGAAAGTTGGGACGGACGATGTCTGGCACGATGTGATATAGCAAGTTTTTCCAGCATGGCATTGATTTTTTCTTTGCGTTCTTTGCCTGGGATATTTCCATACTCCATGGCAAGTTCCACATTTTCAAAAACATTCAATTCTTCGATCAAGTTAAAGCTCTGGAAAATAAATCCTATGCGTCCACGGCGTAACTGATTCAATTGTGCTTCGGTGCGGCCCGCAAGGTTTTGACCATTAAACCAATAGTCACCAGAATCTGGAATATCCAACAACCCAAGCAACCCCAGGAGAGTCGATTTACCACAACCGGAGGGTCCTGTAATCGCCACATATTCACCAGCATCAATTTCCAGATTA
Organism: Undibacterium sp. Di26W; assembly: GCF_049340265.1. NCBI lineage: Bacteria > Pseudomonadati > Pseudomonadota > Betaproteobacteria > Burkholderiales > Oxalobacteraceae > Undibacterium > Undibacterium sp. Di26W. The sequence continues at coordinate 321,794 of NZ_JBMPOR010000003.1, forward strand.
ATGCGGTTTAAAGCAGTGGTGCGTACTTCTCCAGTGGAATACACTTTGCTAAGATTGTTTAATCTGATCATATAAAATTCTCGCTAATGGGTTCAATTTAATTCCAGACGAATTGCTTGTCCGAATCTGGCATAACTGGAGACAATAAGTTTTTCTCCTGCCTTCAAGCCTTCGATAACTTCAATCTGACTATTACTTCGCCGCCCAACCTTAATCTTGCGTCGCTCGGCATATTTATTATCTTTGCTCAAGACATATACCCACGTGCCACCAGTATCATTCATGAACGCGTCACCAGGCAATAACAATGCAGGCTTTGAGTCACCCAATGTAATCTGGGTATCGAGGCTTTGGCCGGGATTTAATTGTTTAGGTTGAACAGCGTTAAATACCATTTCTATGGTGAACTGGCCTCTAATAATTTGTGTGTAAACCCTGCTGACTTCAACGGGGAAATATTGCTCATTCAATTGCGCTTTCCCAGGCCGACCTTCATTGATACGATTGAGATAATATTCATCAACAGCAGCAGTTAACTTAAAACGATCAGGGTCGTCAATGCGACCAATATGCTGGCTAGCCGAGACTGCCTCTCCAACCTGTAAATGGAAATCAGTCAACCTGCCGTGCGTCGGTGCACGAACGGTGAGGGCGTCGATAGCCGTGTCCAGAATAAGAAGCCCGGAAGCCAGCTTGGCATTGGCTTGTTCCATTTGCATAATCCCCGCTCGCTTGATGTCGATTTCTTCAATACTACGTGACTGTTCTTGAACTAATGCATGTCGTTGTTGTTCCAGAGTATCTTCAGATTCTTCTAAAACAACCAAGGAAATAAACCCCTGAAGTGCTAACTGTTTATTTCTGAGGTATTTTTTTTCAGTTTGTTGCACATTAAATCGCAAATCCGAGAGTCGCCGTTCATGATCAGTTTTACTCACTTCCAGGGCGGCACGCAAATTTGAAATATTGGAAATTTGAGTCGCCTGGTCTGACTGCCGCGCCAATAATTCAAGCCGGCGCTGTGGATTTGATAAACGGAACAGGGGCATTCCTTGTTTCACAACAGTGCCGTCGCGCACAAATATTTCTTCAACATGCCCAGATTCCACTGCATCGAGTATCACTGAACTCAATGGAGTAGCATTGGCACGTACTACCATGTCGTTTAAGAATATGCCTTGTTCTACTATCGCAGTTCTGATATCACTCGCATCAACCTGCAAACCACGCGGTATCCACACCCATAGCACACACGCCAAACCAAGCAAGCCGCATACCGCGAGGCTGGCAGCAATGATTTGTTTTCGGTAGCTTTTCCGAATCACGGTATCCATCGCGTAACCAGACACGGCATCAGGTATTTTTGGATGATTCATCATGACAAAAAATAGTGGGAATACAGTAGGCATGGCAATATCTATGCCACCTGATGCTTCCTGCATGGGAGCTTGCCGTTTTCAAATAGGATTTACGCAAAATTGTCCCAGCAAGGCGCAGCGACGAAGACAGTACAAATAGTACGGCAAGGAGCTGTAACGCAGCTGGGGCGGTTTTGCGTAAGTCCTATTAAAAATGTCCGATAACGGACACTTGTCACTGTTCATTATCGGACAGAATCTAAGTCATTTGCGGTGCTTGCTAGCGGCATGTAAAATGGTCCGCCATGGCCCACACAACCCCCAACGCGACTATCTTCATCATTGACGATGACCCTGACATTGTCTGTGCTGCGCAATTGTTGCTGCGACGATACCTGGGTTCTGTACACACGCTGACTGATCCAGCCGGGCTTTCCACTTTATTAGCGCATGCGCAACCCGATGTTGTGCTGCTTGATATGAATTTCACTCCTGGCCGTATTGATGGCAGTGAAGGTTTGATGCTATTAGATCAGTTGCAGCAGTTGAATAATCCACCAGTAGTCATCGCCATGACCGCCTATGCCGATGTGCCTTTGGCGGTGGCGGCATTGAAGCGTGGTGCCACGGATTTCATTACCAAACCTTGGAACAATGAACACCTGACTTCAAGTATTCAGGCAGCATTGGCGCGATGTCATGTTGCGCATGAAAAAGTAAAAGCCGTTACGGGTGACAATTCTGGATTAATCGGCTATTCGAATGCCATGCAGAATTTGCGTAATATGATTGCCAGTATCGCGCCTACACATGCCAATGTCATGATTCTGGGGGAGAATGGGGTTGGCAAAGAATTAGTCGCACGTGCTATCCATGATGCGTCAGAGCGTGCTGACAATACTTTTCTATCTATCGACATGGGCGCACTACCCGAATCTACCTTGGAAAGCGAATTATTCGGCCATCGAAAAGGATCATTTACAGGCGCGCAAACTGAGCGTGCCGGGCGCTTTCAGTCCGCCAGAGGCGGAACCTTATTCCTGGATGAAATCGGCAATATGTCGCTCAATGCTCAAGCCAGACTATTAACTGTTTTGGAGAAACGTGAAGTAACACCACTTGGTTCTGACAGATCGGTGGCGATAGATGTCAGAGTTATCAGCGCCACCAATCTCGATGAAGCAAAACTGTACACCCCTGATATATTTCGCTCTGATCTGCTATTCCGACTCAACACAATTGTCGTTCGGGTGCCACCGTTGCGTGAGCGTCGTGAGGACATTGCGCTTCTTCTTGGACATTATCTCCGTCACTATCAGCAACAATACCAACGTACACCCCGATCCGTAAGTTCATCTGCGCTATCCCGCCTTGAACAATATCCGTGGCCAGGGAATGTCAGGGAATTGCGTCAGGCCTGCGAAAGGGCAATTATTCTTGGCACGAATCCCGAATACGTATTTCAAGATTTTGGAATATCGCTTACAGAAATGAATGCCGCAGCGGGCATATCCATCGGCGTCAAGGTCAGAACCGATAACCTGTTACTTGAATCGCTAGAACGTGATGCCATAGTGATGGCTTTGTCGAATGCACAGGGCAATATCAGTCAGGCTTCCAAGGCACTTGGTATCAGTAGACCTGCTTTGTACAGAAAAATCGATAAATATGGGATATGACATTGTACGAATGGTGATTTATATCGCAGCATTGATGGCCTTGTCTGCACTGACAGCAATGAATTTATCATCGCCGCGCGTCATCGTCATTTGCGGTCTATTTGCTTTGCTTTGCGTCGAATTATTGCGTCGTACTATTATACAACTGCGATGTCGGCAACCGATAGAGGAAGCTCCCATCAAATTGCAATATGATGGGGAAGCAATATCTGATAGTTATTCGCGCTTGGAAGCACGGCTGGAACATGCACCGTCCGCACTCTTTCTAATGACCTCAGAAAATGAACTGCTTGCCCCCCTCAATAATTATGCCCGACGCATGCTGGCACCTGGACGCGTTACTGATTTAAATGACTTTAATTCCGCACTAAGGGCCGTCAACAATGATAGACGCAATATTATTGTCTTCGACACAGAGAATGGACAGGAACGCGCCCTTGTAACCGTCAATTACTTTCATATCGGCGGTGTTGAAGAACGGCTTATTGCAGTGTTGCCGATAGAAAGCGAGCTGGAAAACGCAGCGTTCAAAGCCTGGCAGCAACTTGTGCACGTGCTGACACACGAAATCATGAATTCACTGACGCCGGTCGCCTCATTGTCGCGCACTGCACATGATTTAATGGCTGAGTTGCAAACCAAATTGGCACAGGAAAATCAGGAGGTGCAGGAATTAGGTGGTGATTTATCTATAGCACTGGATACCATCAGTCGACGTTCTGATAGTTTGGCAGGATTTGTATCCAGTTATCGCTCGCTAAGCAATGTGCCAGCTTCGCTTCCTCAGCGCACTCAACTGTTGCAATTATTTTCCCGCATCTCTACACTCCTGAAACAAAGTTGGCAAAGCAGAAATGGAGCAGCGACCTTTGTTGTGGAGCCTGAATCACTAGAAATAATGATCGATCCTGGGCAGTTGGAGCAGGCAATTATTAATCTGCTGAAAAACGCCGAAGAAGCAACAGCGAATACGCCAAATCCACAAGTTTCAGTATATGCGCGTCTGGCACGTGGTGGTCGATTACGTATTGAAATCAGTGACAACGGGCCAGGAATACCAGATGAGTTGGTCGCGCACATCTTCACGCCATTTTTTACAAGCAGGGCCAAAGGCAATGGCATAGGACTGGCGATGGTGCGGCAACTGGTGCATAACAATGGCGGTACGGTGCGTTATGCCAAACTTGCCAATTCAGGAGCAAGGTTTATCATGAGTTTTTAATTCGCCATGTAAAAATAAAAAAAATGGAAATGACGACATCAATCATTCAAGTAAGCAAGGCTTAGCACCGCACGATCTGGATCAACGTGGAAATGATGAAAACAGGTTCGGTAAAGTGGCGTGCTCTAAATCCGTCAACCATCGAATGGCCTGCATCTGGGTGTAACCACACATTTCCTCGGATGCTTGTAAGCTTCCGCAAAATAGGGGGCGCTCTGGTTTGCCGAAGATGAGGCAGCGATTGTCTTCGCCAAGCTGGACACATCGAACACCTGCAGGTTTCCCATTTGGCATCCCGGGGATTGGACTCGTAATAGAGGGAGCGATGCAGCACGCGCCACAATTATCGCGACATTTCATCGCATTTCCTTAGTTGGCAGATGGCAGGATAAGTGTATTCATACCGGCATTTTAGCGGATGCCGGTACGGTATGGCCAGCAGGCCGCAGCCACCATTATGGCTGACGAATAAAATCAACCAGTTCCGTTGTCTTTTGATCTGGCTTTGGTGTCAGGTAACTTACCAGCAGCATGCTGATAAAGCCTGCCGGTACGCCAAATACACCTGCCGAGATCGGTGCAATATTTAACCACTGATTTGCGGTGCTGCCACCAAACAGCGGGTGGGTGTAGAGCATGTAAAACACGCAGACAGTGAATCCGGTGACGATGCCTGCAATTGCCCCCTGGCGATTGGTGCGCTTCCAGAAGATGCCCAGCACCAGCGCCGGAAACAGGGCGGATGCCGCAACAGAAAACGCCGCACCCACCAGCGACAGGATATCTGCCGGTTTTAAGGAGGCGACGTAGGCCGCTATCAGCGCCACTACCAGTAATAGCAATTTCGAGATGGTTACCCGTTTCTGGGTAGAGGCTTGCGGATCGATGATCTTGTAATAGATATCGTGCGACAGTGAATTGGAAATGGTCAGCAGCAGGCCGTCTGCCGTTGACAGGGCAGCAGCCAGGCCACCAGCGGCCACCAGGGAGGAAACCACATACGGCAGGCCGGCAATTTCGGGTGTGGCAAGCACTACGATGTCACCATCCAGCACGATTTCAGCCAGTTGGACAATGCCGTCATGGTTGATGTCCGTAATCGTCACCAGTGGGTTGATCTTGTCTATGCTGGCCCAGTAAGTTACCCAGGACGGCAGTTTGGAAAATTCGCTACCCACCAGTGAATTATAAATATCGTATTTCACCAGTATCGCCAACGCCGGGATGGTGATGTAGAGCAGCATGATAAAAAACAAGGACCAGAAGACCGAGTCACGGCTTTCCTTGACGGTCGGCGGTGTGTAATAGCGCACCAGTACATGGGGCAGGGCGGCAGTACCCATCATCAGGCATAGCACCAGCGCCATGAAATTGTTGCGCTTGTTGTCTGATTCCTTCTTGTCTTTGGCTGCATACGGTGTGTATTGCGAAAAGCCAGGCTGTGCCTTGTTCAGGTAATTGTTGCGGATATCGGTCCAGCGGGTTTTGGCTTCTTGCGGTGATTTGGGATAATTCGCCAGGATGCGTCCGGCAGCCTTGATCTCAAGTAAAGAGGCGTTGCCGGATTTTAAATCGTCCAGCCTGTGTTGTACTTCAAAGCGGCCTTCTTCCCATGATTGTGGCAATTGCAGGATTTTATTTTGCAGTTCGGTGGCACGCTGGCGGTAAATAGCCCTGACTTCCTGTTCTTTGGGATCTTGCGCGAATTGCTTTTCCTTGTTGACCAGTTCTGGCAACACCGACCCATACGTCAGCGGTGCAAGCGGATTATGTGTGTGTTTGACCGATAGCCAGCCAACAGGAATCAGGAAGGCAATAATGATGATGATGTATTGCGCCACCTGGGTCCAGGTGACGGCCCGCATGCCGCCCAGGAAAGAACAGACCAGGATACTGGCCAGCCCCAGGAAAATTCCCACAGAAAAATCCACGCCGGTGAAGCGCGAGGTAATCAGGCCCACACCATAGATTTGTGCCACCACGTAGATGAAGGAAATGAAAACGGTGGCAAACACCGCCAGTATCCTGACCGTATTGTTTTCTGGCGCGCCGGCAAAGCGGGCACCCAGAAAATCAGGGATGGTGTATTGCCCGAACTTGCGCAGGTAAGGCGCAATCAGCATCGCCACCAGGCAAAAACCACCGGTCCAGCCGATGATATAGGCCAGGCCATCAAAACCCTGCAGATACAGGCCACCTGCCAGGCTAAGGAAACTGGCGGCAGACATCCAGTCCGCAGCAGTGGCCATGCCATTGAAAACTGCGGGCACGCGTCGTCCGGCGACATAGTATTCGGTAATGTCAGAAGTGCGGCTGACGACACCGATACCGGCATACAGAACGATAGTGGCAAACATGAACAGGTAACCTATCCAGGCGCGTGGCACACCTTCTTTTTCCAATATCGCCAGGCTGATCAGGAAAATGAAAAACAGCAAGGTGTACCACAGGTAGTACAGCGTCAGTCTTTGTGTAAAACGTTGTTGTGGCATACGATCAGGGTCCTGTCTGTCTGCGGCCTATCCAGGCCATGCCCAGGGAATAAGTGGCCAGCAATATGACAAAACTCAGGGTCAGGCCCTGCGCTGCCATATAAAAAGAAAACGGCCAGCCAAAAAAAGTGATAGTGCTCAATTCACGCGCAAAAAACAGGACAGTGAAGCTCAGTAATGCCCAGATCAGCAGCAGGCAGGATGTCAGGCGTTTGGTATAGCGCCAGTACAGCCCGGGGCCGGCGGGTGGGGTTTTTTCAGGAATGCTCATAGCCTGCCTCAATGGAAGTTTCATCATGCGGATTAAGCCTGAAGGCAACCCTGAACCGGCAACCGGGGAAAGCCACATCCTGCGGGTGGGGGTTATCGGCAATTTCTATGCGGGCCTGATGCTGGCTGGCTATTTCACGGACAATTGCCAGCCCCAGGCCGCTACCTTGCACATTGCTACCAAGGATGCGATAAAAACGTTCGAACACATGTTCTCTTTCTGAAGCGGGGATGCCAGGACCATTGTCTTCTACCTCTAGCAGGGCCAGCGCCTGTTCCTGGTCAACGATTACTTTAACGGTAACACTATGTTCTTCTGGCGTATAACGTAAGGCGTTGTCGATCAGATTGCTTAGCATTTCCCTTAACATCAGGGGGTTACCAAAAATCAGGGCCGGTACATCTTGCTGTTCAAAACCGAGGTCGATTTTTTTTGAAAATGAAGTCTGTATCCAGTCATGCACCACGCTGCGGGCGAGGTGGTTCAGGTCCAGTTGTTCCAGTGGTTGGGTGGCGGGGGTCTGGTTTTCTGCTCGCGCCAGTGTCAGTAATTGATTGACGAGACGCGTTGCCGCTTCAGAACTGGTGGCCAGTTGCAGTAGTGATCTACGTATCTCACCCTGATCGGTCTGGCGCAAGGCCAGTTCTGACTGCATGCGCATGCCAGCCAAGGGTGTTTTCATCTGGTGGGCGGCGTCGGCGATGAAACGTTTTTGTATATCTATGGTTTGGGCCAGACGTTCCAGCATTTCATTGAGGGATGTCACCAGGGGAGTGATTTCTTCGGGCACCTGACGTGAGTCTATGGGACTTAAATCGTCAGGACGGCGCGCCCGTATCCTGTGCTGCAATTCTGCCAGGGGCGACAGGCCACGGCTCAGGGCAAACCAGACCAGTGCCAGTGCTATCGGCAGGATAATGAACTGGGGCAATATCACCCCTTTGATGATTTCATTGGCCAGCAATGCTCTTTTTTCCAGCGTTTCTGCAACCTGTACCAGTGCCAGGTGCGGCGCGCCATCGGCTTGTCTGCGATTCGCCTTGTTCAAATCTATATAGCTGTACGCAACCCGGATATCAATGCCGCGCAGGTTTTCGTTTCTTAACTGTACCGTGCCGGTTTGCGGTTTGTCTTCTTCCGCAGGGGGGGGCAGGTCACGGTCACCATCTATGATTTCGCCCTTGCTGTTCTTGATCTGGAAATAAATATTGTCAAGATCGTCGGCACGCAGGATGTCGCGTGCCGGGCTGCTGAGTTGTGTCATTACCTTGCCATCCACTTCCTTGACCTGTTGCGATAGCACCAGCACATTGTCTTCCAGTGCGCGGTCAAAGGGTTGGTTGGCGATGGATTTGGCGACCAGATAAGTGATGGCTATGCTCATGGGCCAGAGCAAAAGCAAGGGGGCCAGCATCCAGTCCAGGATTTCACCAAACAGGGAGCGCTGGATTTTTTCTTCCACCGGCCGGGTCAGGCTGTCATCCGCTGTTGCAGCGGTTTTTTCAGCTGTGTTCGCAGCCGATTTTGTCCTGAACCTGTTGCCTGGTCTTGCCGTCATTTTTGTTCAGACGGGGCCGGGGGTGTCGATTGCGCTGTTACTGGTGGCGTAGCGACAAAGAATTTTTCCAGGCAATAGCCAAGTCCGCGCACGGTGGCGATACGTACACCATCAATTTCAATTTTTTTGCGCAGGCGATGAACGTACACTTCTATCGCATTATTGCTGACCTCTTCACCCCATTCGCATAAGTGATCAACCAGTTGTTCTTTCGAAACCAGACGACCAGTACGTTGCAGCAGCACTTCCAGCAAGCCCAGTTCGCGTGCCGACAGGTCCAGCATCTGTTCATGGATATAGGCGATCCGGCCCACCTGGTCATACGACAAAGGGCCATGCTTGATGACCGTTGGCCCGCCACCGGCACCACGTCTGGTCAGGGCCCTGACGCGTGCTTCCAGTTCTGACAGGGCAAAGGGTTTGGCCATGTAATCATCGGCACCAAGATCCAGACCCTTGACCCTTTGCTCCACCGAATCTGCCGCCGTCAATATCAAGACTGGCAGGCGTGAGTTGCGCGCCCGCAGGCGGCGCAAGACTTCCAGCCCGCTCATTTTGGGCAGGCCAAGATCGAGTATGAGTAAATCGAAATCCTGAGTGGACAGGGCAGAATCCGCTTCCTGGCCATTGTTGACACAATCAGTGGCATAGCCGGATTGCCGTAGTGAACGGGTCAGTCCGTCGGCCAGTACACTGTCGTCTTCTGCTAGCAAAATACGCATGATGAATTTGATCCAGGTGGTTCGTCTCGTTTGTGGATGCCAATGTACACGGCGTATCAGCTCCGCCTGGCGGCATCTCTTTCTATTCTGGCATGGCGTCATGTTTTACGCCTCTTGCAGACACAACTTTAACCCAATATCGTCTTTTTGCCAGAATTACCCTTGCATATATTTTTGCAAAGGCAAATATATGTCGTTGAAGGGCTTCAAAGGCGTTGTCAGACGCGGTAATCCACAACAGAACCGGCGTGGACAAGTTTACTTCTACCCTCAACAGGATAGACAAGTAATTGCAAATTCTCACTTGACATGAGTGATTACAAGTGTAATCATTGATTATCGATTACATCTGTAAATGGTCGTGCAGATGCTGTCGAAAAAATACAGGAAAGAGAATGCAAATGAAAACCATCGCCATCAGTGAGGCAGAAGCCATCGTCATGGAAGCACTGTGGAAAAAAAAGCCTTTGTCGGCCGAAGAAGTATTTGCCGCAGTGCTGGATCAGCAGGAATGGCAAGAGGCTACCGTCAAGACCCTGCTGAACCGGCTCTTGAAGAAGGGGGCAATACAGGCGGAGAAAGACGGACGGCGGTTTTTATATACGCCCCTGCTTAAGCGTGAGCAATGGATACAATCAGAGAGCAAAGGTTTTCTTGACCGCATGTTTGACGGCAGAATTGCTCCACTGGTGGCGCATTTCAGTCAGCAAAAGAAATTATCAAAGCAAGATATCGCCGAATTGAAGCGCCTGATAGAGGAGCTTGGTGATGGCAAATGAATTCTTGAAAATGTTGATGCAACTGGGTCTGGCATCTACGGCACTGACATTGCTGGTGTTGGCGCTAAGACTGCCTTTGCGCCATTATGCGGGCGCTGAAATTAGTTACAAGGCCTGGCTGATTTTGCCACTGACCATGTTGGCCATGCTGTTGCCGCATCGTGTTTATCAGGACAGTTTCACTGGGTTGTCCGTTCCCATTACGCAACTGGCGGGCGTTGCAGATGCAATCGAGTTACCGGCAGGGCGTAACCGGTCGGGCCTGCTATTGTGCTTGTGGCTAAGCGGTAGTTTCATCATGCTGGCCTGGATGTTCTTTCAGCACAGTCGTTTTTTGCGTGATCTGGGTGAATTGACGAAGCACCAGGATTTTTATCTGACGCGCAGCATCGATGTCGGGCCGTCACTGACCGGCTTGTTGCGGACCAGGATTATCGTGCCGGGTGATTTTTTTCAACGCTATACCGCTGAAGAGCAAGCCTTGATTATCGCGCATGAGAAAATCCACAGACACAGACGTGACCTCATCGCGAATACCCTGTTTGCGCTGTGGCAGTGTCTGTTCTGGTTTAACCCCGTCATACACATGGCTGCCAGGGTTTTTCGCTTTGATCAGGAACTGGCTTGCGATGCCCGTGTGATTATTCAATACCCGCAGGCCCGCCGTACATATGCCGAAGCCATGCTGAAGACTCAATTACATTTCACTGTCAGCACCACTAGCACCATCAGCACCATTGCCTGTCAATGGCAATCTCATCATCCTTTAAAGGAAAGAATCATGCATTTACATCAGGCTCGCCCTTCTTTGTTGCAACGCATAGCTGCTTATTTTTTGCTGTTCGCCGTTGGTGGTTTTAGTGCGTATAGCGCCTGGGCTGTGACACCGGCAAGCCAGGCCATTGCAGACAACGCACCCGGATTAGCGAAGGAAACAGTGCAGGCAGATAGCTATCTGCTTGCTACCTCCATCACTGTGGGTGGAAAAACCTCCAGCCCCCGTATCCTTGTCAAGCAAGGCCGCGAAGCCAGCTTTACCGTCAGGATGGATGAGCAGCAAAGCAAATGGGATTTCAGTTTTACCCTGAAAACGCCCACCGCTGGCAACACACAAGACGCGGTCATGGTGGAGATGATCGTTAAAAAAGATGGAGTCGTGATAACCAAGCCTAGCCTGTTGGTCAACCTGGATCAAGCAGCAAAAGTCCAGCAACAGACGCCGGAACACTTGAATGATTTTGATCTCTCACTCACCGCCAGCTTGTTGAAGAAAGGTGACAAGTTTTAGTTGTGGTGGGTGTGGTGTATTGGCGCTGGTAGTGACTGGCGGATAAAGAGCGGATATACATGCTCTCCTTTTTATCAGGGCTAACGCAAAACCGCCTCAACCCAGTTGGGGCGGTTTTGCGTTAGTCCTATTTATGTGGTTTCAGTGGCTTGTCAACGAACTGAAGCCCCCTCGATATTTCACCTGAGTGTAGCTCAAAACAGACAGTCTATTTAATTTGCTGCACTTTGGATAACAGTAAGTTCATGCGCAGGCAAAAAATAAGCAAACGCATTTCTTTAGAAAAATGCGCTGATTAATAAAGAAAATTTGTCGACAGCACGACTAATCCATACAAAACAGCCATCATTAAAAATAAGGATGCGAGAAATTTCCATATGGAAATGCCGAGCCTGTTGCGAGAGAAAATTCTTTGCTTTAACCGCGATGCGCGCAAATTATTCGCTGTTAATATGACGGTCTTTAAGTGATTTGGTTATTGAATACATGCAATTCATAACAAAAAATATAATTTCTTCATGGCAATTACACCTTCCAGGCTTGCCGTGCTGAGGTCGGTCTTATTGTCTGGCGTGATTTTTCTGGTCAGCGTCACGGCTTCATTGGCGGCGACACGCGAGGTCAGCTTATTGGTCCCTGATCCTCTTGATAGCAAGGGTGAGCCCGCACCCATACCGAAGGACAAACAGCGCATGCTGGACTATATTGCGCGCGAAGCAGATGTGCATTTTGAGGTGCAGCGTTATCCATGGAAACGCATTTTGTTACTGGCCGAGCAGGGAGATGGTCTGGTATTTGGCATTTCAAAAACCAGGGACAGGGAAAGGATGTTCCATTTTTCCCGTCCTCTTTACGCCAACTATGTCTGGCTGGTGACGCGCAAGGATGCGCGTTTTGATTACAAAGGCATCAGCGACCTCAAGGGGCGTTCTGTGGGCGTAGTCGCTGGTGCGCATTATGGCGATAATTTCGATGAACAAAAGGGTAAATTGTTCAGGGTGGAGAGTGATATCAATTCCATGCTGGCGCGCTTTAATAAACTGATCAACCGGCGCATGGATGTGATGGTGATTCAAGACCCAGGTAGCGACGCGCGTGATCTTGAAGAGCGTATCAACCGCTATTTCAGCAAACACCTGGCCGCTGAAGGTCAGCCAGTTGTCGAATTCAGTGTACTGGCCAAACCCTTGCTGGTTGACGATATTCACTTCGCCATTCGGGCGGATAAGGATGATGGCTTGATACAAAAGATCGATGCGGCCATTGTCAAAGGCAAGAAACAGGGGATCGTGGTCCTGGATTTACCTAAAACAGGAAAGCAGTAATTGATTGGAAGAAGTCTCCATCCGATCCGATTTAATCCACGGCTAGTTGAGGTCAGCAGGCCATGGGTTACTAATCGTGGAATGAGTTCTACATTGATCCGTATCATTGTTTTCCGTTATGATAGAGATGACAAAGCTGCGTGATACAAAGCAGCTCATCACTTCCGCCAGCCTTTTTGTTGCCCATCCACGAATAGCCAGCATTGATGTTTTTTCTGGATATTCGCCATGTATTTTTCTTTTTCTTGTGCGTTCACTTGTCAGACTTTTCTGCAACGCAATTTGCATGAGCTCGGCCATGTTATCTAAATCGGTACGTGCAGTCCTATTGCGGCTGCATTTGTGGCTGGCGCTGGTATTTGGCAGTGTGTTTGTCGTATTGGGACTGACAGGCAGTATCATCAGCTGGATGCCTGAACTGGATCATTTGCTTAATCCCTCGTTGTTCAAGAGTACGCATACGGCCTCCAATGCAGAACGCGTTACGCCTGCCATGGTGCAAGCCGCAGTCGATATGTTGCAGGCAGACGACCACAACGGACGCTATGGACGCTATGGACGTCCCAGACAGGTGATGATACCAGCCAGTACGGCAGAGGTTTTCGTTGCCTGGTATCCCCCCACGCCACAAGATCGTTCCATTTTTGGCCAGAACTGGTCGCGCCAGGTGATGCTTGATCCGATGACTATGGCAGTAACAGGCGAGCGCAATTGGGGTGAATATGGTTTGTCACCGGCCTTGTTGATACCGACGATTTATCATTTGCATCGCTATATGTTGCTTGGGGAAACCGGCAAGACGGTGATTGCTGTGTGTGGCCTCATGCTCATCCTGATGTCTGTTAGCGGCTTGTTTTTATGGTTGCCTAAACCTGCGTGGAAAGCATTACGCCAGGCGCTTACTGTGAATTTTTCCGCTTCGGCTATGGCAGTCAATTTTCGTTTGCACCGCATGTCGGGGTTTTTTGCCTTACCAGTTTTTCTGCTGTTGGGTTTTTCCGGTACGTATTTCAATCAGCCACGATGGATAGTGCCGGTGATTTCCACGGTCTTACCTGTCACTGGAACGCGTGAAACAGGCAATGCGAATAAACCGGCAGAGCAAGTTATCAGCGTTGCGCAAGCCATGCAATATGCACAGGATGTATTTCCCCAGGCGAGGATCACTCGCCTTGGCTTGCCATCCAGCACCGCGACAGCATATGAAATCAGATTGCGCCAAGCTACGGAAATACATCGTGGCGACGGTGCAAGCAGAATCAGTGTTGATGCAGAGAGTGGTCGCATACTGCGGGTTATTGATCCACTCCGTGGCCAGAGCGGTGACCGTTTGCTGACGTGGTTATTCCCCTTACATAGTGGAACAGCCTTTGGCACAGTGGGGCGGATCTTTATTTCTTGCTTTGGCTTGATGCCGCTTATTTTGATGGTAACAGGGTGGAGGATGTGGCGTAAGAGAATGACCTGAACAAGCCGGGCGTTTTATCGCCCGGACTTGTCTTTCACAGCATCATACTTGAAGTATAGGCACTAGTATCAGCACTTCAGAACCGTGTATTGAATACCAGATTCGCATTGAATGGCGCACCTGGTTGTATCTGCACATTATTATTCGCGGATTCCATATAACGGGTGTTGCCAAGGTTATTCAGTTTCAGCGTGATGTCATAGCGTGCCTGCAGATAAGTCAAGGCCAGGTCAAGGCGGGCATAGCCGGGCAGGCGCACCGTATTGTCGGTCAGGGCGTATTGCTCACTATGCGCGATGATGCCGGCACCCGCGCTCCAGTTCCTGGAAAATATTTGTTTTAACCACAGACTGGCATTGTGAGCTGGGGTCATTTCTGCACGGTTTCCTATACGTATGTCGTTAGATGCGACGATTTTTGCGTCGTTATAGGTATAGCTGGCGTGCAATTGCGTGTCGCTGGTCAGTTGACCCTGCAATTCCATTTCAAACCCCTGATTGCGCTGACGGCCGATTTGCAACTGGCGTAAACCGGTTGCATCAGTTGGGTCGGCTGTCAATTGATTACTTTGTTCTATCCTGAACAGGGCGATGCTGGTGTACAGGCGTTTATCCAGCCAGTCTTGCTTCAAACCGATTTCCTTCAAATCAGTCTGTAACGGCTTGACCTGGCTCAGCGGGTTGCTACCGGTGTAAAGCAAATCACCACCCGCAGGTTGATGTGAGCGGCTGAGTGTGAAATAAACAGACTGCTGTGGCGTGATTTTATACACCAGCCCCAGACGCGGAGAGAACAGATTGTCGGTACGTTCGCTGACCGCATTGCTGGCAAGGTGATTGATCTGCTGTTGCTTAAATTGATCAAAACGTCCACCCAGCAGCATTTCCCAGTCTGTTGCCAGGGTGATCTGGTCTTGCAGGTACAAGGCTGTAGTATCTGCATTGAAGCGGCTGTCTATGGCTGCGGGTAAAGTTTTAAAGTCGGGCGCGCTCAACAATTGCTGTGGACGGTATAAATCAACAGGATAAGCCGTGCCGGTTTGCCTGACCAGGGAATCACGTTTTTGCTGTGATATTTCCAGGCCCACCAGTAACAGGTGCTGGCCTGCGACATACGTCAGTTCAGTCTGGTTGAGCAGATTGCTTTGCTGGATGGGAAAATAGGTGATTTGGCGTGATACGGTATTCGCTGTGCCTAGCCCGCTGTTGACACGACGGTTGCGGGTATTGACACCATCCAGATCAGTCTGACTGTATTGCAGGTTATTGACAAGACTCAGTTGTTGATTGAATTTGTGTTCCAGTCTTGCTTTGAAAAGATCGCTATCAGTTTTGGTGTAATCAAATTTTTCGCCATAAAAAGTACTTGCATCCACTGCCACGGCGCGCCCGTTCAAAGACGGTATACCGCGGTCTGGCGTATGGTCTTCGCGCTGCATTTCTGCCTGCAACAAAAGACTGGTTTGTGGGCTGAGGGTCCATGACAATGAAGGTGCCAATAACAGGCGCTTGTGGTTTATCACATCACGATAACTATCGCCTGCATCATAGGCGGCAATCAGGCGGGCGTTGACGTCGCTACTCATGGCACCACCGGTATCGATGCTGAGTCTGCGCTGGTTGTTTGAACCAAGCGCCACTGAAACTTCATTGTCTTGCCTGGCCTGCGGCTTTTTGGTGATGCGATTGATCAGGCCGCCGGCCGCGCCACGGCCAAACAGGGCAGCTGTCGCACCCTTGATGACTTCCAGTTTGTCGGTGGTGGCAATATCACGATAGTACAGGCTGTCATCGCGCATGCCGTCAAGCAGTGTCTCACGCGGAGAGTAAAAACCACGTATATAGAATTCATCGCGACGGCCTTCTCCCTGTCCGGCGATGATGCCTGGCGTATAGGCTAATGCATCCTTGCTGCTGTTGACCGCGCGGGCGCGCAAGTCTTCATTGTTGACGATAGAAACGGACTGCGGTGTTTCCAGCAAGATGCTGTGGGTTTTGCTGGCACCGCTGACCAGCGTGTTACCCCCCTGGGATTGCGCCTTGACTTCGATGGCCGGCAGCTCGTTTTGTGCTTGTGTTTGGCTTTGTGCCATTGCCTGACTGCCGTAGGCGTGACAGAACAAGCTGGTGATGATGAGGGACAGAGGTTTGGCTTGCATAAATAGAGACTTCATTTTAGTGAAAAAAATTGGAATTACAGTAAAGGGCTGACACCATTTACGACACCTAGCGGGTGATACAGCGGCAGATAGGCTGCCTTGCGGTCAGCCTGTTTTAAAAAACGGATCAGTAAATTGCCTTTGACTGGCAGCGGTTCACCAGACAGTAAGCCTTGTATGCGACGCACCGCTTCTGGATTGGGGAAACTTGCCAGGTAAGCTTGCAGGATGTTGCGCAGACAGGCCCACAAGTCGAGATAGAGTTCATGATTGCCATTTGCCAGCGTGGCGATGACTTCGCAAATATTGTTCACCAGCAGGCAATAGGCAATGCGCGTCCATCCGGCTTCATCGCTACAACATATTTCCTGGCGTGTATGGGCATCCAGTTGCAGGGGGGGGATCAGCGCATGGGCCTTGGGGGTCAGTCTGGTCAATTCCAGATCCCTGACGATGAAGCGTGCCGGGGTATCGTCGTCAGCCATGCCGATGACGCTGTTTTGCATATGTGGTTCAAAGGCAATACCTTTTTCAAACAGCAGATAAAACACCGGATAAATCGCCAGCCTGGCGTAGGTGCTGAACCATACGTGCATGCCTTGCTTCAACGGCAGGCCATGCCTATGGGCATAGCGCTCTATCAGTGCTGCTACTTGCAGGCGACCAGCCTGGCCATTGCCGAACAGAGATGCACAAATCATGGGCGTGATGCCTTGCGCCATTTGGGGGCTCAGTCCTTCCCGCAGGACCAGGCCAAACCCATCTTCCAGTTCCTTATGCTGTCTGTGATTCTGCTGCTGATCTTCGGGGAAGGCGACACTGATATACGCCTGTTCTTCCAATGCATGAAAGTCTGGAAACAATGCCTGCATTTCTGCTTTGATGGGGCGATACAGGCGGCTGGCAGCCAATGCAGCTGCCAGTTCATGCCTGGCGTTATTGCGTATGCAATTGGTGATACGCAGGTTCAGCGACAGTTTCAAGAAAGCGCTACCGTCTTCAGCCAGCATGGTGCGTATGGATGCTGTCGGATAAAACTGTTTGCCCGCAAGGCCGAGGTCGCGCATGTCGCCTGCCGCGACGGCTGCCCTGATCCGTGGTTGTTGCAAGAGCCAGTCAGCTTGCCAGGGATGCAGAGGGAGGATGACGTGTTCTGCATCGGCCAGTAGGCCGTGCGCAGTCAGTTGCTGCAAGCGTTTTGGCAAGTTCCCGACATCCAGTGTGTCGCTGATGATCCACTTGAGTGGTAACTGGACATAGCGTAATTGCAGTTGTACTCCGTGTTCGGGGGAATATTTCTTTTCTTCTGCAGCGGTCCAGCCGGAACGACTTTTGGGTGTCGGATGAAACGGGTGACCAGTCAGCAAGTGCTGTTCGCTGCGTATGTAGTGCTGCAAGGCTGTGCCTACATGATGCATGCCAACAGGGTTTTGTTGTGCATCCAGCAGATGCTGCATGGTGGCTATACTTTCTTCTATCTGCTGTAACAGGTCTGCATTGTAGGGCGTACCTTCACGTAGAGAAAGGTCGGAAATGATGAGATGTGCAATCTCGTGCCACCCGGCCACTGCCCAGTCTTGCTGGTTGTCTTGCAGATAAATATCCGTGGTGTAGTCATAATTGCCGGTGACTGAAACATGCCGGACACCAACACAGAGGCGGCTTTGCATGCGCGGTAACTGTATGTCCAGCACTTGCCCCTGGTACTGATGTAAGGCCGCAGGCGGCAGTATGGTGTGTGCTATGGCCCTTACTGCCAGATGATGTTCTTGCATGGCGACTTCACGTGCATAGCAGTTCAGCAAGACGTGTGCATGCTGTCGTTGGGCATAATCTTCTGTGCCTGCAGATACGGCACTGTTTTCTGCACTGTTTGCAGCACGCCGCACAGGTGGAAAATGCGATAAATGTGGCAGATGCAGAATCGACAATCTGTCGGGTGATTGGTTTGGTGTGAGCTGGGATAAGCTGGCGTTCATGGATGTTTACTTTCTATCAAAACAGACAGGCTGGCCAACAGGACACAGCCCAACCAGATGGGAGCGGTATAGCCCAATGAAGTAGCCAGACCACTTGCGAAAATTCCTGCCAGAACAGCGCCCCATTTATTCGCGCCCTCCAGTTTGCCAAAATGCTGACCTGCCGTGGCGTGCTTAGTGGTTGCTGCTGCCAGGGCGTTGATGGACAGGTAGGCCCCAGTCATGCCGACACCCATGAGCAGGCGGCCTGCGATAAGCATCGGTAAATGGCTGCCCAGCACCTGTATTAGCAGTCCTGCACAAGTCAGAGCAGAGAAGCGTGCCAGCGCAGTTTGTGCATTGGCAAAGTTCACGTAGCGGCCCAAGGGCCAGGCGAGAAGTAGAAACAGTGCATGTGGCAGACCAAACAAGGCACCTGCCCAGGTCGCAGATATGTCAAGACGCTGCGCCAGATCGATAACGAAATAGGGATAGCTTAATACCGTGCCTATGGTGAACAGTGCCTGGAAACGGTAGAGCTTGCCGGCATCTAATGTAATAGTCGGGATGCCGGGTGCTGCAATGGCGTGGCGGATTTCTGGAGGGCTGATAGTGCCGTACTGTGCCGGCAGAAAATACAGCATCAGACCCGCCACACCTGGAAAAACGGCCAGGTAAAAAAAGATATGCAGCAAATTCTGACCGTTACTGAACAAACCAATGATGGCTGGCCCGGCAAACAAGGCGGCGCGTGCCGAACCCTGCATGACACTCAATAGGCCTGCCAGACGTTTGCCCGGCAGGATGGAAGCCAGAAAGGCATTGGATGCCGCAAAGGTACCACCCAATAAACCTTGTAAAGTCAGGCCAAAGGCAAATTCCCAGGGCGTGCGTGCCAGGCCGGTGACGATGAAACTCAGGCATAGTCCCCAATGTGCCCGTATCAGCGAAGCGCGTATACCTATGCGATCGGCGAGTTTCCCCCATAAAGGGTTGGCGATGGCGGCCGCCAGTGTAGGAAGAGTAAAGTACCACCCCGCCATGGTCAGCGCCTGGCTGGAAAAATTCTGGCTGAGTATATGCGCATAAAAAGGAGGCATGCATAGCGCAGCAAACGCTGCACCAAAATGCCCTAGTACCGTGATGAAAATAGTTTGCCGCATCATCACGCACCCGGATGCTTCAAAAAATCATGCAAGGGATTGGGGACACTGTGAAATTCTTGCTGGCTTGATGCTGACAGGCGCCGTGTTGCCAGGCGTTCTATTTGTATGGTCGGCACAAACAAGTCATACAGTGCAAAACGTTCTGCCAGTTCAGGGACTTGCATTTGGTAGTTGAGCACAGTTTGTGATGCCAGTTGCCAGAAGTTTTTTTCTGAAAACCCGTGATGACGCTCCAGCCTGTGTGCCAGCTCAGATAAATGGATGAACAGCAAGACCTCAAGCAGGTAGTCCCTGGCTTCGCTGATGGCATGTACTGCAAAGCCAGCACTGGCATTCGCCAGATTACGGTGTGCCGGCGCATGACGCAGTGCGCTGATTTGGGTTTCGTTTGTAGTGTGGCCAGCGACATAATGCAATCCTCCTGGCAGGTCACGTATTGCTACCCCGGTGGGCAGGCCATTGTTTACTATCAGCAAGGTGTTTTGTGCATGCGCTTCGAGCAAAACACCATGAGCCACCATCAGGTGCAGAAAGGGTGGCAGCATGGATTGAAGTAAAGCACTGACCCAGGCTTCTGTTCCATGTGTGGCCAGCCAGGGGGCAATTTCCAGTTGCTGTTGGCTGTCAAGTTTGTTCAATGCGGTGCAGGGAAAAACCTGTTCACCGTCGCGCAGTATGGATTCTGGCGACTGACGCCAGATCGCGCCGAGTAATCCATACCTGTCCTTGCGCGAAAATGCCGGTTTCAGCGTTATACCCATGGGCTCGGCAAGTATTGATAGTCTTGCCTTATGCTGCAAATAACTGTCCTGTGCACATAATTGAAGCAGCCATTGCGATATCAATGCGGCATTGTGTACATGGTGATCGGACAGGATACGGTCAGCAGAACTATTGGCTATTGCCAGCGGCAACTTGATATTCAAACGGGGCTTTGTCGCCGTCGAAGCTAATGAACTTAATGAGCGTATCGATTGCTGCGCCAGCCACATTGCTGAGCCAACACCCAAATACAGTAAGCTGCCATCTGCCAGCCAGTCAGCATATTGAATTTGCAGACTGTGCTGCCAATGCCAGGGGTGTGCCGGCAAGAGGTAATAATTGGTGTTGTCACGTCCTTGATCTGTTATTGCCTGCTGCAGGCAAAGCAATTCCTGCGTATCTGATTCAGCCTGTATGAAGCCAGAGTAGTTACAGTCATCCAAGGCATGGATGTCACACAAGTCTTTGGCAATTGCAAGCCAGATCAGGCCGAATGGCTGTGCAAATTCAGGACCATAGCGCTGATGATCTTCCAGGCTAAAACCCATGCGTGAACGGTAGCAGGGGTGATACAAATGACCGTCACCAAGCTGGGCTTCTTGCCACGCATATGGCAATTCTAGTGGGGACGTATAGCTTGTTGTTAGCGAATAAGCCTGTTTGACGGCGGTATGGGTCAACTCGGTGATGAAACGCCGGATTTTATCTTCATCTACTTGCAAATGCCTGAGTAAATTATTGGTCACGACGACGATGTCATGGACGACTTTTTCATTGCGGCTATCCCGTAGCGGGCCAGATAGCGGGCCAAATAGCGGGCCAAATAAGCGCGTACGCCCGAATGCATCTGGCAACTGGGCATTGATTTGATATTCCACTTTGGCTTGTTGTTCATCCAGACCCAGTAAATGAAGTTTGGTGACACCATCGGTGCCATGTTTAACATGGCCGTTGAGGGCACCTTCGAACCAGAACGCTTCTATGAACTGACGCAAAGTCCGTTCCATTGCGGCGGCGTAAAACGCGATATGGCTGTGTTGTCTGCTGAGATTCATCAAATTTTCTTCCGTAACTTTATTCAGGGTGAGTGCGTCCTGTGCGATTGCGGCGAGCAATCGCACCATGCTTGATCACGTGGTATGACGGAAGCTAAAGAGCTGCTGGGGGACGTATCAGCTGTTGATGGAACTTGTTCGTATGCCGGCATCGAAATGTGCGAAAGCACATGGCTTTTTTGCCCGGTATTTGAGACTGGTCGCGGATGGTATGCGTGGTGCTAAGCGTGGTACTAAGCGTGGTACCAAGCGATAGAACGATGGACATGATTTCCCCCAATACAAACTTCATTGGCTTTTCACTGTATCTGCCCACGTCGTGATGCTGGCGAACGTGTGGTGCTGGGGGGGCTGGCGCTTGATGGGGATAGTGAAATTGCAAAAGTGGAATCATTATAAATGAGAATGATTATCGTTTGCAAATATTTTTTACGAGAAATCACATGGAATGGATTTTTATTTATGCGGATGTTTCCGCTTTCATAGCGAAAAGCTAGGGGCCCTGGACTGGAAAAACACGTTCGATTCCTCATTTCCAGGTGCCGTGCAAAATTTTTTAAACTGGTATAAACTATTGCCTAGTCAATGAATATTCTCATCATGGATACTGAAAATCAAATCCCCGAGTTCGATAGCTCACAAGTCGAAGACAGTGTCGGCTATTTGCTGGCCAGGTCGCGCACCATGCTGTCACGCTCCATAGAAGATGCCTTACGCCGGGTAGATATCACCCATGCACAAGGCAGTGTCTTCATGATGCTGGCCACCGGCAAGATTAGTACGGCGGCAGAGCTGGCGCGTGACCTGTTTATCGATTCTGCAGCTATGAAACGCACTCTGGACAAGCTGGAAGCGAAGGGTTACATACAGCGTGTGATTGATGAGAGTGACAAGCGCCTGTTCAAGCTGGAACTGACACCATCCGGCAAGGCAATGGCGGCACAGTTGCCGGCAATTTATGCTGAAGTGCTGGATGTGGGATTTACCGGGTTTGCTGCTGAGGAAATCACTTTTCTGAAGTACCTGCTACGCAAGCTTCTGGCGAATCGTCCCATACTGGAAGCTAAAATGAATAGTTGCTCAGGCAATTAAATAATCATATCAATCTGGAATTCATATTTACATCATGAACAAACCAACTTTTAACTTCCGGGCGGCCAACAAGCTAGTGCGTGCGCTGGCTGCTGCCAGCGCGTTATCCCTGCTTTCTGCCTGCGTCAGTTACCAGGGCATCCAAAGCCAGGTACAACTTAAAACCCTGAATGCAGACAGCGGCGCTTTCCCCGGGCAGGGCGGTAGTGGTAGCTGGCCAGACAACCAATGGGCCAGCAGCATAGGTGGTGCCGATTTGCAAAAGCTGATTGATCAGGCGCTGCAAAATAACCCCAGCCTGCAAGTTGCTGCAGCCCGCCTGCAAGCTGCGAAGGCGATGACTGCCGCAGTTGGTGCCAATGAATTACCGTCAGTGAATGCCAGCTTTGACAGTACCTATCAGCGCTTCACTGAAAAAGGCCTGATACCGCCACCGCTGGCAGGCACTTACCATACCAATAACCAACTGGCCTTGAATGCATCGTATGAATTTGATTTCTGGGGCAAACACAGCGCAGAAATGCGTGCCGCCTTGTCGCAGGAAAAAGTAGCCGACGCCGAAGGCCAGAGTGTACGTCTGATGCTGGGCAATGCCATCGCGCGTAGCTGGTTGCAACTGGCACGGCAATCGTCACAACTCGAATTGAGCAAACAGCAATTGGCGATTCGTGAAAAATTCGACCAACTGACACAGCAACGCGTCAAGGCCGGTCTGGAAACCAAGACTGAAACCCAGCAAAGCCTGATCCAGCTGTCTGGCCTGAAAAACGATATCGCCCAATGGCAGGAAGCCGTTGCCCTGACACGTAACCAGATCGCTGCCTTGCAAGGCATGGGGCCAGAACAGGGGCGTAACATTCCGCTGCCACAGTTTAAACCGGCGGCGGATATGGCCTTGCCCGGTAGCTTGCCGCTGGAATTGCTGGGGCGCCGTCCAGATATTGTGGCTGCGCGCTGGCGGGTGGAAGCCAGTCAGGGTGAAGTGGATGTTGCCAAGACCCAGTTTTACCCGAATATCAATCTGGTCGGCTTTGCCGGTCTATCCAGTCTGGGTTTGAGTAATCTCTTGCAAAGCGGCAGTAGCATCATCGGTGTCGGCCCGGCAATACGACTGCCAATTTTTGAAGGCGGCCGCCTGCGTGCGCAATTAAAGGGCAAGATGGCTGCTTATGATATGGCCGTTGCCACTTATAACCAGAGCCTGACCGATGCCTTGCATGAAGTGGCAGATCAGGTGCAGATACTGCAAGACAGTCAGGCCCAGGCAATTGAGCAGAAAGCTGCCGAGCAGGCTGCCCGTGTCAGCCTGCAACTGGCACAGCAAAGACAGAAAGCCGGCACCGCCAATATGTTGCCGGTATTGGCAGCAGAAAGCGCCGTACTGTCTCAGCAAAAACTGTTACTGGAGTTGGCCATCCGTCATACCGAAAGCCAGATTAACCTGATCAAGGCGCTGGGTGGCGGCTATGACAGCAAGACCAATTTTGCAGCTTTTGCGGCTACCCCCAGAAATGCAAACAGCAATGCAAACACCAACAACACCACTGCAGCAAGCACATCGGAGGCCGCGTTATGAACGCCCCAGCAACAAACAATCAAGATAAAGCTGTTACCACCCAGCCACCAGTCAATGCGGCTCCAGAAAATGGCAAGCGCCGTGGCCTTCTGCTGATCGTCACTTTCATTATTCTTATTGCCGCTATCGCCTACGGTGCATGGTGGTGGCTGGTTGCCCGCAATTTTGAGCATACCGAAGATGCCTATGCCGCTGGCAATGTCGTACAGGTGACATCGCAAGTCACTGGTACCGTGGTGGCGATTCATGCCGATGATACCGAGCTGGTGCAGGTCGGCAAACCGTTGGTGGAACTCGACAAGACCGATGCCAGGGTGGCAGTCGACCAGGCCGAGGCACAACTGGCCCAGACCGTGCGTGAAGTACGCGTGCTGTTTGCCAATAACGGCAGCCTGCAGGCCAATGTCAGCCTGCGCAGCAGCGAAGTCGAAAAAGCCAGGGCGGATCTGGCCCGTCGCCAGCAATTGCTGAGTACAGGTGCGGTCTCTGCCGAAGAACTGGAACATGCACGCAATGCCGTCAAGAGCGCAGAAGCCGCCTTGCAGGCCGCCAGTGAACAACTGACATCCAACCGCACGCTGACAGAAAACACCACGGTTACGCAACATCCGAATGTCTTGCGTGCTGCCGCACGTCTGCGCGAAACCCTGCTGACCCTGAGCCGCACCAGCTTGCCAGCACCGACTACCGGTTATGTTGCCAAGCGTGCGGTACAGGTTGGTCAGCGCATCGCAGCCGGTTCACCATTGCTGTCTGTCGTGCCTTTGAATTCACTGTGGGTCGATGCCAATTTCAAGGAAGTGCAACTGGCGCATATGCGTATAGGCCAGGATGTGGAATTGCATTCTGACGTGTACGGTGGCGATGTCGCTTACCATGGCAAGGTGCTGGGTGTGTCTGCCGGTACCGGTTCTGCCTTTGCTCTGTTGCCGGCGCAAAATGCCAGCGGGAACTGGATCAAGGTCGTGCAGCGCATACCCGTGCGCATTACCCTGGACCCGAAAGAACTGGAAGCGCATCCACTGCGCATAGGTGTATCCATGCAGGTCAAGGTCAATATCTCGCAACAGCAGGGCGCGCCGGTAACGGCTGCGGCACGTACTAGCCCTGCCTATCAGACCGCCGTGTTTGAACAGAATGGCAAAGAGGCGGATCAGCGCATTGCGGACATCATTGCCGCCAATTTGCCAGTCACGAAAGTTACTACCACCAGTAAGGTCAGGTAATGAGTGCGGCACCACGTCCACAGGCACCGCATCCGCCGTTGAAAGGACCGCAACTGGCGATGGGCACGCTGGCCCTGTCACTGGCGGTTTTCATGAATGTGCTGGATTCGTCGATTGCCAATGTGTCGATACCAGCCATCTCCGGTAACCTGGGTGTGTCACCACAACAGGGTACCTGGGTCATTACTTCGTTTGCAGTGGCGAATGCGATTTCCGTACCACTGACAGGTTGGCTGACTACCCACTTCGGCCAGGTCAGGCTGTTCTTGTCATCGATATTGTTGTTCGTGATTTCATCATGGCTGTGCGGCATGGCACCGAATATCGAAATGCTGATTGCTGCCCGTATTTTGCAGGGAGCAGTGGCAGGGCCAATGATCCCCTTGTCGCAGGCATTGCTGCTGGGCAGTTACCCGCCCGCCAAAAGTTCCATGGCCCTGGCGCTATGGGGGATGACGACTCTGGTCGCGCCCATCATGGGGCCTTTGCTGGGTGGCTGGATATCGGACAATTATACGTGGCCATGGATTTTTTATATCAACATCCCGGTGGGGCTGTTTACCGCCTGGGCGACCTGGTCCATTTATCGCAAGCGTGAATCACAGATCAAGAACCTGCCCATCGACAAGGTCGGGCTGTTCCTGCTGGTCATCTGGGTGGGGGCCTTGCAACTGATGCTGGACAAAGGCAAGGAACTGGACTGGTTTAATTCTGGAGAAATCATTTTACTGACCGTGATTGCTGTCATCGGCCTGATTTATTTTGTCATCTGGGAACTTGGGCAGGACCATCCCGTGGTCGATCTGTCGCTGTTCAAGGGACGTAATTTCAGCGCCGGTGTGATCGCCATTTCCATCGGTTACGGCCTGTTTTTCGGTAGCCTGGTCATCATGCCTTTATGGTTGCAGACACAGTTGTCATATACCGCAACCGAGGCTGGCAAGGTCATGGCACCGGTGGGCGTATTTGCGATTTTGCTGTCACCCATCATAGGAAAAATCTTGCCCAAGGTGGATGCGAGGAAAATTGCATCGCTGGCTTTCCTTGGGTTTGCCCTGGTGTTCTTTTTGCGCTCAGGCTTCAACACGGATGTGGATACCTATACCCTGCTGATCCCGACCCTGATACAGGGGGCCGCCATGTCCATGTTCTTTATCCCGCTGACATCGATCATTTTGTCAGGTCAGCCACCGGATAAAATCCCGGCGGCATCCGGCCTGTCGAATTTCGTACGCATCATGTGCGGTGGCATGGGTGCTTCCATCATGACCACCATCTGGGATAGCCGTAGCACCCTGCACCATGCCCAGATGACCGAGCTGACCGGCAGCAGTTACCCGACGTTTGTGCAAAGCATGCAAAACCTGATGCAGCAGGGCATACCAGAACAGGGCGCCTATGCCATCATAGACCGCAGCATCAGCGTGCAGGCCAGTACCATGGCAGCAACAGATATCTTCTGGATGTCAGCTTATATGTTCATTGGCCTGATTGGCCTGGTGTGGCTGACCAAACCGAAGAAATCTGCAGTGCCGGTGGATGCCGGTGGCGCGCATTAACGTGGATGAAGGCTTGATCGCCATGAAGAAAAAAGCCCGGCATATTTTGCCGGGCTTTTTTGTCTTTCACAGATGTTGCAATGCCTGATCAGAACTTGGCATCGAAGCGCACGCCTACGTAACGGAAGGCATCACGGGCCGGGCTCCAGGTGGTGTTGGTGACGGTGATAAGCGGATTAGGGGCTTTGGAACTCCAGTTCCCCAGTCCGGTAAAGCCGGTGTTGGCATAGTGTTTGTTGAACAGGTTATTGATAAAGAAACTCAGCTTGTATTTGCTTTGTTTGTCTTTGATACCAAATCCCAGATTGGTCACGCTATATCCGGCTACTGACAGCGTCGGGTCCTGGTTCAGGTTGGTCAATACTTCGCTTTGGTAGCGGACTGCTGCCGTCACAAAGGCATCAAAAGAATAGTCCTTCAGATGGATATCATATTGCCCGCCCAGATTAGCCTTGATCTTGGGTGCATTTGGCATGCGTCCGCCAGCCAGGTCTTGCACATTCTGTCCGCCATATTGGACTGACTTCAACTGACAGGCTGCATTAAATCCGCCATTCGATGTATCAATGACGTTGTAGCAGGGTGCATTTGGAAATTCGGTAATGCTTGCATCGGTGTAGGCGACACTGCCGTTGATGATGAAATCAGCCGTGACCAGTGCAGAAATATCCATTTCCACGCCACGGGTCTGTACCCCACCCACGCTGTTGAGGCGGGTCACATAAGTGGTCGTGCCGGGCAGATAGCCGCCGGAATTTTGCTGGTAATTCTTGAACTTGCTGTTGAAGGCAGCCAGGTTCACTGTCAGGCGGTTGTTCAGGAAATTGCCTTTCAGGCCCAGCTCGAAGGTGTTTGAAGTTTCCGATTGTACTGGTTGTTGTGCGGCCGTGGCGGCATTCAGGCTGCTGGTCAGGTCATAGGCCAGGCCCTTGTAGCCGGTCGCACCCAGTACATACGCCATCAGGTTTTTATTGAACTGATGTTGCAGACTCAGCTTGCCAGTGGTGGCATTTTCAGTGTTATCCACGCTGGAAAACGCGGCAGTGGGAACGAAAGCGCCAGGTGGCGGCGCGCCGGTCGTAAAATGAAAGCCCGAGGTTTCACGGTTATAACGCAGGCCGGCAAGGACGGTGTAATCCGGCAAAAAGTCCCAGCTTACCTGGCCAAAGATCGCCTTGTTTTCATTATACGTATCGGTGAAATACTGGGTAGGGGTGGTTAAGGCAATGCCGTTATATCCACGGACAAAGTGGCGGTCAATGGCATTCCATCCATACCACAGCCCGGCCACATATTTGACGGACTGGTTTTCAGGTGAAGTCAGGCGCAGTTCCTGGGTTCTGGAAATGACATCGAAGCTGCCGTACTGCACATAACCTTCATTGACGCCAGCTGGCTTGCCATTCGCCAGTGGGTAATACTGCAGGGTGGGAACATCGACAAAATCCTGGTCGCGCGTATCGTTGGCATAATATCGGTCCAGCGATGTGATGGAACTCAGCGTGGCACCATTCGGCATAGCATAGTTGATGCGCAAGCCAAAGCCACGGCTGGTGGATTCTTGCCCGGTCCTGGTGTCATTGCGGATGTCTGTATTGTAAGGCCCGATATTGATGCCTTGTAACAGCGTGGAGGCAGGCAGTTGCGTGAGGTTCGACAGCAGCGCACCCTGCAGTGGCGTTATGCTGGTTGCGACCAGGGCGCAGCAGGTGGTGTTGGAATAGTTGTAGCGTGGTGTGAAATCAAGATCCAGGGTGTCGGTCGGATGCCAGCTCAGTTTCGCCATGAAGGTCTTGCCGCCAGAGCCATTGGTTTTTGTGCCTGTGGTCAGGTTATTGACATTGCCCGCAAAGCGCGTATCGCTGGCAGCAATACGAAAGCCGAATTTTTCTGACAGTTCACCACCGTAGCTACCACCGACCCGCCATTCGCCGTCACTGGTATAAAAGCTACTGACATTACCCGACAGTGGACCAGAAATAGGCTTGGTCGTCACATTCACCGCGCCGGCAATCGCACTTTTCCCAAACAGGGTGCTTTGCGGGCCTTTCAAAATTTCTATCCTGGCGATATCCGTCAAATCCTGGAATGCCTTGACCTGCATGCCCATGGGAATGTCGTCGATGATGACCGCCACATCGGCTTCCACACCTATGCCTATCGAGGTGGTGCCTATGCCGCGCATATTGATGCCGTTGTTGGCGGGCGTGGTGCCATAGGTGATGGTCAGTGCCGGCGACAGATTGATGATGTCGGCAAATTCGCGGACATTATTTCTTTGCAGTACAGCGTCACCCAGCACGGTAATCGCCAACGGTACCTGTTCCAGTTTCTCTATGCGTTTGTTGGCCGATACGATGACTTCTGCCAGCTTTGGCTGTTCGGCTGTGGTACTGGCTGCTTGTTGGGCGGCGGCAGTTTGCATCATGCTCAACAGCGCCAGCGCTACCGCTGAGCTGATAGGCAAGAGTCGGCATGTCTGCCTTGGTTGTGATGGCTTGTTACGCATTTCCTGGTCTCCTGATAAATGTTTTTATTTGTGTTGATAGGTATTTCTGCTTACTGCAATTGAAAATCACTGCGACATCATCAGCGTTGCTGACGCCGAATTTGCACAGGGAATTCCGGTGTGGCTCATCAAATGATCGTGTCAGTGATATTTGATGGACCAGCTAATCGTGATCGGTGTATCAAAACTGAAAGCCTTGCGTTCACAGCTCACCAGGGTCTTCATGGGGCCGTTCGGTGATTTGAAATTTTCTGTATCGAGACTGGCCCTGGCGCTGCAGTGATCCATGCCGGTGACGGTAAATTCGCTGAGATCACCCTTGTTGAAGCGGATGGTATTGCCGCTGACTTCTGGCAATTCCGAGAAACTGGCAAATTCCAGTGACACCTGACGCACGCCCAGCTTTTCTGTCGGCAGATATTGATCTGTTCTGGTGATCATGCCTGCACCCAGGCGATAGCTGGTATTCAGTTGTATGCGTGCATCTGGCACGGGTTTCTGATTGACGGGGCCGATTCTGGTCAGGCCGTCCTGGTGGTAAGTTACTTCATAGGCTTGCGGGGTTTGTGCGGTTTCAGTAGCTTCTGTGTGGTGGATGTTTTTGATGAAGGCTGTCGCGATCAGTTCACTGCCATCATTCATGGTAAATTTGGGTAATAATTGCGGATGTTGATAACCACTGTCGGCGATGCCGGCAAGCAGCAGGTTGGAAAATGGCAAAGGGTAATAAGGACTGTTCCCGTGCTGGCTTGCACCACCGTTCACCATTAGCAAGCTGAACACATGTCCGGCGTCGCGGTAGATGGCGAGCGCCCTGTCATATTCACCACGGGCAAACCAGGTGAACTGGAATGCCGGTTGCGTCTTGTCCAGCCAGGCCGCCAGATCTTGCCTGGGTAATTTGTCCTGGTATCCCATCTGGCGCCATAAATCATTGGCCGAGATCAGTTGGTGCAGCAGCGAGAAATTTTCGCCCAGTATGCGGTGTATGCCACGGTAGTCATCCGTTTTCCGGCCTTGGCCCCACAGGTCGACAGACCTGGTTTTTTTGTCGTACCAGAAATCAACGTATCTGGCGACGATACGGGTGGAATAGGCGTAGGCATATTCTTTTTCTTGCTGGCTCAATATGTCCAGGTAGGCAGATACCGTCAGTATGTCAAGCACGGCGGTTTCGCCATAGGCACCGATGCTGCGTCCAAAACTGAAGCCATCGCCAGATACATTACCCAGGCGGAAGGCAATATCGGTGGCTTTTCTCAGTTTGGTTTTCAGTTCTGGCGTGACTTCCATGCCGGTTTCTATGAAGCGTCCGCAGATTTCTGAAATCAGCAAAATACTGTAGCGGTCAAAGCGGCCCTCACCTTCGGTTTCATCAGAAAAACCATAGGTGCCCGAATGCTGTTCGTAATGATCCAGCAGTTTTTTCAGCAGACGCTGGCTGGCAGTCTCATCTTCCCAACCCAGCAGCATGCGCAGGCGAGCCACACCAAATGCAACGCCGTAGTAATTGGTTGGCAGCTGTATGAGTTTGAAATCGGTTTGTGTAACGAAGCTGCGCCAGTCCAGTTTTTTCTTCAGGGCATCCAGTGTTTTTGTTGGGACTGCCTGTTCCAGTAAGCCATTTTTCTTCAGTTCGTATAGCGCCAGCAAATAGTAATAGATGCCCCAGGTGTGATTGTCCATGCCCACCGTCAGTTCTGCCGATTCCCGGAAATCGCTCAGATAAGGGGCAAGATCTTTGCCTTCATGCTTGGCGTTCAATAACAAATGGCCCAGTCCGGAAGCGATTTTCCCTGGCAGGAATTTATCCTTGCCATTGAAGGCAGGGTGACCATTGAGTGTGGTGTTTTCTTTTTCAGCCAGCAGCTTTTGCGCCAGATAAGCCAGTTGCGGATACAACTCGGATTGCACGATCTTGTCCATGGCAACATTGGCCAGCGGCGGCTCATAGACCACTTTAGCGATATCACTGGCCGCGACCTGTGCGACTGTAGCGAATACGGTGAGCAGCATGCAAATGCGGGGTAAGAAATTCATCAGCTATAACCTGGCAGGTTTGTTCTTGCTTGCGAGAGTGTTAAGCGTATCTGGAGCAAGCTTGAAATTATTTAGGAAAACGTTTAACTAGATAATAGTGAAGAAAAGTACGTGAGTAAAGTGGCTGAATTCATTTTTTTGTATCCGTTGCGGTGAGACAACGGCAAAATATAGATATATCAGGCCCGAGTGACTTTGCGTTAAAAGTTTTAAATGGAAAACGTTTAACGTTGGATTGAAAATGTGTACATGGCGCAGATATGCGCAGAATTACGTCTGGGCAGGGGTGTTTGCGGCTGTGCTTAGTTACGGCGCATGGTGGATGCGCGCACCACCAGTTGCGGTTCTATCACGGTGAGTTCGTTGTCCTGCGCGCCAGCAATGATTTGCATGAGTTTTTCCATGGCGGCGACACCCATGCGTTCGCTTTGCAGATCTACCGAGGTGAGTGCCGGGGTGACAAAGCGCCCATACAGGATGTTGTCTATGCCGGTGACGGAGATGTCATCAGGTAACTGGAAGCCGAGGATTTGTGCTTCTTTCATGAAGCCGAGGGCGATCAGGTCGTTATAGCATATCAGTGCATCCGGGGGGCTGCTGCCCAGCATGATGGATGAGCACAGGCGCTCACCTTCGGCGGCGGTGGCGGCATTGGTGTTGTATTTGATGAGTGGTAACTGGTGTTTGTCCAGGCAATCCTGGACGCCACTCATGCGTTCTTCATCGCGCCTGGATTTTGCAAAGCCTACATAGGCGATATGCTTGTGCCCCAGTGCCACCAGATGCTGTGCCAGCATATAGGTGCCACGCCTGTCATCACTGCCTACCGATGGCAGTTGACGTTCGTGTATGCGGCCAAAGAAAACCAGTGGTTTGTCCATCTGGAATAGCCATTCCAGGTCCTGTTCCGGCAGGCGCGAAAACACGATCATGCCATCGACCTTGCGGCTCAGTGCCTCCAGTAATGGGCGTTCACGGCTGAGGGTTTCATCTGTGTCAACCAGCAGCAGGGTATAGCCCTTTTCCATGGCAACGCGATTGGCGCCTTTGACGATGCTGGTGAAGTGCGGGTTGCTGATGTCCAGTATCGACAGGCCTATGGTCTTGGTCTTGCCGGTGATCATGGACTGTGCCTGCGGGTTGGACTGATAACCTAGCTCTTCAATCACCTTTTTGAGGTTGGCTTCGACGGGGGCGGAGAATTTTTGTGTGCCATTGATGTATTTGGACACGGTTGCGGTCGAAACTTGTGCGGCGGCTGCAACATCGCGTATCGTCGGGAGCTTTTTTTTCATGATTGAGTTAAAGGTTTAACTTTTTTCTTGGTCTGGTCATATGCATTCTAACCTGAATAAGAAAAATCCCTACACACGAATGAAAATAGTATGAATCTCGTGCTGTTTGTAAACTGAAATACAAGATAGGATTCCTGCGAAGTCTTATAAAAAAACAAAATGCGCTTGCATGTACAACATTTTTTAGTATACTTAGTTAATCGTTTAACTTAAAGTTTCTTCCGTTACACCGGTTGATGTAGTACCCCGC
Organism: Undibacterium sp. Di26W; assembly: GCF_049340265.1. NCBI lineage: Bacteria > Pseudomonadati > Pseudomonadota > Betaproteobacteria > Burkholderiales > Oxalobacteraceae > Undibacterium > Undibacterium sp. Di26W. Next base: position 354,602 of record NZ_JBMPOR010000003.1, read on the forward strand.
AAGCAGGATGCCCCCGCACCCTGTCGCCGCTGCTTTGGCTGCTGCCTGCATGATCACGATTGCCCATTTCAATGTTGAGAAAATACACATGACCACGACAACAGATAACAAGCCTATTAATAGAATCTTGCTGACCGGAGCTGGCGGCGGGTTGGGGAAGGTGCTACGTCAGTCGGTTTCTGACTGGACCCATCACCTGAAGCTAAGTGATATTACCGATCTTGGTGAGGCGCGCGAAGGCGAAGAGATCGTGCAGTGTGATTTGGCCGATGGCGCTGCCGTGATGAAGCTGGTGGAGGGCGTTGATATCGTATTGCATTTTGGCGGTATTTCGGTGGAAGATAAATTTGAACCCATCATGCAGGCCAATATCCTGGGTATGTACAACCTCTACCATGCGGTACATGCCTGCGGCGTCAAACGCGTCATCTATGCAAGTTCCAGTCACGTGGTGGGGTATTACCCGACCACGGAACTGGTGGATGCCGATATGCCTTTGCGCCCTGACGGATTTTATGGTCTCAGCAAATGTTTTGGCGAAGCCCTGTCGCGTTATTACTATGATCGGTTTGGTATAGAAACCGTGTGCCTGCGCATAGGTTCCAGTTTTCCCGCGCCACTGAATCCGCGCATGATGGTGACCTTTCTCAGCTATGCGGATTTGCTGGAACTGATACGCTGTGCCGTCTTTACTCCCAAGGTTGGGCATACCATCAGCTTTGGCAATTCGGACAATGCCAGCCGCTGGTGGGACAACCGTAAAGCATCCCATCTGGGCTACCGCCCGGCAGATAGTTCGACACAATTTACACATCTGTTTGCCGATAACATTGCCTATCCCCCTGCGGATGATGCGACGGCACGGTTTCAGGGCGGCCCTTTCGTGATTGCCGGGCCTCAGTACTAAGTTGAGCATGGCGAAATACTTGCTATGCCGTCTGCTGTCGTGTCTGCCCTTGCTGCTGGCCAGCACGGTGTATGCGAAAGACGATGCCGGTGTCGCGAATACAAGCATAGCAATTTGGGGTCATACCCGTCAGGGTGACCAGGTGGGGCGCGTCAGTCTGCGCAATGACCTGGGGATGGCCGTCAGTTATATCGATTATGGTGCCACGCTGACGGCGACATCTGTTCCCGATCGTCACGGTCAATTTGCTAATGTGGTATTGAGTCTGCCCAGCCTGCAGGCCTATGAGGCAAGCAAGCGCAAGTTTGCTGCCGTCATAGGGCGTTATGCCGGACGTATAGGCAATGCCAGTTTCCCGCTTGAGGGGCGGCAGGTCATGTTGCCGAAAAACGCCAGGGGCATCGCCCTGCATGGCGACCCCGATGGCTATGACAAACGGGTGTGGGCGCGGCGGGAATTTGCCGATGATGATTCTTTCGGCTCGGTCTACAGCCTGTTCAGCCCTGATGGTGACCAGGGATTTCCGGGGGCAGTCAAGCTTGAGGTTCGCTACCGTCTGTATCGCAAGCGCAATGAATTCCGTATCGAATACAGTGCCAGTACGACGGCTGCCACGGTGATCAATTTGACGAATCATGCATATTTCAATCTGGCCGGTGCCGGCAGTAAAGGCATGCCGCAACATACATTCATGATCAATGCAGACCGTTACCTGTTGACGGATGACAAGCGGGTTCCTACCGGTGTCATCGTCAGTGTAGAAGGAACTCCACTGGATTTCAGGACGGCAGCATCGCTGGCAGGTCGCTTATCTGACATACTTAACGTGCCTGCCACGCCTGCCGTACCAGCCATGCCTACTTTGACTGGCTCACCTCCAGGCATAGACCACAGCCTGTTATTTGCAACCTGGAAAAAGAATGCCCTGGCCCAGGTTGCAAACATCATGGAAACTGGAAGCGGTCGTTGTATGGAAATATGGACGACCGAGCCATCGGTGCAGTTTAATACAGGTAATGGTTTTGACGGCAGCGAAATCGGCAGCGAGGGCCGGGCATATGAAGCCTATGATGGTTTTGCCTTTGAGACGCAGCATTTGCCGGATAGCCCGAATCACCCTGGTTTCCCATCTGTTGTATTGTTGCCGGACCAGGACTTTCTATCGATAACGCATTTCAAATTTTCTGACTGCAAATAACATGAATAATTTCCGGGTCTGTGCAATTCTGTTGATCAACCTGGCATTGCCGGATGCTGTCCATGCCAGCCAGACTGATGGCGTGACCTATGGCCTCAGCTATAAAACACCAGTCCTTCACAGCGGTGTGACCGGCAATAGCCTGTGCCTGACCGCATCTGACGCGAAAGACGGTGATACTTATGCGCATATAGAAAAAGTATTTGGCAAAGGCGCAGTGGAAGCACCCAGCGACGACATGTATGTGCCGCCGCGACCGCATGTCAGCATAGGGCGTAATGATGCGCTGGTCGGTGATTATTTTTCCATCATGGCGAATGAGATGGCAGATGTTAACTTGGATAAAAAATCCCGCCAGCAAGGTAGTGACCGCTCTCGCACTGAAATAAAAATTGCACCCTCCAAAGGCGGTATGCATGAAACATTCAAAGCCAGGGACAATGATGTATTTAACTATCGCTGGCAATTCAGGGTTGCAGCGCAGATGAAATTTTCCCCTTCATTTACCCATATCCACCAAATCAAGGCTTACGGCGGCTCTTATGCCGAACCACCGCTGATTACCTTTACTGTTTTAAATGACGGTAAATTGTATGTACGCCATATCGCTGACAAACTGACGGAAGGCGGGCATTTCAGCATCCTGGGTTCATTTGACCTGGCTGCCTTAACGGGACAATGGCTGGATGTCAGGGAGGAAATTCATTATTCTAATACCGACGCCCGCTACCAGTTGCTGATCCGTGATCAGCAGGGCAGGCCGGTATTGAACATCGATCGCTCAGGCTTGTCGTTCTGGCGTACTGGTGCAGACCATATGCGCCCCAAATGGGGAATTTACCGCAAGCATCATCCTGATTTGAGGCAGGATGCTGAAGACCTGGTTGATTTCGCCAATCTGGCCATTACGCGCGGTGGTGATGGCGGCGGTGCGTATTGTGGCGTGACTGAACAGAGTGGTATACCTGCCCAGAAATAAACCGAGCTTTGCAGCATCTGCGTGCAGATGCTGCAAAGAGGGAGAGGGTATCGGTTCCTTATTCCTGTGGCAATTCGTGGATCACCAGCCCCGCATGGGGCGGCAAGGGTTTTAGCCATGATTGATGGCGCAGTGCGCGCTTGCAGTCATGGATGCCGGCAGCCCAGCGGGCTTGTATGGTCGAAGTACTGAAATCCACATCCTTGAAATAATGATCGTCCGGCAGCGCTTTCATGATCAGGTGGACGACATTGACGGTGTGGTCACAACCCATGGCCATCAGCGGCTTCAACTCGGCTTTTTTGCGCTCGGCCGCAGGCAGGTGCTGCGCCAGTGTGCGTATGGCACGCTGCATGTCCTGCATCTTCTGGTGCATCAATAACTGCTCTGTGGAACGGCTGGCGTACTGTATGCTTTTGTAGCGCGTCATGGCTGCGGCGATGGAATCAGGCCGGGTTTCTGTCGGATCCCATAAATCGACCATGAAGCACAGGGCATCGGCATTTCTCTCTTCATCCAGGAACACTTCCAGCGGCGTATTTGAATACACGCCACCATCCCAGTAAGCATGCTTGCCGATTTTTATGGGGGGAAAGCCGGGGGGCAAGGCACCGCTGGCCATGATATGTTCCGGGTGTATCCGTTCTTTCTTGCTGTCAAACACCACGCCCTGGCCGTTATCAATATCGACTGCACATACGCTGATGCGCATGGGGCCTTCATTCAGGTAGTCAAAATCCACGTATTTTTCCAGCGTGGTTTTGAGTGGCGAGGTATCGTAAAAGCCAGTTTCTTCCAGCGGTACTTTGGCATTGATATCCCAGGCTGCACCAAAGCGCGGCTTGAAAAATCCGGCAACACCCTGCATCAGGGCGGACAGGGTATTGATGTTGCTGGTGATATTCATCCATGGCGTCATGGAGGGCCAGAAACTGTCACGGTGCAGGGCATCGGGTGCCAGGCTGTCCCAGAAACCGTGCAATTGCTTAATGCGTTTTTCTGGCGGGTTACCGGCGATCAGGGCGCAGTTGATGGCACCGATAGAGGTGCCTATGATCCATTCTATAGGCATGCTGGCTTCTTGCAATTGCTGGTAGACGCCTGCCTGGTAGGCACCCAAGGCACCACCGCCCTGCAGTATCAGTACCGTATTTTGATCAGCCATAGTGTATGTGGGGTGCTTGCAGGCACCCGGGCAAGTACTTCAGGAGAACCCACCTAATTGCGCCAGCTTGTGCTCATTACCATCGTGAGTCACAGACACAACATCAATCTGATAGGGGGCATTCAGTTCATGACGCAACTGCGCGCCCTTGTTCACAGCAGCAAGGAAATCATCCCCGGCGTCTACTGTTTTGGTAATTTCGCTTTTTTCATTGAGGCAAGCCAGACGGTAATACATGAATTTTCCTAAAAATTAAGTGACCGGACACAGACGATGTAGATTGAACCATGCATGCTGGTTTCTATTGTTGCGCCGCACATTCTATCACGCATCATTTTCTTTTATTGCAGGTGGCTAAGTATGGAAATGTATCTTTAAAACGATGTTATAATGATATTGTCGCGAGATGGTTTGGCTCGGCTTGGCTCGCAGTCGGCAATAGGCTTCAGGGGTGATCAGGGTTGTATGCAAACCCCAGCGTAAGCTGCATCCTGGAAAAAAGATGTCATAATGCTTCGCTTTTGTAGCTATGTCGCACTGTGCCACGCTGTGTCATTGCGCCGAATCAGCCGCAGTAGCCACAGTGATGGCGGAAACTTATCAAGTGACAGCTTGAACCGGGCATACAACGGATTACGGCAAGCAGTACGGAGTTGTCGTATCGGGGCGCGCAGGCTTCATGCGCCTTAGCTCACCCCCGACAGGCACTGTTGCGCCAATCAGGCGCGCTTGGAAAACGCAATGTTGAGGCGCTTGACTAAATCCTTATTGAAGAATTTAGTGTCCTTGCTCCAGTGTTTCATGGTTTGCTGGATTTCTGCATGCAAGCTGTTGGCAGTGCCATGTTCCCCAGCCTGCAAAGCCCAGATGGCATATTCCACGCGGGTTTCCATGCTGCCAAATTTGGCAGCGGCATCGGCAAAGATCGCACCGGCTTCTTGCTGGCGGCCAGCACTGGCATAGGCCTGACCCAATAATAGCGCCTGCTGTTCTGGTCTGTGGTTAGGCTGTTCTTTGCGCACCGCTTCCAGCAATTCAATGGCATCAGCACTTTGACCATGCAGTATTTTTGCATGTGCTGCATCCATGCGAATTTCCGCATCGTTGGCAAAAGGGCCTTGCAGGCAAAGATCATAATGTTGTACCGCCTGGGCCGTGTCACCCGCATCCAGATAGGCTGCTGCAAGGCGCGTTTGATTTTGTGCCGTGGGTACCAGGTCATAGGCTTTTTGCGCTTCACGCACGTCACGTCCGCGATCCAGTGTCTTGGCTGCAGCCGTGACGGTTTTGCGCATACCGTGTTCCAATTTGGTATCTGGCAGGTACACAGCAAAAAAATACACGACGCTGCCCAGCAGTGGGAACATGAATAAAATCATCAGCCAGTACATCTCGCGTCCATTACGAACAGCATGCACGGCAAAAAACAGGGCGACAAGAATGTGAAAACCAACTCCGATATAGGGCATAAAAATAATTGGTAAAAATAGAGGGTGTATGTATCCCGTATTTATCCCGTATGTATCTGGACACGGACAGTAAAAATTCGTGCAGATCAGGATGGAACAGAAGTGTAAAGAACAGCCAGATGGCATTTTACCATTAGCTTGCTGGAAGGGATTTGATTGCTGCGACTGGTCGTTCTGAAAAAATTACAACCAGTCTTGCAGCGCAGTGGCAAACAAAACAAATATATAGCGGTATAAGAACTGGGCCGGGCCAGAATTATTTATAGATACCGCAAGCAAAATAAATTTTGTCAACCCGTTCTACGTAGGTACTTTTTTGTTCCATCTCCTTGGTTACAGGATTTGGCCATTTGTAGTCTACCCACCCCTTGCCTGCTTTGCTGCCAGCGACTTGATTGATTTTCTTGACGAAGAAAACGCCATCACCATCGCGCAATTCACCCAGCGGTTTGCCGAGTAATTTGGGGTTGCCGCCGTGGGCCAGGGTGACTCCGCCGGGTTTGACTGTACCGGCAAACACATATAAATCCTTGTAAATGAACTGACCTTTGGGGTCGTTCACCGCGGCATAGGTTTTTTCGGGGCCATTGGCTTTATAGTAGGCGACGACTTTTTTTATCATGTCAATTGCTTCCTGTGCCGTGGCACGTTCGGCAGCAAAAGCCGTGCCCTGAGCAAGCAGGGACATGGATAAAACGAGGGATATGCTTTTAAAAAGTGTCTCATGATGTCACCGGTTGGTGTTTTTATCTAAGTGACCCAATACCTGATAACAATAGCTAATCCAGAGTAGGCTTTGCAGGCAGCTTTTGCAATGCAAAGACCACACTTTTTTCTTTCAGTATGTCAGCACGAAGAAAACAATACCAGATTTCCGTATGGAAATGTTGGTGATTTTTTCCATACAGAGTTGCTTGCATCAGGCAGGTTTTTGTTCTGCACTGAATACCTTGATATCACTCAATAAGCCAGCAACGGCGGTCTGGATGATTTGCTGCCCCAGTTCTATCGTCGCCAGGCTGGAATCGGCACCAATGCGGCCATCCGGGAAGCGGGCGCGGTAATCAAGGGCGTCGAGGATAGGACCGGTAGGCGGGATTTTGGGTGTCAGTTCAACATGGCGCACCTGATCTGGGTAAGCAGCATAGGTCACGGCAATTTCTGACGGTGTCGCATGCGAGCCGTGCCCCACCGGGAACATTTCATGACACAGTGGGGCAACGCCAGGCAAGTCCCACCAGTTTTTCAGCTTGAGTGTCAGCGGACAGGTTTTGCCGCTATACGAATAGTGGGAATAGATTTGCGAGAAACTGGCTTCTATCGTGGCAATATTGCCGCCGTGGCCATTCAAGAAATAAATATGATCAAAACCATGACGTGCCAGTGACAATACCCAGTCTTCAATCGCTGCCATGAAGGTCGACGGGCGCAGTGAAATAGTGCCGGCAAACCCCAGGTGATGTTGTGCCATGCCAATGTTGAACGTGGGGGCCAGCATCATCGCTGCGCCCGTTTCCTGCGCGACTTTTTCAGCGGCAGTGGCAATGATCTCCGGGCACATCCAGTCTGTCCCCAGCAAGCCCATGGGGCCATGCTGTTCATTGGAGCCGATAGGAATGATGACGGTTTTTGAATCCGCCAGGAATGCAGTAATTTCTGGCCAGGTGGAATAGGCTAAACGCATGCTGATTCTTTCTTGAGTTGGATAGTGACTGGCAAATTATAGAGCGATACGGCAACGCATGCCGGCTGGAGGGGGGATGAAGATAAAATCACCCTTGTGAGTGGCATGGACTAGAATGAATCAAGTCTTGATACTAGTCTTGAGACAGGTCTTGTATAGTCCACATCAAGCCCACGTCACTCCAGGAGAATAAAGATGAAATACATCGATGGATTTGTACTCGCTGTTCCCAATGCCAACCGCGAAGCTTACAGGCAATATTCGGAAAAATCTTCCCCGGTTTTCAAGGAATACGGTGTGCTAAGTGTCGTCGAATGTTGGGGCGACGATGTGCCGCCTGGCAAGCTGACTTCCTTTCCTCTGGCAGTGCAATGCAAGGAAGATGAAACCGTGGTGTTTTCCTGGATGACCTGGCCATCGAAAGAAGTGCGCAATGCCGCATGGGAAAAAGTCATGGCAGACCCACGCCTGAACCCTGAAAGCAATCCCATGCCTTGTGATGGCAAACGCATGATTTTTGGCGGCTTCGAGGTGATGGTGGAGTTGTGATTCTTTTGACAGGTATTTTCTGTTAGCCTGGGATGGTTTTCGCTTAATCAATAAGGTAAAAAAATTGCGCAAGAACCCCATCCCCATCCCAACCTTCCCCTTGAAGGGGAAGGAGTTTAAACCCTCTGATCCGCAGGCAGCCTCGTAGGTTGGGCCGGGCCTCGCTAGGCTACGTTTCACCAGCCCAACAGGCGGCTAATAAAACGTAGCCCAACATGCTCAGGCCTGCCCCACAACACCGGTATGTGAATTTTCATAAGCTTGTTTAACCATTCATTGTTACAGGTAAGACCCCAAACTTTTGCTCATACAAACTCACCAGCCAATCCACAAACACGCGCACGCGGGGTGATAACTGGCGGCGGTATGGGTAGAGCGCAGTGACCTGCAGTGGCGGGCTTTGCCAGTCAGCCAGTACTTCCACCAGACGACCTTCGCGCAAGGCATCAGCGACATGAAAGCGTGGCAGTTGAATCAGGCCGCAGCCGCTAAGGGCGCAGGTAACATAGTTCTCGGCATCGTTGACTGACATCCAGCCACCGACATCAAACTCTTTCACTTGTCCATCCATAGTCAGCACGAAAGGGTAGTCAATTGCCCCGGTACTGGAAAAGAACCTGACAGCCTGGTGCAGCATTAAATCATCCGGATGATGCGGCGTACCAAATTTGGCCAGATACGCCGGGCTGGCGCAAATTGCTTGCGGCATCATCGCCAGGCGGCGTGCCACCAATGTTGAATCACGCGGATTACCGCCGCGTATCACGCAGTCCACGCCTTCCCTTACCAGATCGACCAGACGGTCACCGCTGCTGACGACCAGATCTATGCCGGGATAACGGTCACGGAATTCATATATCTTCGGCAATACCACTTGTGTCGCATGGGTGCCGTGCATGTCCACCCGCAAGACCCCGCGTGGATTGGCGGCTACATGCCGCATCGATGCTTCGGCATCATCCAGCTCACTGAGCACATGCACACAACGCTCATAGAAAGCCTGCCCATCGAGAGTAGTGCGTACCTGGCGCGTGGTGCGTTCGAGCAGGCGGGTGCCCAATCGTGCTTCCAGCTGCTTGATGGCATAGGTAGCGCTGGCACGGGGCACATCCAGCATATCCGCCGCCCGGCTAAAACTGCCGGTTTCGACAATGCGGGTGAATAGTTGCAGGGTATCCAGTCTGTCCATGATTGTTGAGCTGTGTTGAATTATGTTCTGAGTTTATCAGTATTTATCTCATTGTATTGAATGGTTAAAGTGTATTCCAGACAGGCGATATGGTCCTGTAGTCTTAAATCACCGGAGTCAATCATGAATAAAGATGCAACTAAAACAGCCATCATCACTGGCGCATCCCGTGGCATAGGCCAGGCAATCGCGCTGCGTTTGGCGGCAGATGGCTTTGCTGTTGTGGTTAATTACGCCGGCAATGCCAGTAAAGCGCAAGAAACAGTAACTGCTATACAGGCGGCTGGCGGCAAGGCCATCGCCGTGCAGGGCGATGTTGCCAGGCCGGAGGATGTGGCGCAATTGTTTGCAACAGGCAAAGAAGTATTTGGCCGCATTGATGTGGTCGTCAATAGTGCAGGCGTCATGCCCATGGCAACCATCAATGACAGCAATCTGGATGCTTTTGACAAGGTCATCGCCACCAATCTGCGTGGTGCTTTTCTGGTACTGGCCCAGGCGGCCCAGCATGTAGAAAAAGGCGGTCGCATCATAGCCTTGTCCACCAGCGTGATTGCCAAATCCTTTCCCGCCTATGGCCCGTATATCGCCAGCAAGGCAGGGGTAGAAGGCTTGGTCCATGTATTGGCGAATGAATTGCGCGGGCGTGATATCACAGTCAATGCCGTCGCCCCTGGCCCGGTGGGCACCGAGCTGTTCTTCAATGGCAAGACCGAAGAACAAATCACCAACATCGCCAAAATGGCACCGATGGAACGCATAGGCACACCCGCAGAGATCGCTGCTGCCGTCGCCTTTCTGGCCGGCCCTGACGGTGCCTGGGTTAATTCGCAAGTGCTGCGCGTCAACGGCGGCTACGTTTAAGCAGTATTATTTTTTACACCAAGGAGAAAGCCATGCCATTTGCCAATTTCAAATTCCCTGAAGGCATACTCGATGCAAGCCGCAAGGAAGAAATTATCCACCGCACCACTGCCATGTTCGTCGAGTACTTTGGTGAGAGAGTACGTCCGTATTCCATGGTGTTAGTGGAAGAGGTCAACGACGGTGGGTGGGGCCGTGCCGATGAAACGCTGACGCTGGAAAAGATGGGTTTGCCACCCAGGTCAAAATAAGTATTGCTGATGTCAGTGCACCGGTTCGCGCGTATTGTCAGGGCCGGTGTATTGGATGGCTTCATCAGCTCACCACGGCTGACTGGCAAATTCCTCCACCAGAAAATCCAGCAAGGCGCGCACAGCGGGGGACAAATGCCGGCGCGACGGGAACAAGGCATAAATCGTCATCGCCGGTGCCGTCCATTCTGGCAATATGATTTGCAGTTCGTCCTTGCTCAAGTGGTCAGCCATCAGATAGGTTGGCAGCAAGGTGATACCGCCACCTGCCAAGACCGCCTGCAATAATACTGTCGCATCATTGGCGCTGAAATGGCTGGCGATATCAACCAGTAAGGTTTCATCAGCACGCTGGAAGCGCCAGGTGTTACGCCCGTAATTGGAATGACTCAGGCAGCGATGCGCAGGCAAATCTTGTGGATGCGCTGGCAGGCCGGACTGGCTTACATAAGCAGGCGACGCCACCAGGACAGAATCACACACTGCCAGTGGCCGCGCAATCAACAGCGGGTCTGGTTCACTACTGATGCGTATCGCCAGGTCTATGCGTGCTTCGACCAGATTGACAGTGCTGTCGCCTACCTGCAAATCGATCTTCAGCATCGTGTGCAGAGCCAGGAACTTGCTGATGACGCGTGCCAGATGACCAAAGGCAAATGAAGTACTGCAAGTCAGGCGTAACTGGCCGCGCAGTTCTGCGTTGTCGCTACTGGTTTCTTCTTCTATGTTTTCCATCAGCGCCAGCATTTGTTGGCTGCGGCGCAGGCATTGTTCACCGGCATCGGTCAGGGTCACGCTGCGCGTGGTTCTTTGCAGCAGGCGTGCATTCAGCCAGCTTTCCAGTTCACTCACATAACGTGTCACCATGGCACGCGACATGTCCAGCTTGTCTGCGGTGGCACTGAAGCTGCCGCTGGTTGCAACCTCACAAAACACCCGCATGGCCGTCAATCTATCCATAATTTGCCCGTCATTTGCTCTATTTTTGAAATAGTTATGTGCATTTTATCGTATTTATCTGGTTGAAAATTGAAATTAAACTGCAAGCACTGGATCATTTACTGATTCAAACCACAGTTCAAACTCAATTAAAATCAGGAGCTCACCATGTTGCGTACCACTGTATTAGCCGCCACCTTCGCCGTCACTTTTGCCTCTGCCGAAGCAGCCACCCCGTTGCAAGTCAAAGTCTATAACGCGGATGGCAATAGTTTTAATGTTAATTCCACCCTGGTATATGGCGAAAAAGAAGCCATGGTGATTGATGCCGGTTTTACCCGTGCGGATGCCCTGCGTATCGCTGCCAATGTACTCGACAGTGGCAAGCAATTGAAAACCATACTGGTTAGCCAGGCTGATCCTGATTATTACTTTGGCGTCGAAGCGCTGAAAGAAATTTTCCCGCAAGCTGATGTCGTCGCCACCCCGGCCGTGCTGGAAAAACTGAGCGCCAAGCTGGCAGGCAAGCTGGCTTTCTGGGGCCCTAAAATGGGCGCGAATGCACCTCGTACCCCTGTCTTGCCCAAGGCTTTGAGCGGCAATAGCCTGACCGTCGATGGCGAAGTGGTGGAACTGCGTGGCAACCAGGGCGTGCTGGCACACCGTCCTTATTTCTGGATACCATCGATCAAGGCCATCGTCGGTAACATTGGTGTGTTTGGCAATATGCACGTATGGACAGCAGATACCCAAACCGTGGCCGAACGCAGTGCCTGGGTTGCGCAACTGGATGAAATGGCTGCCCTGCAACCAAAAATCGTCGTCCCTGGCCACATGAAATCCGGCAAGGTAGTTGATGTCAGTGCGATTACTTACACCAAGGGCTATCTGCTGTCGTTTGAAAAAAATGCAGCTGCCACCAAGACCAGTGCCGAACTCATCGATGCCATGAAAAAAGCCTATCCTGATGCGCCACCAGGCATGTCGCTGGACATCGGTGCCAAGGTGAACAAGGGTGAGATGAAGTGGTAAGTTTGTATTAGTTGATTCATTGAGCAATACCTTGAGCATGGCGGACAACAGTTCGCCATGCTATTTACACATAAAAGAGGTGAGAAATTGACTAACCTGGACATCATCAAAAGCACGTATGAAGGTAAAACTTCAGAAGAAAATGGCAAAAACCTTCAACAATATCTGGCCGCAGATGCCAGTTGGACAGAGGCACAAGGTTTTCCCTATGCTGGTACCTACACAGGCTTTGCAGAGATAGCAAAAAACGTCTTTCAGCGCCTCGCTACAGAATGGTCAGGCTATACATTCACAGTCGAAGATTATGTCGCCAGTGATGACAAGGTTGTGGCCTACGGCACATATAGCGGCACGCATAATACGAGCCAAAAATCCTTCAGCGCCAGAGTCGCCCATCTGTGGCAATTAAAGGATGGCAAGATCATACGCTTTGAGCAGTTTGTGGATAGCGTGCCGGTTGTTGCTGCCATGGCTTGAGGTACTCTGCATTCCACGTTTCTCCAGCGCAGCCAGAGTGTACTCGCGGGCGACACAGCCTTTTCATATAAGGCCACTGGCTGCGGGTTTTTCTTCCACGCGGCATGTTTTTCTGCACCTACCCAGACCACGGGTTCTCGCCGTATGAAAACACCATCCTGGCCTTCACCACGGGCAAGTCTTGTGCAGGTGGTCGGTTTGCTACTGATCGTATTGGCCTGTCCGGGTGTCAACCTCAACTTGGGTTGGCGCGTTTCTAGACAAAAGCCGGTAGCACGCATCCTGTGTCGCTGCACGGCATTGTCAATGCCGTAACTGTTGTAACAATTATCCCTGCAGTCGTGTTGGCGATGACGGTATAGAGTATTGTTGATGAAATGAGTCAGTATTCTGTTTCGGCATAATGTCTGACCCTGCGGCTGTGGCAAGGGCGTGCTGCCACAGCACGCCAACATTGGAATAGCTATGAAATCTGATTTCTTGTGTGTATTTTCTTCCGACAAAGCGCCACTCGTTACGTCGCTCATTACACCTCTTATTACACCGCTTATTACTATCCTTGCTACATTGTTAGTTTCAGCTTGCGGTGGTGGCGGTTCTTCCAACACTGGCACCACGCCAGTCGTTACACCAGAAGTTGCCAATCCGCCTGGCCCGGGGCATTTTGAGGTGGCCACTTTTATCAAAACGGTCAATGTCACTGATGTGACTGTGGCACTTCCCAAAGACGTGGCCGTGGCAGTCAAACCGCTGTATTCCGTCGACACCTATAAAATCACTTACACCACGACCGATTCTGCTGGCCGCAGTGTGATTGCATCCGGTCTCGCAGCCATTCCACGCAAGGCAAGCAGCCTGGCCAGCCCGGTACTCAGCTACCAGCATGCCACCATCAAAACCGATGCCGAAGCACCCAGCAACCATGCCACAGCGGATGAACCTGCGGTGCTGTTTGCCTCCATGGGGTATCTGGTCAGTGCCACCGATTATGTCGGTTATGGCGTGACCAAAGGCTTGCCACATCCCTATTTGCTGGCGACGCCGACGGCTGTTTCCGTGATTGATTTCATGACAGCCACTTCACGCTGGCGCCAGATGAAGGCGATTGCTGACAATGGCCAGGTGTTTTTAACCGGGTATTCTGAAGGTGCCTATGCATCGATGGCAACGCTGCGCCAGTTGACGCAAAACAAGACGCCAAGTACCGTGCTGCCGGTCAGCACATTTATCGGTGCAGGCCCGTATGATGTGGTACTGACATTGAATACCATGCTCAATACCATCCGCAAGGACAATCCTGTCCTTGGCGCACTCATCAGCCCAGGATTCTTGAAAAAACTGGGCGCGAATGACAGGGCGAACGTGCGCAATTTGCTGCTGTTGTCTGCATTGGGCAGCCAAAGCGATATCAGCTTTGACCCTGCATTCCTGGATAATTTCCTTAATGATGACGACGCCAGTATTGCTGCACAAAGCAATGTGTATGACTGGACGCCACAATCACCCATCCTGTTTTTCCATGGACGTGATGACACCACCGTCCCCTATGGCAATACTGATTCAGCGTTCCAGGCGATGACAAGACGTGGTGCCGCATCGCTGATAGAACGTATGGATTGTCCAGCCAAACCGTCTGAGCACATTCCCTGCGTACCGTCATTTTTGATCAGCGACATCACCCGGCTTGGCGCTTTGGCGCGGGGATTGTAAAGCCTGTTGCCTGCCACTGCCGGATACATGATTTCCTTGATCAGGTATTCAGCCGACGTGCAGATTCTTTAGCGCTTGTTTATCGCTTGTTCAGCGTCGCCCATGGCACTTCATGGTCATGCTGCCCAGCCACAACCACGTCGCCATTGATGTCCGTCACACCGCGAAAGCCGACACCATAGGCCCTGAAACCCAGCTGTTCGTGATGCTTGCTGTAGTCGATGCGGTCATGGTGATGGCCGTGGAATGAGCGGGTAACGCGCATGCGCCGCGCCAATTCATCAATCACGGCAAAGCCATGCGGGTGCGAGCTGGGCGCTTCATGGGTGACCAGGATGTCGGCGCGCTGGCTGGCCAGGTAATTGTAATCGGTAGGGAAGATGGAACTGTAGTGCTTGCGCGGCAGCCCTTCGCGCCAGCGGTTTTCCTTGCCAGCTTTGATACTGTATTCTCTTTGCGTCTGAAAATGCCTGGCCCCTGGTGGCATCCAGATATGTCCACGGAACACCCCACCCAGACCGGCTATTCTATAACCCGCAATATTCACCACCCGCCCATGCAGATTGCGGCCGGCCAGGGCTGAACCAAACAAATGATCATAATCTTCGTCAGTATCGGTATCGTGGTTGCCATGGATATACCAGATGTCGGTACTGCCCATAATAGCGGCCAATTCTTGCTCCAGCGGTTGCCTGGCTTGCAGGTCGCCCAAAAATATGATGGCTGCAGGGCGATTCGCCAGGACGACATCGATCACATGTTGAAAGTTGCCATGTGTATCGCCGCAGAAGTAAATTGCTTGCATAATGTACAGCCAGGTAATGAATTGATAAGTAATATGTTCGTCAGTCAAACGCAATGTTGAACCCACGCGCAATATACCTTACATCAAAATTCAAATATCATGGCGACACGACAATTAACATGATTGTTGTGAAATTGGCCTGGGAGATGGCATCATCCTCTCAATACCGCTGACTACAATCGACCAGGATTTCCCTGTGTCGCGCAGTTTTCCATATTTTTAATATTTAGGGGCAAGCATGTTTTCATGGCGATGGATACTGGTGGCTTTAATCCTGTTTGGTGTCGTCCACCAGTGGCGTGGACGGTCTGTGACCGTGCCACCCGGCAGTATTGCGCCGAATGATCCGGTGCAGATCATGCTCGATCGCGGGCCAGTCTATCAGCAAAATAATTACAATCTCAAAGCACTGGCAGAATTTACAGTAGAAGCGCGCGTACTATCCAAAGAAACCTATTCTTCTGATCGCGAAGCCGAATTGTCACCCGTAGACCTGGCCCTGGGCTGGGGTGCGATGTCGGATTCTGCCGTACTGGCAAAACTGTCGATAGGCCAGGGCAACCGTTTTTACCATTATCACTGGGACAATGAGCCGCCACGCCCACCGGCTGAGATAGCCAGCCACAGCGCCAATATGCATTTGATACCGACCACCCCCGAGTTGGAAAAAAAGATGAAGGCAGTACGCGTCGGCCAGGTCGTCACCATACGCGGCCAACTGGTCGAAGCCACTGCAGCCGACGGCTGGCACTGGCGTTCATCGCTGACACGTGACGATACCGGTGCTGGTGCATGCGAGGTGATCAGGGTCGAGGCGATAGAGGTTAAATGATTTTCTATTAAGTAATAAATGCATAAATTGGTACTGTCATGCGGTGCTGAATGGATAAAGTGTCAGTACTTTGTTCATAAATATGGTACCAGGCACTGAAAGTGACGACACTTGGAAATATAGTCTTGATTGCCCAGTCCGGTTGAAGGATTGTATGGGGTAAGCGTGGACTGGTGGGCATGGGGGTGTTTATCCCGGCTCATTAAAATAATAATTCAAGGAAATGTTCACTATGCATGCTGCTTCCACGTTTGCTTCTGCTCTCTCAAGACAGGTCAGCCTGCTGGCATTCATGCTGGCATCGCTGACCACGTTTGCCAGCCAGGTACAGGCCCAAGTCAATGCGCCGACAAGCGCATCTGCAAGTATGTCCGCCAGCGCATCCGCCAGCTCGTCTTCAGGTACTGCCGATGAACTCCAAAGTGTAGAAGTCAAAGCCATCAGGGACCCGGCCATCTTGCCCTATAAAACAGCATATGAGCTGATATCAAAAGTTCGTGCAGCAAGCAAGGACAAGGTACAGATACTGATCCGCATCACCTCGGCCAAATCCCACGCACCGGTACCTAACCTGAACATCTATCTTGACGGTAAAGCCACGCATCAACAACTGCAAATATCACCAAGCGGTTTCATCACCGTGCCGCTGGACCAGGCCGCTTATGCCGATGGCGCAGAATTTGTCACCAACCAGAAAAAAGGTTCGATGGAAGTCAACATCCTATTGCTGCCCAAGCTGCCGCAAGATGTCTTCAAATATGCAGACATTAGCGAGAGTATTGAAGCAGCCAGATTGGCTATAAAGGAACTGGTACCCTGGTATCTGCGCCTGTTCATGCCATCGGTTGACGGTGTCGGAATTTGTTACGCTGATCAAAACCAGACCGTGTTGGTCAAGGGGAGTGAAGAAGTTCATTTGGCAGCAAATAGTGATGCGACTGACCCTCTGAAAAACAAGCTACATTGCGCCAAAATAGCGGCCAAGGATGCGGCGAAGGAAAAAGATAATCTTATTCTGCCAGCGACTGGCTGGCAGGCGATTTTTATGTAAGTCCTGTGAGTCATGCCTTGGGGCCAGTGGACTTGATAGTTCACTGATAGCTCGCTGTGCCTGCATCTGGCCCTGCATCCTGCTTTAGCCACGGGTGGCTTTTCTAAACCACTTCAACCTCATCAACCACATCAATTTCTTGTCACTTAGGGAATCCCTCTTTTATTGGTCCTATTGTTGTACTATGATCATTTTTCAAAGAAGCATAAAATGACTCAGCTTTGGCAATCTTGCTTAATCAAATAGCGTATTTCTTTGTAGTGTTCAAGTCTGTATAGGGGGACCAATGAAAATATCTTCGGTTGTGCTCGCAATATGCGGTATCACCATGGTGGGGCCGGTGCTTGCGGCTGGCGATATCGCATCATCCGTACAAAAAATTGCCAGTGCCCGCGTTAGCAGTGGCGCTGTTCCGGGCATAGTGGTGGCGACTATTACCGGGCAAGAGCAAAAGGTGCAGGGCTTTGGCCTGGTGTCGAATGGCAAATCCCAGCCACATCAGCCGGATGCCAGCACCGTGTTTGAGATCGGCTCAGTAAGCAAAACCTTTACCGCATTGTTGCTGGCTGATATGCAGGCGCATGCTCAGGTCAAGCTTGACGATGCGGTCGCGGCCTTGCTGCCTGCCTATACCATTCCGCAATATCAGGGGCGCGCCATCACTTTGCTGGATCTGGCCACACAGACTTCCGCTTTACCGCGTTTGCCTGCCAATATGGCTCCCAGGCAGCCTGACAATCCGTATGCCGATTACACAGAAAATAATCTGCGTGAATTTTTGCGCAGCTATCAACTGACTCGTGCGCCGGGCGCGAAATATGAATATTCAAATCTGGGTTTTGGCTTGCTCGGTCAGGCTTTGTCCGCACGCGCAGGCAAGTCCTACGCAGAGCTGGTGCAGGAACGCATTGCCAAGCCATTAGGCATGGCAGACACTGGCATAGCCCTGACAGCCACTATGCAAAACAATCTGGCGACCGGGCATGATGCAGTTGGCAAGCCTGTCGCGAACTGGGACATGCCCTCCCTGGCAGGTGCAGGTGGGCTGCGCTCTAACGCGCAAGACATGCTGCGTTACTTGCATGCACATATGCACAGTGCGGACGTGAAGTCACCTGCTGGCTTGCAACTGGTACAGCAGCCACTACGTCCCACTGGTTCGCCGGGTTTACAGATTGCTTTAGCCTGGCACGTACAAAGTGTGCGCGGGCAGACAGTGATCTGGCATAACGGCATGACAGGTGGCTATGCCTCCTTCATCGGTTTTACCGCAGATGGCCAGCGTGGCGTTGTGGTGCTGGCAAATGCCAGTGTCAGCGTCGATGATATAGGCATGACGGCGTTGTTGCCAGCAACACCAGCAACTGATGCCAGCAAAGCCGGAGAGACTCGCCTTACAGCAAAGGAAATGACAGAATACACAGGTCGTTATCAACTCGCCCCTGGTGCTATCCTCACCATCAGTGCTGGGCCGGAGGGTTTGCTGGCACAAATTAGCGGCCAGCCACAGGCACCCGTATCCTGGCGCAAGAAAGATGAATTCTTTTATAAAGTGGTTGAAGCCAGCCTGCAATTTGAACGTGATGCCAGTGGAAAAATCCAGTCATTGACCTTGCTTCAAAACGGCCACGCCTCACCGGCAGCACGTATAGGCGACGCTGGCCCTGAACCTGCCAAGCGTACAGAAATAGCTATCCCGGCTGAACAACTGAAACAATATGCAGGCAGCTACACCCTGGCACCCGGTTTCAAACTCATCATCACAGAACAGGCCGGGCAACTATATGCACAGGCCACGGGACAGGGACGCAATCCTGTTTTTGCACAGGCGCCAGATGAATTTTTTTACAAGGTAGTTGATGCACAACTGAGTTTTCAACGTCAGGCAGATGGCAAGATAAAAGGCTTGGTCTTGCATCAAAATGGACAGGATATGCCGGGGCCACGCGATGGGGATTAATTGATTGCTGTCTTGATTTATTTTTTAAAGAAGTAGCATTTCTGCATACCTGACATGTAAGGAATCCGAAAGAATTTATACTTCACACTCAGTACATACTGACTTCACAAGCCATTGTTAAGCTGCGGAATTCTCCATTCCCTGCCGCTTCGTCCGGCTTTAGTATGTCTTCACTGCTGGCCCATGTCGCTGTTGGCTTTACTCTGCGTTTTTGCAATCGCGATGACAAAGTATGCTCACTAAAGCTAGCTCCGGCTTTGCCGGTGCTATTAGCCATCCTACCCGATTTCGACTATTTCGCGATCTGGTTTTTAGGCGTGCGGTTTGAACAGCGTTTCACGCATTCACTGTTGTTTTGTCTGACAATGACCTGTATCGCATGGATGGTGACGAGGCGATGGCTCAGTGCACGCAATGCGGGATCGAGTTTCTGGCTTCTGTTGCTGGCGAGTTGCTCGCATTTGTTACTTGATCTGCTGGTCGGGCGGTCTTTGCCTTTGCTGTGGCCATTTCCGTTTGCCGAACTGTCCTTGCCTTTGGCGGTATTACCGGGTGCGGCGCATACGGGGCTGGTCAGCTATTCATTCTGGCGTAACCTGGTGATTGAATGCTGCCTGCTCTTGCCGGTATGCGCTGCGCTCATTGCAAGCATGCAAAAAATGCCATGGCGCAGGTACCTGCCTGAAATGATACTGATGCAGGCAATGTGGCTGGGTTTGCTATTTTGCAGTAACAGTTTGACGGCGACGTGAATGCTTGAGATGCTGCTTGATCCTATGCTTCAAACAAAACTGAATCCCGCTTTCGACAACGGCAATGTACGTATGCGCTTGCCCTTGCCTTTGCCATTTTCCGCAGCAGCAATCGCATTGCACAGTGCCGGTGCTATCGAAGGCACCGCGGGTTCGCCAGCACCGGCGGGGGATGCTTCACTCTCCATGATGATGATTTCCATGGGCGGCAACTCGTTCAGACGCAACACCTGATAATCAGAAAAATTCTGTTGTTCCACTGCGCCGTCTTTTACCGTAATTTCGCCCTTCATTACGGCAGACAAACCCCAGACCATGCTGCCTTCGATCTGGGCTCTGAAGCCGGATGGGTCAACCACTACGCCGCAGTCGGTGACGCAGACGGCCTTGTGTATCTTTACCACATTTTTAGATGAAATGCTGATTTCAAATGCATGTGCGGTGTAGGCATGGGTGTGGGTATAGACACAGCAGGCAATGCCACGATAGTGGCCACGCGCAGCGGGTTTGCGCCAAGCTATGGCGTCGGCACAGCGCAGCAACACCGCTTCCATGCGCTTGCGGTGCGTGGCCTGCACGGTGTCGTTGCCGTACTGGCGTAGCAGCATCAGCCGGTATTCCAGCGGATCGGTCTTATTGTGTGCCGCCAGTTCATCGATGAAAGATTCCACCGCAAATACATTCTGGCTATACGAGATAGAGCGCCATGAACCCACCGGAATGGGTGACTCTACCGGATAAAAAGCACTCTGGTAATCTGCCGCAGGATAAATCAGGTCATTCGATGGGCCGCCGTAAATATGCTGGGCCGAGGCGATGTTTTTTGCCGGGAAGGTACTGACGGCAAGCTGATGACGCCATGCCTGTATGCCGGATTTGTCGGCTTTGGCGGATAAGCGGTGGAAGGTGGCGGGGCGGTAAAAGCTGTTGCGCATATCGTCTTGCCGCGAAAAAATCAGCTTGACGGGTTTGCCCAGGGCTTTGGACAACTGCATGGCTTCTGCCGCATTATCGACTTTTTCTTTGCGGCCAAAGGCACCACCCATGGGCAGCAAATGGGCGAAAATGGCTGACTTATCGACTTCAAATGCCTTGGCCAGGGTGCTGGCAAAAAAGCCGGGGGCCTGGAAACCACCCCAGATATCATATTTACCGTCGTGGTAACTGGCGACGCAGTTGGGCACTTCCATCGGTGCCTGGTTTAAAAAGGGTAATTCATATTCGGCACTGAAACTGGTTTCGGGCGCTGCCATGTAGGTTTTGCTTTTACCCTGGTTGTCGTAGCTGAGGGCAGGCGTGTCGTTCTTGATGGCAGTACGCATGGCAAGTGACAGTGCGGCACTGTCTGGATTGGCAAGAGCCGGGCCATGGTCCCATTCCACTTTCAATAGTGACTGGCCCTGCAAGGCCAGCCAGGTATTGCTGGCGACAATGGCGACACCATTACGGTTGTCGCAGCCAGCCATCTGTCTGACTTCAAGCACTGCAACAATGCCTGGTCCCAATGCCTTTACCGCGCTGTCGTCAAAACTGCGCACTTTGCCAAAAAATGTGGGGGGCCGGACGATGGTAGCCACCAACATGCCAGGCAGGCTGACATCCATGCCGAACTGCTCCTGTCCATTCGCTTTTTCCGCGGCGTGATAACGTTTGACCGGCTTACCTATCAACTTGTATTCGCTGCGCGGTTTTAACGCCGGGTCGGTGGGCACAGTCAGTTTGCTGGCAGCTTCGATCAGGGCGGCGTAGGGCAATACTGCATTGGTGTCGAGGTTGATGACGGTACTATTGCTGGTCTTCACCAGTTCGACAGGGATATTCCATGTGCTGGCCGCAGCGCTGGCCAGCATGGCACGGGCCGCCGCACCCGCCTTGCGCAAACTGCCCCAGCCGCCTTTGACGCTGGCACTGGCCCAGGTATTGTACTGGCCTGCGCTGGCGGCATCATAGGGCAGGGCCTCTATCGTTATCTTGTCAAAATCGGCATCCAGTTCTTCTGCCAGCAGTACTGGCATGGCAGTCCGCACGCCCTGACCCATTTCCTGTTTTTGCACGAACAGGGTAATCTGGCCATCCGCCGCAATGCGTATCAGGGGTGAAGGGCGAAAGCCTGCCCCAGTTTGTGCCAGCGCAGTGGGCAGCGCTTCTGACAGTAGCCATGCACCAGCACTGAAAGAAGAAAGGCGGAGGAAGCTTCTGCGGTCCATGAATTGTTTGCCTGAAGGCGGCGTCCGGGATTGAGTTATGGAATTATGCAGGGTTTGCCACTAAAACCTGCTCAAGAAGATGATTTTTCGGGCTGCCGTAAGGTCCTGTCTTTTAGGCTGACTTACTATTGCCAGTCTGATTTATTCCGTTTTTTGAGGTGATTGTTTCATGGGCCTGGTCCGTATTTTTCTTCTGTCCCTGTTGTGCACTCTCGGTGCCAGTCAGGCGATTGCCGCCATTGCAGGCGCGCCGCGTAGTGTGCAATTGCTGTCAGAAGGATGGCGCTTTAGCAAAGGCGATGCCAGTGGTGCCGAACAAACTGGTTTTGATGACAGTCAATGGCGTCGCGTGACCGTACCGCATGACTACAGCATAGAAGGGCCAGTAGCGCAGGATAATCCATCCGGGCCTGCCGGCGGATTCTTCCCCGGCGGTGTGGGCTGGTACCGCCAGACCCTGCATGTCGCCAGCTTGCAGCCGGGGCGACGCAGCTTTATTGTTTTCGATGGCGTCATGGCGAATAGCGATGTCTGGATCAATGGTCAGCATCTGGGTCGTCGCCCGAATGGATATGTCAGCTTTGTATATGATCTGACTACTTATCTTAAACCTGGCGACAACATCGTTGCCGTGCGCTGTGATAATGCCAACGAGCCTTCGCTGCGCTGGTATCTGGGTGCAGGTATTTACCGCCAGGTGCGTCTGGTTAGCACGGGCGACACACACATCGAACCCTGGGGCACTGTTGTCACCACACCCAAACTGACAGACGACAAAGCGACCGTGCATGTGCGCAGCAGCGTCATCAGTCCGGATGGCGGCAAGTTGGCGTTGCAGGTCAGGCTACTTGATCCCAGCGGCGCAGTGGTGAAGACAGTCAGCACACCCGTCGTGCAGGCAAAACCCGGCCAGACACTGAATCTTGAAGCGGATATGGCCGTGACCAAACCACAACGCTGGGATATTGACAATCCTGTGCTGTACACAACTGCAGTCAGCCTGGTGCGGGATGGAAAAGTCGTCGACAATGAAGATGTCGCGTTCGGCATTCGCAGCTTTGAATTCAATGCATCCAAAGGTTTTTTCCTGAATGGTCGCGCCTTAAAGATATATGGTGTCGGCTTGCACTCAGATGGTGGTGCCATGGGGGCAGCAGTGCCGCTGGCCGTATGGAAGCACCGCCTGACAGAACTGCGCAAGCTGGGTGTGAACGCCATCCGCACGGCGCACAATGCGGTCGCACCAGAATTTCTTGATCTGTGCGACCGCATGGGTTTTCTGGTCATGGATGAATTTTTTGATCAATGGACCCTGGCCAAAGTGCCGCATGACTACAGCCTGCATTTCAAGGATTGGGCAGAACGCGATACCGCCGATCTGGTGAAGCGTGACCGCAATCATGCCAGCATCGTCATCTATTCCATCGGCAATGAAATACGTGATACCACGCAACCGCAAGTGGCATTTGAATGGGCAAAACGCCTGATCAAGGTACATCATGAGCTTGACCCTACACGTCCGGTCACCCAGGCCCTGTTCCGTCCCAATGTGACCAAGGACTATGACAATGGTTATGCTGATCTGCTGGATGTCGTTGGCCAGAATTATCGTGAAAAAGAAATCCTGGCAGCCTATGTACAAAAGCCTACGCGAAAAATCCTTGGCACAGAAAACACCCATGAAGTCAATCAATGGGTGGCGGTGCGTGATCATGCTGAATACGCAGGGCAGTTCTTGTGGACAGGTGTCGATTACCTGGGCGAAGCCGGTCGCTGGCCAACCATAGGTACAGGCTCTGGTCTCTTGCTGAGCACTGGTTTGCAAAGGCCGCGTGCCTATGAACGCCTGTCATGGTGGTCAAGCGCGCCCATGGTAAAGATGGCCCGTCGCGTTGCCACCGTAGGGCAGAACGTGGTGGAGCCTGTGTTTGGTCCCGGTGCTGCACCGGCAGATCAGCCAGCCCAGGCGGCAGCCACTGCAAGGCCACGTTTCTCACAACCACTGGTGGCCGACTGGTCACCTGCCAATCGTGAACCGCATACTGAGACACTGGAAATTTATACCAATGCCGATGAAATCGAACTCAGCCTGAATGGACAAACGGTGGCAACTGAAAAACGCCATGCTGATGCCACACCCATCGTCGTCAAACTGTCATTTGTAGCCGGCAGTTTGAAAGCCATTGCCAAACGTGATGGCAAGATCGTTGCCACGGATGAATTGCTCACTGCTGGCAAAGCTGCACGCTTGCAGTTATCCGCCGATACAACATTGAGCCAGCATCTGGATGATGTCGCCCATGTGACAGCCACCCTGGTCGATGACAAGGGTGTACGCATTGCAGATAACGATACAGTAGTCGAGTTCTTGGCCGAGGGTGAAGGCAAGGTCATCGCCGTGGACAATGGCAATATGCAAGACCACGACCCCTACCAGTCCAGCCACCGCAAACTGTATGACGGCAACGCAATGGCCATACTGCGCGCTAATGCCAGCAACGGCAAGATCACTGTGCGCGTTCGTGTGCCCGCCATGCCCGATGTACCAGAGAGCGTGGTGACGATACCGGTAAAACCGGCGACTGCCCTGGTACCGCTGCGTAGTTTTTAAGCCTGTAATTTCTTATTAAAAAAATAGAGACCTCGCACATGATAAGCACACCCATTCTGACCAAACTGCTGCCCCTCGCAGCTCTCCTGCTGGCTGGTGCCTGTCACGCGGCGGATGCACCACCAGCCATGCCAGGCAAAGGTCTGGCACAGCATGATTTTTTATATACAGGCGAAGCCAGGACCCGTGACATATACATAGTCCGTGGTGGCAAGGTGGACTGGGATTTTCATGATACATCGGTTGAAGGTGAAGTCAGTGATGCCGTCATGGCATCCAACGGCAACATCGTCATGACGCATCAGCATGGTGTGAAGGTTATTGACCAGAATCGCCAGACATTGTGGGCATATACGGCAGAAGAAAAACATGAAATTCACACGGCCCAGTTCATCGGCAATGACAGAGTCATCTTCATCCAAAGCGGTACACGTCCACGCATCATGGTCGCCAATATCAAGACCAACAAGATAGAGCGTGAAATCGCCATCCCGGCCGGCAACCTCAACAACACCCACGGCCAGTTGCGCCATGCACGCCTGACCAGCACTGGCACCTATCTGGTGGCGCAGATGGACATGAAACGCGCGGTGGAATTTGACGGCCAGGGCAAAGAAGTCTGGAGCCTGCCTTTCCCTGGCATCTGGTCAGCCAAACGCCTGGACAACGGCAATACCCTCATCACTGGCAAGACCGGCGTATTTGAATACAACAGCAAGGCCGACATAGTATGGAGTCTGACCCCGGAAGACCTGGCCGCCTACAAATACACCAGCTTCCAGCTCGCCCAGCGCCTGCCTAACGGCAATACCCTGTTGAACCACTGGGTTAACCAATGGAGCCCCGCCGGTGCCAACATCGACCCCGCCACAGCACCGGCACAATTGCTGGAAGTGACACCCAACAAGAAAGTGGTGTGGGCATTGCACCAGTGGAAAGACCCCAACCTTGGGCCATCAACCACCGTGCAGCTTTTGGATAAGGCAGAAAAAACTGAGCAGGTTTATTTTGGGGATGTGCGCTAAGTCAGTGTGCCATTTTTGAATCGCAAGACGAATCTGATGATTTTCTGAATACGCCGCTGCTGACTAATCGCTCTGTGTTTCACTTGGTCTTACTTGCTTTTTTCGCTCTTCAGCTTCCTCATTTGTTCTGCACTGACAGCCTTGGCTGGTGCGGCTACCCGTTCAGTCTTTGGTGCCTGCATGATTTTCGTTGTTTTCGCCAGTGCGCTTGCGCAGTCCGTATCTGGCGTATTACCCAGATTGACCAGTGGCAGCACGGCGGCAAGAGGAGAGAGGATGGCAAGTGCCACTGCCGCACCGGTTTTTAGCACCAATGGTCCTTTATAAGGGCCGATGTCAGGATGCTTGAATGTGCCCTTGGCATACAGCGGAGTGCGTAAAGAAATGATCCGTACCCCTTTGGTCTTGGGGTTGACATCCAGGTTCAATTGTTCCTGTGCGAGGTTGATGTTGCCGGTAATGTCAATCACTGCGTCATCGGTATCGATCACAAAGCGCTGAACTTCCGCCAGGCCGTTTTTCACCTTGAAATCACTGGCGAGGCAATTCAGATGGATCTGTTTGTCACCAAAGACTTTAACGAATATGGCATTGGCGAGATTCAGGCCCGCGATTTCCAGGATAAATCGACTAACGGTGCCTTCGGTGACAACAGCGCCGAGCTGGCCGTTCGAGGTAGCCAACATCGCGGAGATGGAATTACCGTGGCCGGTCAATGCGGCATCGCCGTTGATTTCACCAAAGCTTGCACTCATTGATACCAGGGCAGGGAATAATTCGCGGACCTTTAAATGACGTGCGGTCAGCTTTATCTGGGCGGTAATTTTTTCATTGCGGCCATCGAGCGAAATATTAGAGGTCACGTCGCCGCCGGCCATGCCAAAATTCAAAGGCGTCAGGCTCAACACCTGGTCTTTCATATGTATTTCTGTAACGACGTCCTGCAAGGGTATGTCATGCGTACGCACCAGTTTTTTACCTTTGAATTTGACGTCTGCATCGAGCGCATCCCATTTTGCGGTATTGAATTGCTCCACTGGCAGCGCTTTCTGATCCGGCTGGACTGGTGCCTTGTTCCGGGCCACTTTGGCCGCATTGCTATCTGCCCCTATCGTTGGCCCCAGGTCTTCCAGCCGCAATTGCTGCGATATGACCGTGCCGTGTAGCAAAGGGCGGGGTTGTTGTTGCGTGTATTGCAAGCTGCCGGCCAGGTCGCTACCGCCCACGGTGCCGCTAAAGTCCTGATACAGCCAGTTCCACAGAGCGTTCACTTTCTTGCCTGTCAGGTGGCCCTTGATGGCATAAGCTGGCGTTTCCGGCAACAATACGCCTGTCAGCGGGTACAGGTCGGCCATGCTGGCGCCGCCCAGTGTCAGTTGAAGATCAATGCCTGAAAGCGACCGGGGATCGGTCAGCGTACCAACCATGCCTATCTTGTTCTTGCCAATATGGGCATCCGCTTCGACCGGATAGATCGTATGGCCGTCTTTCAGCGACAGCAGCGCACCTGCCTTGCCGCTACCGGTGACAGGGGCATTGTGGTAGCTGCCAGTCAGGTCTATCTTCAGGCCGAACTTTGGGGTATGCGCTTCCTGGGTGGAGGCCGCTGTTGTTGTTGCTGCGGCGACTTTGGCGGCAGCATCATTGCCAGCAAGGGATGATATCTTTGCCCGCATATCCAGCTTGATGCTGTCGTCCAGGTAGTGCAAATTACCTTCTGCAATGGCCATGCGCTGGATTTCTACTTTCCAGTCAGAAGAGCCGCCGTTTTTCAGCGTCCACGAATTGCTGCCATCGGCCCGTCGCTGCAGCGCCACCAGTGCAGTATCAAGGGACAAGTCCGTCACAACGATGTTTTTGTGTAGCAAAGGGAGCGGATGCAGGGTGATCATAACGCGGCGGGCGCTGGCCATCTGCGGGCCTATTGCGCTCCATGCGGGATTGCTTATTTGCACATCTTCGGCGCTGATTGCCAGCCTTGGCACGTGCAGCCACCAGCCTGGCTCCGTGTCGAGGCCTGGCATGAACCGTACGTCCAGGTTGCCGCGAATAGCAAATTCGCGACCGGTACTTTCTGATACCTTTCGATTTATATAGGGACGGGCCAGGTTCCAGTCGAAAGTTACGATGAAAACAAGCACGGCCACCATTGCCGTCAATAAACTGGCAAAGGTCCAAAATAGGATTCTTACTGGTCTGGGTGCTGCCATGATTGCCCTATGGTAAGAGGAGCAGGGCCCGTTTCAGGCCGGAAGTCTTTCAAGACTAGCTTGGCAGGGGAAATACTTCTGTGCGCTTTCAAACAGAGCGCTTGCTGTAAAAAGCAGAATCAGGTGAGAAATTCAGAATTAAACGAGATTGTTTGGATTTATTTGATCATTCCTGCCAAAAAGATGACACCTCCACTCAGATTGAGCTTTACTCCCGCATTGAAGTGACGTCTATGAATCACGGTTTATTGGACCGTCAATTTCAGTTCGATAGCGCGAGCGACTGCTTCCGTTCGTCGTTGCACCTGTAGTTTTCCAAAAATATTTTGGTTATGCCATTTCACTGTGCTCAGAGATAAAAATAATCGTTCGCTGATTTCCTGATTGGAACGTCTCAGGTGCATCAAGCGCAGTATGTTCAGTTCGCGTGGGCTATAGGACTCGATAGGTTGTGCCGTGGCGCGAGAACTATTTTTTTGGGCATCTCTATGTTCCATCGACTTTTGCAATGCAAATATGCTGAGCAGTTTGGACACGTAATTGGGTTGAATGGCTTGTTTCGCCACCTTCGACAATAGTCCTTCCATAGGCGCACCTTCGTCGACAAAAATCCGGATATATCCTCCTGACTCTGCCAGCACCAGCGCTTCATTGATGGCTTGTATTGCTTCGTTCACTTTATCCAGGGCTTCCAATATCTCGGCAAAGAGGGAGGGCGGAACCAGGTTATATGCAGCCGTTTTGATTTAGTCGGCGGGTAAACCTGTAAAAATCGGAATTAATTGAGGGCATGCCTAAAAATTAGGAGAAAAATATCAAAAAAGCAATCATGCAGAGGCTCAATTAATTCCGATTTTTACAATTGATGAGCGCACGACATTTGCCATCCACCCTGGCTGTTACGGCGTTGGGGATGGAGTTACCTCTGAAGCAGGCGACGAACTACGCAACAATTTCGGGATGCTGTCAACCAGAGCAGGTTCCATGTGCATCTTCTGTAAGCACTGCGCCAAGTAAGCCTTATCGCTGACCATTTCGATAGCCCTCATATACGAGTTGTCGATGCTTTGACCATATGCCCGGCGAGCCTTGGTCCACGCTTTTTCCGGCACGGCTCCCCAATGCTTTATCAGCATTGCCAAGTCGATGGCATCGCGGCTGGCAACGGACACATTGCTACATCGGTCTGCGTTGGCAAGCAACTTTTCAGCGTACATATCCTCGCGCGACAGCGTTGGCACACCGAAAACCGGGTTCATATTGCCAATGATGTCGATTCGTCCCTCGCTGACGATTTCGAACTTGATTGGCGTTCCGTCCACCCACACAAAGGTTCGGATGCCGTAGCGATCCGCACGCACCTCACGGGCCAGTTCCACAGGCTGGGTCAAGATGTCGCCAAGCGACGCGTTGGTGATCGTGTTGCGTAAGGCCCGGTAGCCATCCATTGAGCTACAGAGGAAGTCAACATCAACTGACTCCCTGTATTCATTCAAGGACAGCACGATGGCCGTTCCCCCACCGAAATAGCAACCGGATTGGGCGAGAAAATCTGCGTTGAGAGAGGAGAGAAACTTGGCGATGCGTTGATGATGAGGGCGGTCAAACATGCAAGATGCCATGGCCGTATTCACGTGTCAGTCGCTCAACCACAGCACGCTCTTGGGGAGTCATGGCATTTTCATCAACAAAACGCCAATTTCGCTCGTAGAGATCGAACGCCTCCTCACCGGTGATCGCATCATGGGGATTACGATTCCATGCGATCAGTCGGAGCTGGGGAAAATCCCCGATCACGAAGGTGTTGATTGCGGTTCTCATAAGATAATTATGCACCATGCGGGACTTATTTTCAAACGCTGGTACAAAATCTCAAATAATTCCGGTCAGTCTCATTTAATTCCGATTTTTACAAAAACCTTGTACGAGTTATGGTTATCCAGTTTTGTACAATTGCAAACGTCTGTAGGGTGGCAGTAATTGCATCACTAAATGAATTACAGGAAGATGCCCCGCATATTTTGCTGGCAAGTGCGCAATTGATTGGCGAAGGGTTTGATCATGCTCCTTTGGACACGATGATCTTGACTTTACCAATTTCCTGGGAAGGAAGCTTGCGTCAATATGCTGGGCGACTGCATCGGGATCACGCTACTAGGGGCTGTTGACGTTTGAACGTAAGTCTATGAAAAAGAAAGGCAAACTTGTATTGTTAAGGTTCTCACACCGGATCAACACGAGTTTGCCATGCCCCGATTGCTGCTCAACGACGAGCTTTGGTCGAAGCTGAAGAAGATTTTGCTTCAAGAACGAATTTATAACAAGCGCAATTTACGCCTGATGGTAGAAGCGATGCTGTATCGACTGAGAGTGGGTTGCCCGTGGAGGGACTGCTGCGTGGCTTACCGATTATCCGACCGAACCAAGTCTGGAGTACCGACATCACCTATGTTCGGCTATCACGCGGATTCGCGTACCTGGTCGCCATCATGGACTGGTACAGTCGCAAGGTATTGTCATGGAGGTTATCGAACACGATGGACGCAGGATTTTGCGTGGACCGTCTGGAAGAAGCGATCAGGTATTACGGCAAGCCGGAAATATTCAATTCAGATCAGGGCTCACAGTTCACCAGCGACAGTTTCACGAAGGTCTTGAAAGATCACGGCACCACCATCAGCATGGATGGCCGTGGACGTGCGATGGATAATATCTTTGTTGAACGGTTGTGGCGCAATGTGAAGTATGAAGACATCTATTTGAATGGCTATGCCACCATGCCGGAATTGATGCTGGGTCTGACCAACTACTTTGTCTTCTATAACGGAGAACGCCCACACCAGGCGCTGGATTACAAGACGCCCAACACGGTGTACATGACGGCAACGGGTGGCGGTGTATTGATTGTAGATAAATTTGGCGGCGCGGGTAAGAAACCCTCTGTTCCGCTACGCTCCACAGCGGATTTCTTACCCGCAGATGCAACATCGACAGCAACAGCAACACCGGGACAGCGCCGTGCAGCTGTATTAGAAGCAGAAAATACTTCTTAAACTACACGGATATTTGTCTGGACAGATGGGTCCACTATACTACCAAAATTACTTCTTAATCGAGGTTGCAGAGTTGTCATTGCCTCTCCTTGGACTTGATGCCTTAGTCCCTTATCGGTGGTTAGAAGGCTTCATGAATGCTTGGAACGCAGGCGAAACGGTGTTGACCGCGACATTTAAAGCGAACTGCGAAGTTTCTAATGTGCTGGGGGATCCTCCGCAGTATGGGCTCGCAATGACTGTGCATGGAGATGTATTTTTACGTAAATAGTACCGAAGGAGCAAGGTGAGGTATCAGGCCATCTAACTGCATCGCTACGGAAATTTAGGTGGACAGTTTGCACACAATCGCAATAAAGGCTTACTCTAGATTCCAGCTCACGACCTGTAGTCGACCAGTTCCCAACTGGCCTTCTGGATTTGGTGGCAGCATGCGCATTACAAGCTTTCCTTGCGTTTCGACTGGTGAGCAAAACCAATCTGGTAAAGAAAACACGGCCTCGTTAATCACCCAAGGATGAGGTATTTGGTACAAAGCTATCAGACCTAACGCATACTTGTTCAAGGATTCAAAATAGATTGAGCTGTTTGAAGCCAAGTTAGTATACTCATGTGGCAACAAGGCAACCTGAACAATAAAAGTGTCTGTCTTTTCAATATGTGGCACACGATACTTGACTCTAAGCAAAGTTGGCCGAACGTGAAATGTCTGCTTACAAACTAGCGTTGCCTCATAGCGAACTTTGGCACGCACCTCCTGTGGTGCTGCATAGGCATTGATACAACCCGCTAAAGCAGCACCCCAAATCACAATCAGTACCAACTTTCTAAATTCCCGAGCCACAATCGCCTCCCCAAAAACCATTCTTTGGCTCTTAGTTTATACGCTTATGACTTCCACGTCCTTAATCTGGAACACAGATGAAGCCTCTCCCTGCGCTTGAGGATGAATTGACACAACCTGTATTTGGATGCGCTCATCCAGACGTCCTTGAGCAGCCTGAGCTAACAGCGGAGCAGTAATATCTACGACTATGCTATAGCCATGGTGCCCTCCCTGATGAGTCATTTGAGCTGAACCAAAGAAGCTGAATGATCCTGCATAGTGTGGATCATTATTGCCGGTAGTAGGGGTAAGGTATGGGCAATTCACGAAGACGTTAACCATAAGCCCTTCCTGCGTCCCTTCAGGCCAACTTACTTGCTTGAGTACAGCAAGTATGCGCCGGCCTTCTGATGCTAGGCGTCTCTGTGTACCTAAAGTAGTGCGGAACACTCGCGACTCTCGCAGTTCTTTTAGTAGGGATGTCACCTTAACGGGAAGTGCAACTGGTGTGTTTGCTAGGACTTTTACGAGTGAATTTAGCTGTGCTAATGATTTAGGCTTTGTCGTTTTAAGTTGAGTCGCAAGTACCTCTTGGAACTTATTCGAAAAAGGTGCCTCACTGAGAAAATTCAAGGGACTGGAGTTGACAAAATGATCGTAAGTGTATCCCAGAGCCTCGAAGTCGTGGACTTGCTTTGCATTGAAAGTGATCGGCTTTCCATCGGCATCCACAAACATATCTGCATAGATTTGTTGCTGATCTTGGGTAACGTTGCCCGCCTTCTGCCAGCGAGCCCACATAAAGTCGACCATTGTATGGTGCATCCAGAAAATTGGGTCAAGAGGTGACAACCCGTCGCCTATATGCCCAGGCTTACCGCTTGGAGGGAAGCCCGCCACCACATGCCCAGTATTATGAGGTTGGCCTTCGAGCATATTCGTGAAATTGTTAAACTGCGTCTGTTTTAAAATGTTCTCAAGATTCTTAGTAGTAAAAGCCCCACCTCGCACTGGATCCGATTGCACACCAATACCTCTCGCTAGCGCTCGAAGTGGCCGTGAATCTACAGGTCCCCAATTTTTCCCATTATAGACGCCTGGATCATTCCAGAACGTTACATCAAGTTCTTGCCGATCATAGAATGGATTCGGAATAATTCCGTTCTTCGCACTCCAGTCCCAATAATGCAATGTAAAGGAAGGATCGCCAATTAATTTTGCACAAATATTTTCAAACATCAACAAATATGGACGATGCCAGACAGCAAAATTTGCGGTTCCATGTTGGCAATGGTTGGGGTGTATCGTCGCCTGCCCCCACCAACTACGCATGTCGCTTGTTGGCAATGCATGCATTGCTTTCACTGCTTCCGCATATTGCGTAAAAAATGGATCACTATCCGGTAAGGTCATCAAATTACGACGAACTTTCAGATTGACCGGTGCCGCCCATAATTGACTACTGTTGAGCAAGAGGGGAAGTGCTACACATTGTGCAGACAGAGATAGAAATTCACGCTTATTCATCTTGGACATTTCTTTCTATAAATAGGTAGAACGCATGATTGATGAAGATTCACCAGCAAACTGGTTTAATGGCAATATAAGCAATTTGCTCTCATTCTTCTCTAGCGTAAACTATTGAAAGCGAATTACTTCGTTTGCTCGACATACCTCCGCCCAATTCAATTCCAACTGGCCCCCAGGCTTTTTTGATACCTAGAGTACCGTTGCTATCGACTACCAGGCTGAAGTTGATGGTTAATTCTGCAAGCATTGTGGGGCCACGTGCAACCACACCCTTCTGGCCGTTGATACCGGGTGCGGTAGGATCGTATTCTTTTGCTGATGCTGCTACTGCCTGACGAATCAACTCAATTAATTGTTTGGCAAGTTCCTGGCTCTCTTGGGAGATCGATTTTTGGACTGGCATTGCAGGTTGGACAGAGCCATAAATAGTGTCGCGTACGCGTGGTAACAAAGTAAGATCCATGTTATTCGCAGCTGTGTTGGTTCGTCCTGCGCTAAACGATACAATCAGAAGATTTACCCCGTTACTAACATTATTTTTTTTCTCAACCGCCAATGAAAGATTGGCTTTCTTCAGAACTGGGAAGGTGATGGATGTGGCATTACGGCACGTCGAGGCGGCTACTATTTTATTTGACGTACAGTTTAGAGAATTTTCGCACCAAGCTTTAATAGTACCCGCCCCATCAGCGCACAACGCTGCTCGATCATTGCCAGAAAGATATTTTTTACAGCGAGCCATTGAACCGGGATCGCAATTGCCGTTTGGGCAAAGCGGCTTGCAAAGTTTAATAGCATCGTCCTCCATCATGAGACATGAGCTCGCCGCAACGGATTTGGCTGCATTACAAGCCGCATCCCAATGGGCCAACTCTATCTTAGTTGCGTCCCACGCACTTTCTTTTGCCGCTCCGTCAATCGCAAACTGTACTGCGTCGATCACGTATGCCAGTTCTTTTTGGGTAGTGGCTGGATTGTCGTCCACTAGAGGGGTTGAGCAGCCCGCAACAAGAGTCACTACAAGCAAAAGAAGACATGAGAGCCGTTGAAAGCTTTGTTTTAATATATTAAGCAGACTGTGCAGCGAGGATTCAGTTGACTGAAACATGTTCACTCCCTATGTAACAGATTTATGAGATGAAGAATTCCTTTTTACAAATTTGTTCGACGCATAACTTTGTGAGAACAGATTAGATTAGTTACATAAATTTACAATAAATATTGACTAAAAAATTATATTTTTTATTAATTTTAAAAAAACAACACCTAAGATTTGTTTTGGCGTGCCGTAGTCGGCTACTTTTAGCTATACTTTGTCTGGTTTCCACTGGTTTGCCACCATTTTTAGGCTAAAAGATTCGCACTCGCAGCAAACGCCTTCGCGATACTTGTGCGATGTAAATGGCTGGATTGACCCAATGCACGAATGAGCAGAATTGGACACAATGCGTCAATCGCGGCTGAGGCAATATCATCGGACTTAAAGATGTCGACCAGCATGCCGTTTTTGCCGTGCTTGATCATTTTCCCCACCGATTACGTGCGCGATTTGACGCATCTGGCCGACATTACTCTAGGGTCTGTTGACGTTTCACATAGGCAACCACAAAAAGGCGCAGGCCATGGCGACAACACTGACATAATTACGTTTCAACTTGTCGAATCTCGTCGCCAAAGCCCGAAACTGTTTTAAGCGGGCAAACGCATTCTCGACGAGGTGACGGTATCGATACAGCCCTTTATCAAGGTCATCGTTTCCATTGAGAGAGTTGCGTCTTCTCGGGATAACGAAACGACTTCCCTTTGCGATGATTTGCTCTCGTATCGATTCGCTGTCATACCCTTTATCGGCAATCATGGCTCCTGCCTGCGGCAGCACGGCAATTAGTTCTGGCGCAGCCTTGCAGTCATGGGTAGCGCCACTGGTAACCGTAAAATCGATTGGCAATCCATAACCATCGACTGCCAAATGAATTTTCGTTGTATTACCAGCCCGGCTTTTCCCTATGCCTTCATCACTATCACTGGCGGCTCCTGCACTATGCTGATGTGCCTTGGCATAGCTGCCATCGATAAAAATCCACTCCACATCCGGCTCTGTGACCAGTGCCTTAAAAACTGCACTCCACTTCTCGCAGGTTGACCAGGCATTAAATCTCTTATAAATCGAGTTCCAGCAACCAAACGCTTTCGGTAAGTCTCTCCACGGGCAGCCCACTCTCAGCCGATACAGCATCGCTTCTACCATCAGGCGTAAATTGCGCTTGTTATAAATTCGTTCTTGAAGCAAAATCTTCTTCAGCTTTGACCAAAGCTCGTCGTTGAGCAGCAATCGGGGCATGGCAAACTCGTGTTGATCCGGTGTGAGAACCTTAACAATACAAGTTTGCCTTTCTTTTTCATAGACTTACGTTCAAACGTCAACAGCCCCTAGTATTTTGATTGAGATAGCACACAAAAAAATAGGAGAACTAAATGAACGAAGCAATACAAAAACTGATCGCATTGGCAAAGTCAGAAAAGGGTACACGGGAGGGTGCCGTCAATAATACCGGTGCACGAATAGTTGAGTACCAAGGGGCAACATGGTTAGCACCTGGTGCTTGGCCATGGTGTGCCGCTTTCACTTCTTGGGTAATGAGAGAGTGGCTTGAAGATGAATCTGTCAGAACGTTGCTTAATCTAACCAGCTTTTCGTTAGCCGAAAAGTGGCGATGTCGAGATGCCAGTGCATTCGGGTGGGGAAAATGGGCTGATCAAAGAAAAATATTGATACTTCCTGAAACTAAACTGGCTCGTGCTGGTGATTTTGTAATCTTTGATTTTTCACACATTGGCTTGGTTATAGAGGATCAAGTATCGATCACGGATAAGATAAAAACCATCGAAGGGAATACAAATGGTAAGGGAGATCGGGACAGTGAAAGCGGTGATGGAGTTTGGGAAAAACAACGTATACCAAGCCTCACAAAAGCCTATATTCGCATTTTTCCCTGATACCAATCATCATTCCTTTGGACCGGCGCGAAAAGCTATGTCGGGCGGTGAATTCAGACTCGATACCGAGAAAAAGAGACTACTGAAGAGACATGCCCCATGGCAAGGTCCTTTGGCATGGCCACAGCTGAGTCAGCGCAGAATGATTAGCTGTAGCTAATTGTTCGGAGGACGATATGTCGCCAGTTTCCCTTTGTTTTATTGTGGATCAATCGAATCGACCAGAAAAATGTAAGCGTCCAACCGGCAAGGTCGCTGGCAAGCGGATGTGCCAGCCACCAGGGCTGGTGATGGTGAGGCAAGCTGTGGGTGCAGAGGCAACGGATGCGTCCACTTGTGGGCTGACAGCTTGAATACGCAAAGGGATGAGTGTCTGCTGTGCTGGCCCTGGCGCATTGCTCTTAAGCCGGGTGCGCCAGTAGGCCAACCGTTTGACATCAAGCGCATGCTGACGGGCAAATGCTGCCGGTCGCAAGCCGCTTTGTTGCCATTGATTGATCCGCTCTTGCCATACTGCTCTGCGTTCTTCTCGTGTCATCCTGATTTCCTCAGTTTAAAAAAACTGAAGTATCTTCAAACAGGGCATCAATTCGTAGATGGGACGGCTGGACGCTTAGAGCGGCTGCAAAGCCGATAATAGATAGTTGATGTAAGTTCGATACGGAGAAGAAATGGCGAATCACTCTGGCCCCGAGTCATGCGGTATGCATCGTGAGGTGTATGCTGAAGCGTTGACAGGGGAAACCGACAGGCCAGCCATTGAGCCGCGAAATCAGGAATCTGGGATGCCGACGTTGTTAAGCGAAGCGGAAGGCAATATGGTGTACGGCGGTAATCGCAAGTCGTATGCTGATCCCACGCGGTCGGAGAACCTGTGCATGTTGGGAAGTCTATTACACGGAAGCAGCGAGATCTCATTGGTATCCTGTGCAACGTGGCAGGATGGGGTTGGCAAGGTTAATGACCGCAATCCAACCATCTACGCCGATGAGAAGTCGGATACACCCATAGTACCGAAGAAGTTGCCGAACAAAGGGTCTGACCTAGCGGAGGCAATGGAGGAAAGGGGTGTAGCCTTAGGGAACGCCAACGAATCCCCCGCGTCACGGACACAGAGCCGAGATAAATACGCGTCGATGGGACTTGAAGGCGTACGCGAAACAGCAAGACGAAACCGTCAATGCCGCTTTACGGCACTGCTGCATCACGTCACACCGTCATTGCTGGTGGAGAGCTTTTATGCGCTCCGCAAACAAGCGGCGGCAGGCGTGGATGGCGTAACGTGGCATGACTACGAGAGCGAACTCTATGGGCGAGTGCATGAATTGCATCGGGAGATTCATACCGGTATTTATCGCGCACAACCATCCAGAAGAGTCCATATACCTAAGGCGGACGGCAAGCTGCGTCCACTTGGGATTGCAGCGCTGGAAGATAAAATTGTGCAACAGGCCATTTCCCTGGTTCTGGGCGCAATTTACGAGCAGGACTTCCTCGGGTTCTCGTATGGATTTCGGCCGGGGAAAGGTCAACACGATGCACTGGATGCGTTATCGGAAGGAATCGAGGGACGTAAAGTAAACTGGATTCTGGATGCAGATATCCGTTCATTCTTTGATGAGATAGATCATGACTGGATGATCCGATTTCTAGAGCACCGGATTGCAGATAAGCGCGTCATTCGATTAATCCGAAAATGGCTAAAAGCCGGAACAATTGAGAATGGACTCCGCACCGCCTCGGTACGGGGAACCCCTCAGGGTTCGGTCATTTCGCCAATGTTGTCCAACATCTATTTACACTATGCGCTAGATTTATGGGCACATCAGTGGCGTGGTCGATATGCTTTGGGCGATGTCATCTTGGTACGCTACGCTGACGATAGCGTGATGGGTTTCCAATACGAAGGTGATGCAAAGCGATTTCTGGCGGCAATGCGAGAACGCCTAGCGCAATTTAAATTGGAACTTCATCCCGACAAAACACGGCTGATCCGATTTGGACGGTACGCGATGCAACAGTGTCG
Source organism: Undibacterium sp. Di26W (assembly GCF_049340265.1). NCBI lineage: Bacteria > Pseudomonadati > Pseudomonadota > Betaproteobacteria > Burkholderiales > Oxalobacteraceae > Undibacterium > Undibacterium sp. Di26W. The sequence continues at coordinate 392,900 of NZ_JBMPOR010000003.1, forward strand.
GGAACGTGGAATAAGAAAACCGGAAACATTCGACTTTCTGGGGTTCACGCACTGCTGTAGTCAGCCCAGAAGTGGCTTACTTATCGTCAGGTTGACGATCAAGAAGCGGATGCGCGCATCGTTGGCAGCTATTCGTGAAACGCTGATGCGAAGGCGGCATGAATCAGTGCAGGTGGTGGGTAGATGGTTGAATCGTGTGATCAGGGGGTACTTGAACTATTATGCCGTGCCGGGCAACATGCGCCGACTGTCGGGGTTTCTCAGTGAAGTGTGCCGTGCATGGCGGCACTCTTTGCTGCGTAGAAGCCAGCGACATCGATTGCCATGGAGCAGATTCTCGCGGTTAGTTCGAAAATTTATTCCTCCGTGCCGGGTAGTACATCCACTTCCGTCAGAGCGATTTCACGTTAGTACCTCTGGCAGGAGCCGTATGCGGTAGTTCCGCAAGTACGGATCTGTGCGGGGGGCGGTGGGTAACCATCGTCCCTACCGCGACCAATGCAAATAACAAACCAAGCCTCGTTTCGTTTTATCGTCGGCTCAATCGTCGATTGAATTGTCGAGCTAATTTCGGATTCTTCAGTCATAACGCAACGGTGAACGGATGGCCGCCCACAAATTAATTAAATACTGAGCCGCATGGCTGCCAGTCCGATCGACCATCTCTGTTAGAGATCAATCTGCAATCCCATAAAGGCCTAGCTGCTTCCATTTAGCGTACGAGAGCACAGAGATGAGCTTCTGTAAGAAAGCCCGTTCATCTGGATGTAAGTCTAATGTGAGCAGTGGAAAAAATTGCAGGAGGGCCAGTTCAATTTCTGAGACCGAGAACGCTTGGTCTTCGAATAGGTTGGATATTCGTTGAAGCAGCGAGGAATCAATTCGCTTGAGCAGCCGCGAGATCGCCGGAAGTTCAGCGAATTCAATCCCTCCAACTATATCTGACGCATCTTTGACTTTGCTACCTCGGCCAACAACTAAATCGTATGCCATTCGTGATCTCCAACGAACTAAGTTGACCGGCGCTTAGCGTCGGCGTTGAACGGCAAGTTAGGCATGCTCACTCAACCTTTCCATGTTCGAGATAGTAAGAAATTGCAATCCATTCCGCGGGAAGCATTTTGCCTTTATATCGCCCAATTATTCCCGAACCTAACGCAATGACGTTTCCAGTATTTTTTTCAACGACAAATCCAACCATTCCAATCCAGTCCAGTCCTTGGGAATAAACCACCAAGAATCACCCTCAACGACTTTCGATTGATCGCATGCTAGCGGACGTTTCAAGTGTCGTTCCAGAATCATTTGCGCAGACAGAAAAGATTCTTTTGATTCTGGATGGATCCCGTAAAACCTATAGCGAGCGTGAGTTCTTAGCAAGCCGATTTCCTGAGCGCGCATTTCTTCTTCCAATTGCTTAGCTCGGCGTTCACATTCCCGATGTGCACCGCGCTTACCACATATCTCGAAAAATCTTTTGGAAAAAGTTGCACTGCTAACCTAAAAAATGCTTAACGACTGAGTTCACCTACGCCAACGGCGTGAGTGTGCAACGACGAGTTAGGCTCAACGCTGAGAATGTTTTGTATATCGAAATTGGCCATCATCATATATTTCAGCTTCCTGATCACGAAGAGCCCGACTAGTCTATATGCCGAACAAATATCCTGTATATAGCCCGCCCGTCTTTGCACAAAGCTGCACATAGCTCATCTTTTATTCGACGATTCTGTAATTACTGCTTGTCTTCATCGTTTTTGTTCTTCCTGTGATGGCGATCCATTGCGACCATCAGTTCATCGACGTTTTCCCGATCGCCGAATACATGTATCTCAGTATCGCCGACTAAACCGATGCCGCCAATGGCTACTTTCGCGCCCATGATTGGATCATGCACACTCGCGGCAATGCATCGTCCGAGTCTTCGAAATACCTCGAGTTCCTGTCTTGTCCTGATGAAAAAGACTTCCCGTTCGCAACTGGAACAAAATCTTTTTTCCGGATCGTCAAGAACGGTCAGGCTTTCCCATGTCTTCGGACATTTGAAGGAAAAATCGCATTCCAAGATCAAACCGTTTTCATCCATTTTCCTCTCCTGTCAGACAGCAATGAATCTGAAGTTTACCGAAGATTGCCGCCGCTGCGTCCCAGTGAAATAGCAACTCGGACGTAAGCACTTTATCGATCGCCACAATGCCTAACTTCAAATAGAGCGAAAAAAATTCCACCTAACCTAGCGCTCTGTCCGCCTATCCTGGCAGGGTAATTCGCTTGTAACCATTGCCCTGCGCTGCCTCCTGTCACATACTGTATTTACTGCAGTACTAAATAACTAGGAAAGGCAGACAGGTCCTGTGGATACCGGCAATCTTACTTCTGATCCAAATTCTAAGCCACCAAAACTGCTCAGCCGCGTTAAAAATTGCATACGTGCAAGCACTATAGCTTACGCACCGAAGAAGCCTATGTCTAACGGATTCGATGGTTCATCCGCTTTCATGGTCTGCGGCATCCCCTGGAAATGGGAGCAATCGAGGTCAAGGCCTTCCTGTCTTACCTGACCAGCGAGCATCATGTCAGTGTCACCTCGCCGAATTCAAAAATGGCATTGGCACAATTTCTGTTGATGTATCAATGGTAAAACATCGGCCAACACCAGGAATCATGTTCATGATCCCAGTGGGGATGACGGTAGGGGTTTAACGAAAGCGATATTTGTGCACCATACTGTCCAGAGCAACTCATGCGCTCCATTTTGCTCACGCCACTATTTACGACAGACCAAAATTTCCCGGGCCGGGTTTGATTGTCGTGCCGCGATCAGATCAGTAGTGACGTCGCCCACTTCACTTTTGGCCTACACATGTAGACTTTTTTGATTTCTCGTGTCTAGGTGTGAACACACCTCGTTTGATTTTCTATCTACTGCAGTTGTGCGCTCTCGGTTTGAGGCATTGACGCCTCCTCGGAATAGTGCATTGTAGGACTTGCTCATCTAGAATGAATACGGCCTTGCTCTAGTAGTTGAGGCAGTCTGCGCGTCAGAGTGCGTCGTGGTATTTGATCAATTGTGGATCGTACCTGCGATGGCTGACAAGGGCTGGGTGCTGCAGTCATTGACGCCTGCAAGCCTTTTCCGGGCAAAGTTGGCGTGTTACCATGCGAGCCTTTGGTGACATTGATGATCGCCGTTTATTCTAACAAGGGTTCTCCATGGCAAACGCCGCTGATATTCAAAACCTCTACATCGCTTACTTTAAACGCCCGGCAGATGTCGCTGGCCTGACTTACTGGACATCCGGCGCGCAGGTGAACTTTACGACAGTGCAAATTGCGCAGCTGTTTTCGCAGCAAACTGAATACGCCAACGCCTTTGCCAATTTCACGATGGCGCAAACCGTCAATGCCCTGTACCGTAACCTGTTCAACCACGATGCTGATCCGTCTGGCTTAAGCTACTGGGTCGGGCAGATCAACAACGGCACCTTCACCATTGGCCAGGCTGCTATTGCCATCTTAACGGGCGCACTTGGCACAGACGCTGCCACGGTTGCCGCCAAGTTCACCGCCGCCAGCGCATTCACCGCGAAGATGGCAGCCAGCCCGGCGGCTCAGGCGACCTATAGCGCAACTAACGGCAATGCCTACGGTGTTGTCAAGACATGGCTGGGGGGCGTGGTGGATGCCGGTACCGGCACAAGCGCAGCAAGTAAGCTCGACGCGCTATTTACTACCATGGCCAATAGTCCTGCCGTGGTCGTGCCAGGGGTGAACAGTGTAGTCAACCCTGGCGTCACAAATCTGGGTACGGCAGGCAATGATATCTTCAATGCGACGGATGCCACTTTGCTGACAGCAGGCACTTCCATCTCGGGCAATGGCGGAACCGACGTGTTGAATGTCACCTCTGCTTTCACCGATGCGGCTCACCCGGCGGTAGTCACGGGCGTGACTACCCTGAATTTGCAACAGGGGGGGACGATGCAACAAGCGGTTGCATTCATGAGTCAGTTCACCACCATCAATGACAACAGCACGAACGACTACGATTCCATTTACCTCGGGAGCGTTGCGCAGACAATCAACCTGAACAATGCTGCCGGTTCCCGGACTGTGCACCTGGGCGCGCCGAACCAGGTGATTAACCAGATCAAAACCACAGGTGAGGTCGGTATCATTTCAACCAATGCCAATCTGGCAGGAGCAAAGTGGGACATGGGCAATGCTCTCGGCGGCGCAGGCATATCTATTACGGATGCTGGCACGGCGACCTTGAGCGCTGTTCAAATGAATCATATTGGCATCATCTATCTGGCTGGCTCAGAAAACCTGACATTCAATCCAGTCAACGATATGGAAGTAATCACCGGATTCGGGAGCACGGTAAACCTGACTGCGTTCACGACCAACAAGGTGATTGTCGTGGGAAGCTTAAATCAACACTTGACTCTGGCTGGCAGTGCAAACTATCAAGTCGAACTGGCGGGGGGCGGCGACAACGGCACGGTGACATTAGCAGGCACGGGTAATGTCGTTCTTAAGGGCTCTGGAACAGGCAACCTGACCGTCACTGGCGGCGCTGGAATTGAAACCATCTACCTCGCCTCCACTGGCGGGGTGGATAATATTGCAGTCAGCAGCTCCACTCTCGGTCACATCGCCACCAACCTGATTACCATCAGCAACTTCAAGATCAACCGCCCCGATGCCCTGCATTTCGGCAACGCGGCGTCGTCCCTGGGGACTATCAACATCGCCAGTTCCGACTTTGGCAGCCTGGCTACCAACATCACTAACGGCGCTGGCAACCTTACCAACAATGACTACAAGGCATTCATGGTCAACGTAGCCTCGGGCGCTGCCGCTGGCACTTATGTGGTTGAGCACACAGCGGGCACGACGGTCGGTAGCAGCGACATCATCGTGAAGTTGATCGGCGCGACTGGCTCTGTGGCGGTGGGGGATTTGCAGGCGTAAGAAACTGTTGACGATCTGTAGCGAGCAGGCGTTGGCGGGGTTAATTGTAGAACAAAAGGCAACGAAAAAAGCAAGGCAAAACTGGGTCTTCACTCTAACGTTATCAGCATGTTGTTGATTTGCACTGAAAATTGACCCACTTTGCTGGATAATTTGCATCTATTGTGACCCACGTTTAGCACACTGTTATTGTTGACATCATCAACTCGCTGATAGAAAATGCTTGAAGTCGCATGGCGGCATTAATGACACGTAGCAAAAAGCAAAGCAGCTAGGCTTAAAACTAGGGAATCTCTGATTAAGTAAACGCAATCTCCTTCAGAAACGTTAATAGAAGCATGTTCCCCTGTCAATCATTGAAGCCATGAAACAGACTACCTTTGCCCAAGGAAGCTTTGAACGTTACGCCAAGAC